>JBAZPO010000003.1 GCA_041648175.1 Desulfobaccales bacterium | reverse complement strand
TTATGGTTACTAAAACGGCCACATCTCCTACCCCCTCTCCACCCGCTTCGGGGGGAGAGGGCTGGGGTGAGGGGGGCAGAACAACCTCATGCAATTTTCTAACCGGACACTGCTGGGATTTAGGGGGATTTAAATATCAGCCAGCGGCATAAATTTATGGCAAACGCTATAAACGCAACCCGGTATAAGTCATGAATCGCGGCGCTAGTGGAACTCCCCGGCTGACGGGAGCCATCCTGGCAGGAGGCTTCAGCCGGCGCTTGGGGCAGGACAAGGCGACGCTGCGCCTGGGCGGCAGGCCTCTGGCCCTCAGGGTCGCTGAGGCCCTCACTCCCCTGGTCACGACCTGCTGGCTCGTTACGAACCACCCCCTGGCCCATATAAACTTGGGACTGCCTCTGATTACCGATTTGCTTCCCTTCCAGGGCCCGGCCGGGGGTCTGCTCACCGCGCTCTTCTATGCCCGTACCCCGTGGGTTTTAGTTGCCGCGGTGGACAATCCTTTTCTGGCCCCGGCGCTGTTGACCAAACTGGCCGCTTGCGCGGCCCGTACCGCCCGGACCGCGGTCGTCTGCCGTTCCCCTCGAGGCCTGGAGCCGTTTCCCGGCGTCTATGCCGTCCGCTTGCTTCCCGCCTTGCGGGATTTCCTCCAGACCGACCGCAGCCCCACCCGTTTCCTCAAAACGTTCCGCCCTCAGATTATCTCAGAATCCGAAGTCCTCGCCCTGGACCCGGAATGCCGCAGCTTCTTTAACCTCAATACCCCCCATGAGTTGGCCCAAGCCGAGGCGTGGCTGTCCGAGGACAGGTAAGACAAGTTGCACTCGTAGAAGTTAGCTTCTCGCCCTCGTTGCATTACGCCCTCGTTCCCAAGCTCCAGCTTGGGAATGCCACTTTCCGCCCAAGCTCTGCTTGGGCACCACTCCCTCCCTCCCCCTTGAGGGCTTATCCTTGCCCACAAGTCTATATCTCGCTGATTTGTCAAAATAATTCTCCCCTTCCCCTTGTGGGAGAGGGGAGGGTGAGGGGTGATTTTGGCAACGAGTATAAATTATCTGTATGCGCGCAACCTGTAGTCGCTAAACAAACAGCCTCTCAGGCGGGAAACCCTTTGAATACCGCGGGAATATAAAGTCTGAACACAAAGAGAAGAGATGAAACAGATGAGGCAATAAGACTAAAGAGGGCTCAGGGTTCAATGATGAGGTCGCCGCCGTCCGCCATGGCCGCCAGAATTTCTTTGGCCCGGGCCTCGTCTTCCGCGGCCACAAAGAGTTTCACGCCCCGGACGAACTGGAGCATGGGATAAGCCCCGCCGGCGTCATCGGCCATAACGACAGCCTCGATGCCTTCACCCTCCAAAATCCCCTGGGCCATCTCAGCTTCGATACGGCTGGAAAAGGTTTCCAAAACTACGGCGTCGTCGAAGTTCAATCGTGGCCTCTTAAGATGGGTTATTCGAGGGATAAATCCAGACCGTCTCCCGGTCCAATTTTTGGAAAAAGTTCCGCTTTTGTTTTAAAGTATTCCATTCTTCCCGAGTATAAACCAAAATATCCGTGGGGACAGGAAGTTCCAGGGTATCAAAGGCGCTCGGCCGCATTTCAAACGGCTGACTGATTCCGGCTACGATGATGATCAGGTCCAAATCGCTGCCCACTCCCCAATCGCCCCGGGCGTACGAGCCGAAGAAGCCGATTTGCGACACTTCTGGCCGGCATCGGGTAATTTTCTCTGCCCATTGATGCAAGGCCCCTATAACCGCCCGGGCGTCAGGCCATTTGAGCACGGCTGAATTCAATGATCTCACGGGCATAAGTGACGGCGGTCTCGCTTTGCAGGGAGCCGTAATGTTCAAAGGGCGCCCCCTGGGGATGGCTGTTGGGATAGCGGGCCGGAATATAAAAGTTGTCCAAAACCCGGGACTTCTCAATGAGGTCACCCGGCGGGGTCACCGCCGCAGGCAATTCTTGCAGCAGCCGGGCAATGACGTGTCCCCAAGCTTCTTGCCCGAAATGCAAATGCAAGGCTTTCACCGCCTTTTCCGCGGCTTGCTGCGCGGCAAAACAGGCCCATTCATGGCGCCCGGCTGCTCGGGAGTCCTGGGCCTGTTCAAGATCCCTTAACGCTTGATTGAACCAATCACCGGCACGGCTGGGCATAAAGTTACCCCATTACGGGCAGATTGGAATAAAGGGGGTGAAACGTCCCCTCTATCCTACTGTTTTTAAACGAAAACTGAAACCTAAAAACAAGAAACAGTATCATTTACACCTCCGGAAAAATCACCAAATTATCCCGGTGGATGACTTCCTCATAGCCTTTTTGCCCCAAAGTTTGGGCGATTTCCTGGGACTGGCGGCCTTTGATGCGGCCGATTTCCCGGGCCGAGTAGTTGGTCAGGCCCACCGCGAAGGGTTTGCCCTCGGGGTCCATGAGGTGTACTGCGGCCCCTTTGCCAAAGCCCCCGAAAACCTCCAAGATCCCCGCGGGCAGCAGGCTTTTATGGCCGTGCACCAGGGCGTTCCAGGCGCCTTTGTCCACTAAAATGGCGCCTTTGGGCGTGACGTTATAGGCCAGCCAGTACTGGCGGCTGGTAAGTTTCTGGTCCTGGGGCAAAAACAGCGTCCCCACTTCTTCACCCGCAAAGATTGTTCCCAGGATGCCCGGAGTGAGCCCGTTAGCGATGAGGGTGGGGATGCCCGCGGCCCCGGCCTTTTTGGCGGCTTGCAGTTTGCTCACCATGCCTCCCCGGCCCAAGGCGCCGGGGCGTTTGCCCGCGGCTTTTTCCACGCCCGCGTCGATGGCTTCCACCAAAGAGAGGAGTTGGGCGTCGGGGTTTTCCCGGGGGTCTTTATTATAAAGGCCGTCGATATCGGTAAGAAGCACCAGAAGGTCGGCCCCCACCAGGTTGCAGATCAGGGCGGCCAGGTTGTCGTTGTCGCCGAACTTCAGCTCGTCGGTGGCCACGGTGTCGTTTTCGTTGATGATGGGCACTACCTGCCATTGGAGCAGGGTAAAGAGGGTGTTGCGGGCGTTCAGGAATCGCTGGCGGGATTCCAGGTCGTCGTGGGTGAGGAGAATCTGGGCCACCTTGAGGCCGAACTCGGCAAAGGCCTCTTCGTAGACGTGCATCATGACGCTCTGGCCCGCCGCGGCGATGGCCTGGGCCTGGGGCATGCCGGAGGGACGGGACGTGAACCCCAGCTTGCGGCAGCCCGCGGCGATGGCCCCGGAGGAAACCAGGATAAACTCCCGCTCGCCTGTGCGCAGGTGGCCGATCTCGCCCACCAGGCGCTGGATGAGGGGGAGGTTGAGACCGTCGGCCGCAGTGAGGACTGCGCTCCCAAGTTTGAGGACGATGCGCTTGGCTTTACTCAGGTGTTGTTGTCGTAGAGGATGCATGGCCGTGGCACCCGGTGTGATGCTAAATTATTGGCAGCCGCAGGCTTAAGCCTGCGCCCGCACAGGCTGGAAAGCCTGTGCCACCAAAATCCCCTCTCCCCTTCGAGGGGAGAGGGTTAGGGTGAGGGGTGGCTTCGTCTGCGATTCACTTCCCCCTCACCCTGCCCTCTCCCCCATTGGGGGAGAGGGAAAATACATTAAAAATCCGGAAGTTAGGTAATGGCCTCTTTTAAGAAATCATATTCTTATCTATTTATAGCAAAAACCTTGCCGGACACTACTGGAATTTAGGGGGATTGCAAATCGAGTTCTTCTGGGACACTTACAGGAGATACCAAAGATACGAAAGATTCCCAGATGACCTCTCGTAAAGGGGCTATCCCTTCGCCGGTCTGAGCCGAGACCGCGAACATCCGCCAGCCCGTTTTCTCATACTCCCGAATGACTTGCTCCAGCGGGTAGTCAGGCGGCAGCGCGTCAATCTTATTTAACGCCACCAGGCGCGGTTTGTCCAGCAACAAGGGGTCAAAGTTGCGCATTTCTTCTTCCAGCATCTCGAGTGGCGCCAGGGGTGCGGTCGGGTCGACAAAGCTCAAATCGATAACTTGGATGAGGAGCCGGGTGCGTTGCAGGTGCCGGAGGAAGCGGTGGCCCAGACCTTTGCCCAGGTGGGCCCCGGTGATGAGGCCGGGGATTTCCGCCAGCACCAGGGGCTCATGATCATCCTGGGGAGGCAGCACCCCCAGTTGGGGGGTCAGGGTAGTGAAGGGAAAAGCCCCCACCCGGGCCTTGGAGGCCGTGAGCGCCTTGAGCAGAGTGGTCTTTCCGGCATTGGGCGCGCCCATCAGGCCCACATCCGCTAAAATCTGGAGGTCCAGGTGAATGCGGCGTTCCCCGCCGGGTTCACCGGGTTGGGAAAAGCGCGGGGAGCGGACCCGCGAGGAGACGAAGTGGGCGTTGCCCTTGCCCCCGCGGCCACCCTTGGCCAAGATCAGGCGCTCTCCCGGGGTCATGAGGTCTTTAATAAGCCTGCCGCTGTCTGCGTCGAAGACCCGGGTGCCTTGGGGCACCGCTACGATCACCGCGGCGCCGTTCTTGCCGTGACGATCCGTGCTCATGCCCCGGCCGCCGTTATCCGCCTGAAGGACGCGGCGCCGCCGGAAATGGCTTAAGGTGCGGATAGATGGGGAAACTTCGAGGATGACATCGCCGCCGGAACCGCCGTCACCACCGTCGGGTCGGCCCCGGGGTTGGAAACGGGCCCTGAGGAAACTGACACAGCCCGGGCCGCCGTTACCGGCCCGGACCGTGATATCGGCTTCATCAAGAAAGGACTTCAACTGGCAGGATAGACGCTGACCCGCTTACGATCTTTGCCAAAGGCCTCGTATTTGACCACGCCGTCGATTTTGGTGAACAGGGTAAAATCACGGCCCATGCCCACGTTCGTCCCCGGGTGGATGCGGGTCCCCACCTGCCGCACCAGGATGGTGCCAGCCTGCACACTTTCCCCGGCGAACCTTTTCACCCCGCGGCGTTTACCGGCGCTATCCCGACCGTTACGTGAGCTGCCGCCAGCTTTTTTATGTGCCATGGTTGCTCTCCTGGGCCACTCGCTCCCACGTTCCCAGGTCAGGAACGCCCAGGCTAGAGTGACTCAAATCTAATAAATTAAAGATTAATTTCACCGATTTGCAAGGCGGTGTATAACTGCCGGTGTCCCTGCTTGCGGCGATAATTCTTCCGGCGCTTCTTTTTATAGACCACGATCTTTTTGCCTTTGCCTTGCTGCATGATCTGGGTGCGCACGGTGGCGTTGGGCACCAGGGGCTGGCCGACCTGGACATTGTCCCCGTCGGTGACCAGCAAGACCTGGTCCAGAACCACTTCATCGCCGCGCTCACCCGGAAGGAACTCCACCCGGAGCACATCGCCGGGAGCGACGCGGTATTGTTTACCGCCGGTTTGAATAATGGCGTACACGGTAGCCTCCACAAGATCTGAACTTGAACCATTCAATTTTACCGACTTTTAAGAGCTTGTCAACCATGTTGCGTGATTCCAAGACAGAAAAGCACGGTTCGGGGCATTTTATCCCGCCAACCCATCGCCGAGATTGACTCGTTTCCCCGCCCGCATTATTATGACTCAATTCCCTTATCTTGCCGTCATCAACTTTTTGGCCTCCCGGCCGCGGCAGCGAAACTATTTCGGGGGGAACCCCCTCCCAGGGAGCAGCTATGGACGGCTCAGCGGCAAAGACCTTACCCCGGGGATACGTGACCATCCACGGCCATTTTTATCAGCCGCCCCGGGAAAATCCCTGGATCGAGCAGATCGAGGTGGAGCCCAGCGCCTCCCCCTATCACGACTGGAATGCCCGCATCACCAATGAGTGCTATCGCCCCAACAGCACCGCCCGCATCTACGACGGCCAGGCGCGCATTCTAGATATAGTCAACAATTATCGCAACTTGAGCTTCAACTTCGGGCCCACTCTGGTCAGTTGGCTCGAAGCCCAGGCGCCGGAGACCTATGCCAGGCTCCTGGAAGCCGACACCCAGAGCCTGGCGGCCTTGGGCAACGGCAATGCCATCGCCCAGGCCTACAACCATGCCATCCTGCCCTTGGCCAATGCCCGGGACCGGGAAACCCAGGTCACTTGGGGCCTCAAGGATTTTGAGCACCGGTTTCGACGTCCGGCCGCGGCCATGTGGCTGCCGGAGACCGCGGCGAACTATCCCACCCTGGCCACCTTGGTAGACCACGGCATGAAGTTTGTCCTCCTGTCTCCCTACCAGGCCAAACGCGTGCGCCCTCTGGCCGGCGGCGACTGGACTCCGGCGTTGGGCAGCGTGGATACCACCCAGGCCTACCGCTGTTTTTTGCCCGACGGCGAGGCCCGCAAGCGCCGCTTCATTGACGTTTTTTTCTATAACGGCAGTGTGGCTGCGGATATCAGCTTCGGTGACCTCCTGACCGACAGCTACCGATTGGTGGCCCGCCTGGAAGATGCTTTGTCTCCGGACCGGTCGCGCCCCCAACTGGTGAACGTGGCCACCGACGGGGAGAATTACGGGCACCACAAGAAATTCGGCGAGCTGGCCCTGGCCCACGCCCTCACCCAGGTCCTGCCTCAGAAGGGGTTACAGCTCACCAATTATGCCACGTTTCTGGAACTGGCTCCGCCCAAAATGGAGGTGGAGCTTTACCTGGGCGGTCAAGGCGAGGGCAGCTCCTGGAGTTGCGCCCACGGGGTGGGCCGCTGGAAGGAGAACTGCGGCTGTTCCACGGGCGGCCAACCCACCTGGAACCAGCGCTGGCGGGCGCCCTTGCGGGAGTCTTTCGATTTTTTAAATGATAAGCTGGCGGCCATCTTCGAGTCCGAGGGCGCCAAGTACTTCCAAGACCCCTGGCAGGCCCGCAACGCCTATATCAATGTCATCTTAGACCGCAGTAACGGCGTGCTGGACGAGTTTTTCTCGCAGCACGGGACGGGAAATCTGCAGGAAGTAGACCGGATTGCGGCCTTAAGACTCCTGGAGATGGAGCGCCACGCCCTGCTCATGTACACCAGTTGCGGCTGGTTCTTCGCCGACATCTCCGGCCTGGAATCCTTGCAGGTGATCAAGTATGCCGCCCGGGCCCTGCAGTTGGGCCAGTATTTCACCTCCGAGCCCCTGGAGCCCCCCTTCTTGAAAATCCTGGAACGGGCCGTGAGCAACATCCCCAAGGAGGGCAACGGCCTCACCATTTACCAGAACCGGATCAGACCCGCGGTGGTGGATTACCCCAAGGTGGCCAACCAGTGGGTGATTTCCTGGCTCAAGGACCGGGAACGCCAATGTCCCAGCCACATCTACCACTACCGGGTCGAGGCCGCCGACCTGGAAGAAAAGACCCAGGGCTCGCTTGAGTTTGCCGCCGGGCGTTTACGCGTGACTTCAGGCATTACCCGGCAGAGCCGCCCCATGGCCTTTTTCACCGCCTTTTTGGGGAGCTACCTCTACCGCACCCAGGTGCAGTCCCAGCCTTCGCCCCAGGAGTTCCTCACCCTGCGGGATGAGTTCTTCCGGGTTCTCGAGTCGACCCCGGAGGACCTGATCCCCCTCATGGTGCGGCGTCTGGGAGAATCATACTACAGCCTCCACGATATTATCCAGGACGAGAAACTCCAGGTCTTTCATGATTTGTTGCGGCCCAACCAGGAAGAGGCGGTGGAACAGGTTGCCCATATCTTTAAGGAACCCCGGCCCCTGCTTAAGGCCATGGCTACTGAAGGCCTGCCCATGCCCCGCCTGTTTCGCGCCCTGGGGGAAATCACCTTTAACCGGCGCCTGGTGGAACTCCTGCGCCTCATGGAACCGGACCCGGCTTCCATTTCCACCTCCGAAGAGATTCTGGAGGTGACCACCGATGCCCAGCTCATGGGGTTGCAGCTGGATACCCACGAGGGGGCCGAGATTCTGGGGCGCATCCTGCACCGGCATCTCCGTTCTTTGGCCGAGACCTTCCAGTTGGAAAACGTGACCCGCTTGGGCGACTTTTTGAGTTTCGTAAGCCGGGTTCCCATCACCCTGGACCTGACTGAAGCCCAGAATTTCCTCTTTACCCTGATGCAGGAGCGTTTTCCTGAGGTGGCGGCCCATGCGGTCAAAGACCCTGGCGCCATGACCCTGGCCAGGCGACTGGTGGCCTTGCTGGAAACCATGCAATTCAGCCCGGTGCGGTATATGAAATTATTGGTTTAAAGTATATGGGTGGGCACCGCCCGCCATAAACCTGCTGCTCCTTATCAACAAAGGGGTGCCGGCCGGAATAGACATAGCATCATAGATACTTGACATATTTGTCTCTGCGCCCTCAACGTCTCTGCGGTTAATTATTTTTCACCGCAGAGGACGCAGAGAGCGCTTATGTTCAATTACTTAAGTCATTGCGTATAATCCAGTTTTTTTGCCTCTAAGAGCTTGATGGGAGAAAGCATGTCTTTGCAATCCCGGTTCCAGGCAGCCTTCAGCGAGTCCATTGAACTCAAGCGCCGCGTCCTTCAGGACCTTGGTCCTTTGGTAACCGCCGCGGCCGAGATGCTGGCCCAGGTCTTTAAATCCGGCGGCCGGGTGCTCATCTTCGGCAACGGCGGGTCCGCCGCGGATGCCCAGCACCTGGCCGCAGAGTTTGTCAACCGCTTCCAGATCGAACGGCCCCCCCTGGCCGCCCTGGCCCTGACCACCGACACTTCGATCCTCACCGCGGTGGGAAACGATTATGATTTCACGGAGATTTTTGCCAAACAGGTGCGGGCGCTTGGCAAGCCCGGGGACCTGGCCTGGGGCATCAGCACCAGCGGCAATTCCCCTAATGTAGTAGCCGGACTGAAAACGGCCCGGGAAATGGGTCTCAAGACCCTGGCCTTAAGTGGCAAAGATGGCGGGCCTGTGGCTGCGGCCGCCGATATGGCCCTGACCGTGCCGTCCCCCATTACTCCCCGGGTCCAGGAGGTTCATATTACGATCGGCCACGTGCTCTGTGACCTGGTGGACTACCTATTATTTCCCGAAAAATTCGGGGGATAGCGATCAGCTATCAGTAAGGTAGGGTGGGCACCGTGCACCGTAACTTTTGTTTCCTTGGCGCCCTACCATCCCAAACTCAGCTTGGGCCACAATGCGTTCCCAAGTACAACTTGGGAACAAGAGGCATAAACTGTAGGGTGCGTCTTACGCACCATTTTTTCTCAGGAGGGCTGGATGAAAAAACTCGAGCCCCTTTCTCTTGAGGGCATCAAGACTTATAGCTTATCTGAGCGGCACTCCAAAGTGAGTCAGGCGGATTTCGGCTCGCCCTGGGAAAAAAGCGGCAGCTTTAAGGAGTTTATCAAACGCCTGCCCCATATTCTGGCGGCCGAGACCCTGCGGGAGGTAGCTGCGGCCTGGGTCCGGGCCCGGCGAGCCGAGCGCCCGGTACTCTTAGGGATGGGGGCCCACCCCATCAAGGTGGGCTTAAGCCCCGTACTCATCGACCTGATGCAGCGGGGCCTCATCACCGGCGTGGCCTTGAACGGCGCCGGGATCATTCATGACGCCGAAGTGGCCATGGTGGGCCGCACCTCCGAAGACGTGGATGAGGTCCTGGGCTGTGGCGCCTTCGGCATGGCGAAAGAGACCGCCGAGTTTTTAAACGGCGCCATTGACTGGGGCGGGCACAACGGTCTGGGCCTGGGAGAGGCAGTGGGCCGGCGGCTCCTGGAAAGCAATTTTCCCCATCTTGACCTGAGCCTGGTGGCTAAGGCCGCGGCCTTAGAGGTTCCACTGACGGTCCATGTGGCCGTGGGCACCGACATCATCCATCTCCACCCGTCGGTCTCCCCGGAAGCCCTGGGAGCCGCAACCCACCGGGATTTTCGTCTCTTCGCCGCCCTGGTCAGCGACCTCGACGATGGCGTCTTTATCAACCTGGGCTCCGCGGTAATCATCCCGGAGGTCTTCCTCAAGGCCATCACCCTGGCCCGTAACCTGGGCCACAAAGTGGCGCCCTTGACCACCGTAAACCTGGACTTCATGCAGCATTACCGGCCCCTTACCAACGTAGTGCGCCGCCCCACCGCCGGGGTGGGGCAGGGCTATGCCTTGACCGGCCACCATGAGATCATGTTTCCTCTGCTGGCTGGCCTGGTAATTGAAGAGATGGAGGAGAGCTCATGTCTACCGATATCGTCATAACCGCGGGTGATCAACGGCTCAATGGTTTTTTGGATGATTCCCCCACGGCCCTTGCCCTGGCGGACGCCCTGCCTATTGAGGCTTCCGCCCAGCTCTGGGGCGATGAAATCCACTTTCCCGTGCCCCAGGTGGTGGCCGAGCTGGACGAGAGCGCCGCGGTGGTGGTCAACGTGGGCGACCTGGGCTACTGGCCCACCGGCCGGGCCTTCTGCATCTTCTTCGGCCTCACCCCCACCAGCGTCCCCGGAGAAATTCGCCCAGCCAGCGCCGTTAACCGCGTTGGGCGCATCACCGATGACCCCTGCTGCCTTAATCTGGTGCCGGAAGGCGCCCCGGTGCGCATCGAAAGAAAATAGGTTAAAATAACCAAAGGATTTACGGGAGACGCAGGCAAGGTGCAATGCGACTAAGCCGCCTCGCCGTAGGAGCGGCCCGGTGGGTCGCCCCTTGCCGATTGAGTGATTAAGGAGATATTCAGATAATGCCCATTTTTGAGTTCCATTGCCATAGCTGTAACCAGGATTTCGAGAAGCTGGTCTTCGTTACCGACCCGAGCGTCGAGTGCCCCCACTGCGGCCAGACCAAAGTGGAAAAACTGATGAGCGCCTGCACGGCCAAAGTGGGGGGCAAATTAACCTCCACCTCCAGCGGCAGTGCAAGTTCCTGCGGCAGTTGCTCTTCCGGTTCCTGCAGCACCTGTCATTAATATAAATTTTCTGTGGGGACGCACCCTAGGTGTGCGCCCTTGGCTTGGGCGGACATGTAGGTCCGCCCCTACGACTAGGTGTTTTTATCAAAGGAAAATCATCTAAGTGATGTCGGCCGGAAATATTAAAATCGGCACAAGGGGCAGCGCCCTGGCCCTGGCCCAGTCCAACTGGGTGGCGGCCCAGATTTCCGGGCGCCATCCCGGCTGCCGGGTGGAGCTGGTCATCATCAAGACTACCGGTGACAAGATTACCAACGTGCCCCTGGCCCAGATCGGCGGTAAAGGCCTGTTCATCAAAGAGATCGAAGAGGCGCTGCTTTCTGGCCAGGTGGACCTGGCGGTGCACAGCCTCAAAGACATGCCCGCCGAGGTCCCCGACGGCCTGATGCTGGGCGCGGTGCCGCCCCGGGAAGATTGCCGGGACGCCTTTATCTCCTCCCGCTATAAGAGCCTGGCGGAGATTCCCTCCGGCGGCCGCGTCGGCACCGGCAGTCTCCGGCGCCGGGTGCAGCTCCTGCATCGGCGGCCCGATTTAGAGGTCGTGCCCATCCGTGGCAACGTCGACACCCGCCTGAAAAAGATGGAGACCTTAGGGCTGGATGCCCTCATTCTGGCCGCAGCCGGGCTTAACCGCCTAGGGTTGGGTCATCTCTATCAGTGCTGTGTGTCCGAAGCCGAGATGCTGCCGGCCGTGAGTCAGGGGGCTTTGGGCCTGGAAATTCGCACCAATGACCCTGACCTCCGGGAATTGGTGTCTTTTCTGGATGACACCCCTACGCGCCTGGCGGTGACCGCGGAACGGGCCTTCCTAGCCCGGCTGGAGGGCGGCTGCGTGGTGCCGGTGGCGGCCCTGGGCCGGGTAGAGGGAGACGTTCTCCACCTGGAGGCCCTGATCAGTGACCTGGAGGGCCGGCGCCTCTTAAGAGATTCCGGGCGCGGCCCCGTCAGTGAAACGGCCCGGTTAGGGACGAGTTTGGCCGAGAGCTTGCTGGCCCGGGGGGGCCGGGAAATCCTCTCCGAGCTGTATGGGCGCCCCATTTAACTTCAAAATTGATCTTGACTTTCTTCGATAAATGTGTAAATTAATTATACGTAAAAGATGTTTGTTCATGAAGTTGGGGGAGTCCAGCAATGCAGGCGAAATGGGGGTTAGCCTGGCTGGCGACAGTCTTTTGGCTGTTGGCGGCAACGTGCGTTCCGGCCTTGGCGTCCGGAGATTATTCTTATAGATCTCTCCCTATCCTTCCCATCCAAGCCCAGAGCTCCCTGGAAACCCAGATGCTGGGCGAAAAACCTCAAACGCCCGCGACCTCTCATTATCCCGGCATCCAAACTGCTCCATCGCTTAAGCTCCATTCCGATGGTGACGCCAGCCTAAATCTGCCCCGCAAACTAGAGTTCAATATCTCCATCCGGTACAACCGGGAACCGTCTCCCACCGAACCGTCGCGGCTCAACAACACGCCGCTCTATATGAAATATGCCGTGGACTATCGGGTGCTGTCTAATTTGCGCGTGGGATTGAATAGTTATCTGTACCGTCCTTCCGAAGAAGGCTTTCCGTTTCAGCGCCCCTTGGCCAATCAGCTCCTGGGCGTCGGTCCTGAACTCAAATACGACCTGGGACGGTGGAGCTTCCTCTTAAAGAGCCAGGTGGAGGCCGGGAATCGAACCCAAGGTCAAGGTCAAGACAAAGACCTGCAAAACTGGTTCCGGGTCTGGTACGCCTTTTAGCAGCTTTCTGCACCCTCAGCTTCCCTCATAATACCGACTCTGCCTATTTAAAATGAAGTTTAAGACCCCGACAATAAATTTCTTCCCAATTGTTCCCCTGCCCTCGTGCGTTTTTCTGCACCCCTGATTTCAGCCCGTTTCCTGGAGCGCCGCCAACGGTTCCTGGCCCTGGTGGAGTTGCCCGGCCGCGAGCGCGTCTGGGTGCATGTGCCCAATTCCGGGGCTCTCACCGGCTGCGCCTACCCCGGCCAGGAGATTTTGCTGACCCGCGATGCCCGCCCAGGACGCAAGACCGACTACACCTGGCGCTTTGTCCGGGGCGCGGCGGGATGGATCTGCATCGATACCCTGGTCCCCAACCGGCTGGTGGCCGAGGCCCTGGCCGCAGGCTCCCTCCCGGGCTTGCCTGCCCCCGGCCAAGTCCGGGCCGAAGTGACCATCCCCCAGGGCAGCCGTCTGGATTTTGTTTTGGAGGTGGAAGGTAAGCTGCTGTTTCTGGAGATCAAAAGCGTCACCTGGGTGGAAGACGGGGTGGCCTTCTTTCCGGACGGCGTGACCAGCCGGGGGCGCCGCCACCTTTCGCACCTTCAGCAGTTGGCGGCCCAGGGCCACCAGGCCTGGAACGTCTTTGTGGTCCAGCGCGA
Organism: Desulfobaccales bacterium; assembly: GCA_041648175.1. NCBI lineage: Bacteria > Pseudomonadati > Thermodesulfobacteriota > Desulfobaccia > Desulfobaccales > Desulfobaccales bacterium. The sequence goes on along the minus strand of JBAZPO010000003.1, from coordinate 286,961 downwards.
GGACGCGAAAATCTTGCGGCCCGCCGCGGCCATTGATCCGGCCTATGCGAAGGCCTTGACTGCCGTGGCCAAAAGCGGCGTTAATATCATGGTGCTCCAAGAAAAAATTGAGCCCCCGGAAATTACCCTTGCGTCGCCCCTCCCCTTTGATTTAACATAAATTGCTTGAAACAAATTTCTCACAGAATACTCATGAGGCCTTAATCGAGACGATCTATGAATGCCGCGCTCAATAACAATATCCGGATCTTCACGGGCAATTCTTCCCCCGAATTAGCACACAAAATCTGTGACCACCTCTCCCTGCCCCTGGGGCAGGCCATGGTCAGCACCTTCAGCGACGGCGAGATTCGGGTGGAGATTGCCGATAATGTCCGTGGCCGGGATGTCTTCCTGATTCAGTCCACCTGCCCGCCCACCAACCACAACCTGATGGAGCTCCTGATCATGATTGACGCGGTGAAGCGGGCCTCGGCCCGGCGCATCACCGCAGTCATCCCCTACTTCGGCTACGCCCGCCAGGACCGCAAAGTAGCCCCCCGGGTGCCTATTACCGCCAAGCTGGTGGCCGATCTCCTGTCCACCGCCGGGGCCCAACGTATTCTCACTATGGACCTGCACGTGGGCCAGATCCAGGGCTTTTTCAATATCCCCGTGGACAACCTCTATGCCTCGCCCATCATGATTCCCTATATCCGCGAAAATTTTCAGAACGATCTGGCCATCGTCTCGCCGGACGCCGGCGGGGTGGCCCGGGCCCGGGCTTACGCCAAGCGCCTGGAAGCCACCTTGGGCCTCATCGACAAGCGCCGGGACGCCCCCGGCAAAGCTAAAGCCATGAATCTCATCGGGGAGGTTATGGGGAAGGACGTGGTGATTTTAGACGATATTATCGACACCGGCGGCACCTTGAGTGAAGCCTCCGGGGTTATCGTCAATAATGGCGCCCGCAACGTCAGCGCTTGCTGCACCCATGCCGTGCTCTCGGGGCCGGCCGTAGACCGGATCGCCAATTCGCCGATGCACCGACTGGTGGTCACCGACACCATTCCTCTGAGCCAGGCGGCCAGAAACTGCCCCAAAATCGTACAACTGTCGGTAGCGCCGCTGCTAGCCCAAACCATCGTCCGGATCCACCAGGAAGACTCCGTCAGCTCGCTGTTTGAAATTCAATTCTAAGCGGAATTTTTGGCAGCACAGGCTTTCCAGCCTGTGCCGGTGGCCTATGCAGTTTTGACGTAGGGTGCGTTCCACGCACCATTTCTGCCTCTAAAAAAATAAAGGGCGGCCCGCGAGCCGCCCCCCATCTACTCATCTCATTTTCGTTTAATCCTACATCACCACAATCTCTTCCAAACCGTCCCGCCAGCCATCCCAAAGATAATCGTCCAGGCGGCCCTGGGCGATAACCCTGAACGCATATTGAGCCTGGGCGGTGTAGAAATCGCACAGCGGCGCCGGCGCAGAAAGCTTCCCGTTGATGGCGTAGACCTCGGCGGGGCAGGGCGCACCGCAGAAGTGCCGCACCGCACAGCGGTTGCAGGGCGCAAAGCCCTCCGCCACCCGCGTGGTGACGTCCATGAAAGGCTTGGTCTTGAGCAACTCCGGCAGCGGCGTCTCCCAGAGGTTGCCGCCGTGGAACTCCGGCAGGCCCAGGAATTCGCTGCATGGGGCCACTTCGCCCTTGGCGCCCACCGCAAAGAAGCAGCGCCCGCCGCCGCAGGGGCTGATGTCGCACATGAGCCGCCGGGCTCCGGGGGCCACCAGCCCCAAGAGCAGGTTGGCGAAGTTGCCGATCACCAGCTTCTTCCCCGTCTCCTGGCCTAGCTCATAGGCCCGGTCCAGAGCCTTAAAAAAGTAGTGAGCCAATTCCGCCTGGTCCGGCATCAAATTCCGGCCCCCCAACTGGGTGCCCCGCACCGGGTTTAAAAGCGCATTGCCCACGCCCTTAGCATGGAAAAACTCCACCAACTCCGGCAGATCCCGCACGTTTTCCCGGGTCACCGTGGTGATGACGTTAAGGCCGGGGTAATCCACCAGCTCTTCCAACACCTTCACGGTCTCGGCGAAGACGCTGGCGCCGCCCCAGGTGTGCCGGGTGCGATCCGCCACTTCAGGCCGCGGCCCGTCCAGGCTCAGCCCGATACCGACGTTGTGGGCCACCAGGAAATCTTTGGCCTCTTTATCCAGCAGGGTGGCGTTGGTCTGCACCCCGAACCGGAAGTAGTCGCCGTAAGCCTCGATCCCGGCAAAGACCGCGTCTTTGGCCAAAAGCGGTTCGCTGCCGTGGAACACTAACTGGGGCCGCGCCCCCTCCGGCAGGGTGGACACGAAGAAATCCTTCAGCAGCTTGAGCGATTCCATCAGCCGCGCCGGGTCCATATGCTCCCCGCTTCTCCGGGCCTCCTGGGGCAGGTAGCAGTAGCCGCAGTTCATATTGCAGCGCTCGGTAGGGTTGAAATAGACCGCGGACGGCAAGAGCCCGAAGCGCACGTTGTTCAGGTCCTTGGCCAGGCTGGTTTCTTTTTCCAGAAAAACCTGGGGCAATTCGGTCCCCAACAGATACTCCAGGGCCTGGTCCCGGGGCGCCAGCACCCAGAAGGCGGTGTCCGCGTTGATCAGGGCCACGAAATCCTCATGGCCGATCTCCAAAACGTCGAAATGGGGCCCGGCCCCGGCATTCACCGGGACTCCCGCCGGACCCCACAGAGGTGAAACTTCCTGGGCCATACCTACTTAGCCTTTTTAGCGTCGGCCATCAGGTAATGGGACAGGCCCACCTGGTCCCCGTTGGGTGCGCAGGTATAACGGATGCTGATGGGTTTCACCTTACTACTCTCTGATTTTGCCATAATATATTGTCCTCCTTCCTCGTGTGGTTTGCCGGCCGGGCCGGATTGCTCGACGGCCGCCGGGGTGAAAGCTGGTTGGTGGCACAGGCGTCCCGCCTGTGCTCTGTTCTGTATGCGGTCCCAGGTGTCCGCCTTCCTCATTCCCCCCCTTTTCTAAAGGGGGGTTAGGGGGGATTAAATGGAACCCCGAGCCCAAAATAAAAAAAGAGTCCCATCCCTTCGGATGGAACTCCCTTTACCATCAGGAGTAGCCTCAATTTACTTATCCACCAGGCAGGTCTTCTGGCTCTCGGATCAGCCGGAGAACGTCAGCCTTCCCACCGGAAGTTATTATAAGTCTCCGACAGTGGCCGGCAATTGCCTTAACGTCTTCCGTCCCCGATTACAGCGGCGGGACCGCCCCGGATTCACACCGGGTTCCGGATTGCCTGGGAACTTCTTTTCTTGCAGATAAAATTAACCCGCGGCTTATTCTGTGTCAACTTATTTCCGGTAAATCTCCCTGCGGTGGCCCACCTTCACTACTAATATGACTCCACTCGATTTCTGAATTTCAAAAAAAATGCGGTGGTCTCCAGCGCGAAACCGGTAAAGGCTTTCGTATTCCACCAGTTTGGTCACCCCCTGAAAGCGCGGATTTTCCGTCAATGCCTCGAGGTGTGGCTGGAGTAACTTCTGAACCTGCAGGGGGAGAGTTTTAAATTGTCGCGCGGCCTTGGCTGAAAATTCCAGCCGATAAGATGACCCAGCCATTACAGGCCCAGTTCGGCCTTGAGCCTTTCCCAGGGAATCGGGCGTTCGGGGTCAGCTTTGGCTTCTGCCAAAGCGGCCCGGGCTTCTTCCAAGTCCAAGCGATCTTCCAGTTCTTCGAGAAATCTCATATCTTCCATGGGGACCAGGGCTGCCAATTCCTTGCCCCGGCGGGTAAGGATGATTCTCTCTTTGTCGACTGCGGCCTTGTCAATAATCTGGCCCAATTTTTCTCTGGCTTCCGCAGTAGAAAACTTTACCATGGCATTAGCCCTCTGCTTAATTTTTTAACACGGATTGATATAAGGGAAAAGTTTAATTTATCAGCCGATCGATCATTTGAGGCGGATTTGCCGTGCACCGCACTGCGCCCTCTTCCCCTAAATCACCTTGACAGCCCAGCCTCCTAAAGGTTATTTTTATTCTTTTAAGGGTTTTTCAAGGATAATCGGCCATGATCAAAGCAATTCGCGGCATGCGGGACATCCTGCCGCCGGACACCGTCCGGTGGCAGTGGGTTGAATCCGTAGCTCGCGAGGTCTTCGACCTCTACGGCTACCGCGAGATCCGTCTGCCGCTGCTGGAGCGCACCGAGCTTTTCTCCCGCTCCATCGGGGAAGAAACCGACATCGTGGCCAAGGAAATGTACACCTTCCCGGACCGCAAGGGCGATTCCCTGACGCTCCGTCCCGAAGCCACCGCCTCGGTGCTCCGGGCGGTGCTGGAAAATCGCCTGGAAAAGGACGCCGGGGTCAAGAAGCTTTATACCATGGGGCCGATGTTTCGCTACGAACGGCCTCAAAAAGGCCGCTTCCGCCAGTTTTACCAGATCAACTGCGAGGCCTACGGCGTGGACGCGCCTGAGCTGGACGTGGAAGTCATCCTGCTCCTGCTCCATATCCTCAAGCGCCTGCTCTTAGGCGAGATGCGCCTGCTCATCAATTCCCTGGGCTGCCCCGAATGCCAGGTCAAGTTCAAGGCGGCCCTGGGGCTGTTCTTGATCAACCGGGAAGGCCTCTGCGATGACTGCCTGCGCCGCCGCACCACTAACCCTTTGCGGGTGCTGGACTGCAAGAGCGTTCACTGCCAGGAGATTTTACACAACGCCCCGGTGATCAAAGATTATCTTTGCCCCGACTGCGCCGCCCACTTTGCCCGGGTGCAGGAGTTGCTGGACCGGTTCAACGTGGCCTATGAGGTCCAGCCCAGGCTGGTCCGGGGCCTGGACTACTACACCCGCACCGCCTTTGAAGTGGTGGCCTTAGGGTTGGGGGCCCAGGACGCGGTGGCCGGCGGCGGGCGCTACAACGGCCTGGCCAAGGAATTGGGCGGCCCCGACCTCCCCGCCATCGGCTTTGCCATCGGCCAGGACCGCCTCTTGGAAGTGCTGCCCCAGGATTTGGGCGCCGACCAACAAAATCGCGTCTTTGTCGCGGCCCTGGGAGAGCTCGCCCGGGATCGGGCCTTCACCCTGGTCGAAGAGTTGCGCCGGAAAAACCTGGCCGGGGAAATGGATTTCGATGGCCGGTCGCTGAAGGCCCAGATGACTCTGGCCGATCGCTTAAACGCAACTTACGTGGTCATCCTGGGAGACAAAGAACTGGAAACGGGCGCGGCCCAGGTCCGCCCCATGCGCAAAATTGCCGCCCAAGGCGGCGGCCGGTCCCCGGCCGAGCAGGAGCAAGTCCCCTTTGAGGGCCTGGTCGAATATTTGCTTAAAAAAATCAACTCCGACGCAAGTAATCTTTAAGTAATTCGGCGTGCACGGCACGCCCTATATGACCTTGAAGTCTGGGAAAAGAGGGAACCCAACGTGTTTGATTCGCTCGAAGGGCTAAAACGCACTCATTCCTGCAACGCGCTCACTGCCGCGGACAACGGCGTGGAAGTGGTGCTCATGGGCTGGGTGCAGCGTCGGCGGGACCACGGCGGCCTCATCTTCGTGGACTTGAGGGACCGGGAAGGACTGACCCAGGTGGTCTTTAGTCCTGAGGTCAATCCCGATACCCACATCAAGGCCGGGGTGCTCCGGGATGAGTACGTCATCGCAGTGCGGGGCCTGGTGAACCTCAGGCCCGCGGACATGATCAACCCCAATCTGCTTACCGGAGAGATCGAGGTCCTGGTTGAAGAGTTACGCATCTTAAACTCCTCCAAGACCCCACCCTTCGAGCTGGAAGACTACCGGGTCGACATCTCTGAGGCCCTGCGGCTGAAGTACCGCTACCTGGACCTCAGGCGCCCCAGCGTCATGAAGAACATCCTCTTCCGGCACCGGGCCGCTCAGGTCACCCGCCAGTTTCTCAACGGCCAGGGCTTCATCGAGGTGGAGACCCCGATCCTCACCAAAAGCACCCCGGAGGGAGCCCGGGATTACCTGGTGCCCAGCCGGGTGCAGCCGGGACAGTTCTTCGCCCTGCCCCAGTCGCCCCAGCTCTTCAAGCAGCTTCTGATGATGGCCGGGCTCGACCGCTATTATCAGTTGTGCCGGTGTTTCCGGGATGAAGACTTGCGGGCCGACCGCCAGCCCGAGTTCACCCAGATCGACGTGGAGATGGCCTTCATCACCGAAGCGGACATCATGCACGTGGTGGAAGGGCTCATGGTGGCCCTGTTCCGGGAACTCAAAGGCCTGGACCTGGCGCCGCCCTTTCCCCGCCTGACCTACCAGGAATGCCTGGACCGCTTTGGGCTGGATCGTCCGGACACGCGCTTTGGGCTGGAGCTCAAGGATATCACCGACTTGGTTATGGATTCGGAGTTCCGCCAGTTCCGGGAGGTGGTGGACCAGGGCGGCATCGTCAAGGCCTTAAACGGCCCGGGGCTAAGTAAACTTTCCCGCAAGGACCTGGACGGACTCATCGACCTCGCCGGCGTCTACGGGGCCCGGGGCCTGGCCTGGGTAAAAATCCAGAGTGATGGGGCCTGGCAGTCGCCTCTGTCTAAATTTTTCCCCGCAGGGGCCAGGGCGGCCATCAACGGGCGCCTGGAAGCCCAGGAGGGCGACCTGCTCCTCTTTGTGGCGGACGTCCCACTGGTGGCTTCAACCGCCATGGGTCAGGTGCGGCTCCATCTGGCGGAGAAAGAAAGTCTCATCCCCGAAGATACCTTCAACCTGGTGTGGGTCACCGACTTCCCCATGCTGGAGTACGACAACGAGGCGGGGCGCTTTTCGGCCATGCACCACCCCTTTACGGCCCCCAAGGAAGAAGACCTGGCCCTGCTTGAGACCGACCCGGGGCAGGTCCGCGCCCGGGCCTACGACCTGGTGCTCAACGGCACTGAGATCGGCGGCGGCAGCATCCGCATCAACCGCCGGGATATCCAGCAACAGGTCTTTCAGGCACTGAAAATCGGCGTTGATGAAGCCGAGGAAAAATTTGGCTTTCTTCTGGAGGCCCTGGAATACGGCGCGCCGCCCCACGGAGGCGTGGCCTTCGGCTTCGACCGCCTGGTGGCTATCCTCTGCGGCGCCAAATCCATCCGGGAAGTCATCGCCTTTCCCAAAACCCAGAAAGCCGCCTGCCTGGTGACCAAGGCCCCGTCCCCGGTGGCCCTGGAACAACTGCTGGAGCTAGGTCTGAGAGTAGAAAAATAGCCTGTAGGGGCGGGTTTCAAACCCGCCCCAGGTAAAATTGCAAAATTAAATTAATGGCATCAAGCTGACGGCTGATAGCCGAAAGCTGAAAGCTAATACAAACGGATGGCACATTATGTCTCGCTGGAACAAAGATCGCCGGTTATTGGACCATGAGCACACCACCTTTTGGCACCACAAATTGCAGGAGGTGGAAGAGCCCAACCTGATGCGGAACATCTTCCCGTATACCGAAGTAGCCCGCATCGACTTCGATTACAAATTCGTCGTGCCCGCGCCCCCGAAACAGATGTTGCTCACCGACACCACCTTCCGGGATGGGCAGCAGGCCCGGCCTCCCTACACGGTGCGCCAGATCGTCGATATCTTCGACCTGCTCCACCGCTTGTCGGGCCCCAAGGGCATCGTGCGCCAGAGCGAGTTTTTCCTCTACAGCGCCAAAGACAAAGAGGCCGTGCAGAAATGCCGGGAGCGGGGCTACGAGTTCCCCGAGATCACCGGCTGGATTCGGGCCAACGCCTCGGACCTGGCCCTGGTCCAGGAGATGGGTTTGATCGAGACCGGCATCCTCACCTCGGTGTCCGATTACCACATCTTCCTGAAGCTCAAATGGGACCGGAAAAAGGCCATGGAGGACTACCTGGCCATCGTCAAAGCCGCCCTGGATATGGGTATTAAGCCTCGGTGCCACATGGAAGATGTTACCCGGGCCGACATCTATGGTTTCTGCGTGCCCTTTGCCATCGAATTGATGAAACTCCGGCAAGAGTCCGGCATCGATATCAAGCTCCGCCTCTGCGACACCATGGGCTACGGCGTGCCTTACAGCGGCGCCGCTTTGCCCCGGAGCGTGTCCCGGCTGGTGCGGGCCATGATTGAAGACGCAGGGGTGCCGGGCCATCTCCTGGAGTGGCATGGCCACAACGACTTCCACAAAGTCCTGGTCAACAGCGTCACCGCCTGGCTCTACGGCTGCGGCGCGGTGAACGGCGCCCTGCTGGGGTTCGGCGAACGCACCGGCAACGCCCCCATCGAGGGCATGCTCATGGAGTATATCTCTCTGAGGGGCACCACCGACGGTATTGAAACCACCGTGATCTCGGAAATCGCCGAGTATTTCGAGCGGGAGCTGCATTATCCCATTCCGGCAAGTTATCCCTTTGTGGGGAAAAATTTCAACAACACCAGTGCCGGGATCCATGCCGACGGGCTCCTCAAAAACGAAGAAATCTACAATGCCTTCGACACCGGCAAGATCCTGAACCGTCCCATCCGGATCACCATTACCGACAAATCCGGTAAGGCCGGCATCGTCCACTGGCTCAACACCCGGCTCAAGCTGGAAGGAGAACGGGCGGTAGACAAGAACCACCCCGGAGTGGCCAAGATCTTTAAGAAGATCATGGAAATGTATGAATTCGGCCGCTGCACTTCCATCTCCGACGATGAGATGGAGAATATGGCCCGCCGCTACCTCTCCGAGCTTTTTGTCTCCGAGTTCGACGAACTCAAACAAAAGACTTACAAGCTGGCGGCCCACCTGGCGGCCGATCTGGCGGTGTCCGACGACATCCGGTCCATGGACCCGGCCCGCATGGAGCCCATCCTCCAGAAGGCCCTGGACAATTTCCCCTTCATTCAGTTCATGTACGTGGTCAACCTGGACGGTCGCAAGATTACCAAAAATATCACCCACATCGTCGACCGGGCCAAGTACGCCGAAATGAAGCTGGACGAGGATCTATCCAACCGCTCTTGGTTTATTGAACCCATCAAGACCGGCAAAAGCTTCGTCTCGGACTTCTATACTTCCCGGTTTACCGGCGCCCTGTGCATCACTGTGAGCGTGCCGGTGCGCAACGACAATGATGAAATCCAGGGCATCCTGGGCATGGACATCCGCTTCGAGGCCTTGGCCAAAATGGAGCAAGAAGGCGAGATTTAGAAACCGTTTTTGGTTTTTCGTTTTTGGTTTTTGGTATAAATAATTAGGGCGCCGTTGTTGGGCGCCCTTTGTCCCTCTGAAGATACTGCCTGACAGCCGCCATGCCACATTTGGTTTGTCAGAAAATTTATGACAAGAGATTCAGGAAATCTCTGATATTCGAGAGTTCGGGCATCCGGTATGTTAATCTGGGATGGGTGTCTAGAACCATTAATAGCATTTCCCTTTTAAGAAATTTGACTATAAGGTAAGGTTTCACCGCTTAATTCCGCGGTTACTTGCAAGTGAAACAGATAGCAACTTGCTGAAGTTAATAGTATTTTTAACCAAAAACGAAAAACCAAAAACCAAAAACGGTTTTTTCAGGGAGGACAGTGCATGTCTGATAAAGAACAGTTGGAACGCATTAAAGAAGCCAAGGCCAAGTATGATGAAAAGGTGGCCAAGGCGCTGCAGAAAATGCCGGAACGCAAAGCGGATTTTCTCAACACTTCGGGCATCCCCGTGGGTAGGGTTTATACTCCCCTGGATATGGCAGAGTTCGATTATCTGAAGCAATTGGGTCTGCCCGGCCAGTACCCTTACACCCGCGCAGTGCAGCCTACCGCTTATCGCGGCCGCTTCTGGACCATGCGCCAGTATGCCGGGTTTGCCACCGCCGAGGAAACCAACGAACGCTACCACTTCCTCTTGAAATCCGGTCAGACCGGGCTGTCGGTGGCCTTCGATCTCCCCACCCAGATCGGCTATGATTCCGATCACGCTCTGGCCCAGGGCGAAGTGGGCAAGGTCGGGGTTTGTATCGACTCCTTGTGGGACATGGAGCGCCTCTTCCAGGGCATCCCTCTGGACCAGGTGTCAACCTCCATGACCATCAATTCCCCTTGCGCCGTCATTATGGCCATGTACCTGGCCGTGGCGGAAAAGCAAGGTGTCCCTTTCAATAAACTGCGGGGCACCGTGCAAAACGATATCTTGAAGGAATACCCGGCCCGGGGCACCTATATCTTTGCCCCCCGGCCTTCCATGCGCCTCATCACCGATATCTTCGCCTACTGCACCCAGGAAGTGCCCCAGTGGAACACCATCAGCATCAGCGGTTACCACATCCGGGAGGCCGGCTCCACTGCGGTTCAGGAAATCGCCTTCACTCTGGCCAACGGCATCGCTTACGTCGAGGCCGCCATTGCCGCGGGCATGAAGGTGGATGAGTTCGGGCCCCGGCTCTCTTTCTTCTTCAACGCCCATTCCGACTTCCTGGAGGAGGTGGCCAAATACCGGGCCGCCCGCCGCTTGTGGGCCAAGATCATGAAGGAGCGCTTCAACGCCGCCGACCCCCGCTCCCTGATGCTCCGCTTCCATACCCAGACCGCCGGCTGCTCCCTCACCGCCCAGCAGCCCCTCAACAACATCATGCGGGTGGCCTTCCAGGCCATGAGCGCCGTGTTGGGCGGCACCCAGTCCCTGCACACCAACTCCTTTGACGAGGCCCTGGCCTTGCCCTCTGAGCTGGCGGTCCAGGTGGCCCTGCGCACCCAGCAGGTGGTGGCCTACGAGACCAACGTCTGCGATACTATCGATCCGCTGGCGGGCTCTTATTATCTGGAAAACCTCACTGATGCCGTGGAGGCCCGGGCCCAGGAATACATCGACCAGATCGACCGCATGGGCGGCGCGGTCGCGGCCATCGAAAAAGGCTTCATCCAGAGAGAGATTGCGGCCAGCGCCTATAAATTCCAGCGGGAGATCGAAAAGAGCGAGCGCATCGTCGTGGGCCTGAACCGCTTCCAAACCCACGAAGAAAAACAAACGGGCCTCCTCAAGGTCGACCCGGAAGTCGGCGCAAAACAGATAGCTCGCCTCCAGGAACTGAAAAACACCCGGGACAACGCCGCCGTCGCGACAGCCCTGGCCGAGCTCAAGACTGCGGCCCAAGGCACCGACGCACTCATGCCGCCCATCCTCAACGCGGTCAGGAACCTGGCCACCCTGGGCGAAGTCTGCGACACCTTGCGAGGCGTCTTCGGCGAATACGAAGCCCCGGCGCTGCTGTGAAAGAGCTTTCAGCGGTCAGCTTTCAGCTTTCAGCAAAGGCACGGAAGCGGTGAAGCGGGGAAGACTATCTATTTAATGAGAGCGTTAAAGAGATTCAGCTTTGTCCCCTCTCCCCCGGTGGGGGAGAGGGTTAGGGTGAGGGGGAAGTAATTTGATGGCACGGCGTCTCGCCTGGGCTCGAAAAATCTGGTTGTGAGGTTCAGGTTGGTAGGGCGGGCGTCCCCGCCCGCCCCTATAAAATGTGGGGCAGGCATTGCCCGCCGTATGGTGTGGGTAAACTCGTCATTCTGAGCGTAGCGAAGAATCTCTATCCACTGCGCCTTGCATAACTTGCATAAGGAGAAAGACAATGCCGGAAGAAAGAAAAATCAGGGTCTTGGCCGCCAAGCCCGGATTGGACGGACATGATCGCGGCATCAAGGTCATCTGTGCGGCCTTGCGGGATGCCGGCATGGAAGTAATATACACCGGCCTCAGGCAGACCCCGGAGCAGATCGTCGCAGCAGCCCTCCAGGAAGATGCGGACGTCATCGCCATGAGCGTGCTCTCCGGGGCCCACAATTACCTGTTCCCTAAGGTTTTGGACCTGGTGAAGGAAAAGGGCATCAGCGATGTCCTGGTCATGGGCGGCGGCATCATCCCCGATGAAGACATTCCGCCCTTGAAAACCGCCGGCATCGCTGCCATCTTCGGCCCCGGCACCGACACCGGCGATATCATCGGCTTCATCAAAGAACACGTCCGCCAGCGCTAAGCAGGACAAAAACTGAAGGGTGCGCCCGCCGCACCCTTATTATTGGTAGTCGCAGGCTTTAGCCTGCGCCGTTTGATTCGGTTTAAGCATAGAGGGCACAGGCATCCGGCCTGCGTTCATCAGTATTTTGTAGGGGCGGACCTGTGTGTCCGCCCTTTTTAGTGGTAAAGTTCTACTATCCTCCCCCATAATTTTCCCTCATCAGAAACGCTCTCTTCTTCTTGCCAGGACATTAAACTAGTTCCTTTGAATATGTTCACCATAATTGTAATTGTGGGCTTTTTATCAATTAACCAACAATTCTTGCCGCGATTCTCCTCGTATAACATCTGAAAGTTATTAACCTCTTATTGTTCTTTGATAGTTGTTCAAAGTTAGGCTGCGATCTTATACAAGTCAACGTTGCTTCGCTTGACTTGAACAGGAAGTTGGTTCAAGGGGAAGACAGGCGAGAAAGACAACTATTCAGAATTGTTATGGTTTTATGATGTGATTTATCCCCAGTCCTATAAACGGGAAAACCCGGAATGGCGGAAGCAGTTAAGGAATACAATTTGCAATGATATTTAATCAACCCCCCTGAGGTTCGATGAGCAAGGAGTTCGAGGGGCAATGGCAAGCTTTATGCACATATTCTATCCTGAGAAGGCATGGTGGACCGATTGAAAGAATCTTTGAACATTACGTTTCGATTCCTTGACATTCTTACCTTGTTTGCCGGAGTCCAAGACCAATCCATGGCCTTTGACTGTGACCTCCCCCGGCTGGCATTAACCAGCCTTTCCTGATTGGTGAGCTAGATGCTCAAACTTCTGGGCGTGCCCCTTTCTATATGGCCTCTCACTTTATTGACCGGTGACCTGGTCATGTTTGGCCTGTCAGTGCCTATCGGCTATTGCTTGAGCCGCAGGACCCTCGAGATCCCCTGGTTTTTCTTGGATGTATTTATAACTCCCTTAATCCTGATGGGGTTGACCTATGCCTTAGTGCTCTACGTGGCCAATCTGTATGATCATTACCTTGATTTTCGGCGGCTTGAAAATATCAGCACGATCATTTTGTCGTCTCTCATAGGCACCCTGTTAGTGGTGATCATGTTCACGTTGCCCCCACGTCATGTGCTTGGCCGTGGCTTTGTCGAATGGCAGGGGGTGATCTTCGTTTGGCTTTTGGTTTTGTGGCGCTTCTCCTTTTCGGCTATCGCTCTCCCAATGCGCCTGCAAAGAAAGGTTTTGATTATCGGCGCCGGCAAGGCTGGGCAAGAAATCCACACAATTATCAAGGGTCGCACGAATAGCGGTTTGGTAGTTGCGGGGTTTCTGGATGATAACCCGCAAAAAATAGGTCTCAGCATTGATGGCACCCCTGTCCTGGGAAACTGCAGCCAATTAGGCGAGGTGATTACCTCCCATAGGATTGGCATGCTGGTGATGGCCATAACTCATAGCAACCCTACAGGCTTGTTAAACAACCTGGTCCGTTTCTCACTTATGGGGGTCCAGTTAATTGACATGCCCAGCCTCTACGAGTTTTTGGCAGGGAAGATCCCCACCAGTCACATTTCGGATGTATGGCTTCTGATCCACAGCTTGAACAGTAATAAAGTCTACTATCGCCACTTCAAAAGGATCACGGACTTGGTCTTGGCCTCATTGGGATTGGCCCTGACCTGGCCCCTTTGGGTCCTCATTGCCCTGGCCGTGAAACTGGATAGCACTGGGCCGGTCTTTTTCGGCCAGGAACGCTTGGGAAAAGACGGCAAACCTTTCCGTATCTTAAAGTTCCGCACGATGGTCAATGATGCCGAGAAGTGTGGACCGCAGTTTGCTTGCCACCGCGACCCGCGCATTACCCGGGTGGGGCGTTTGTTGCGTCTGACCCGGTTGGATGAACTTCCTCAACTCTACAATATCTTGAAAGGCGATATGAGCTTTATCGGCCCCCGCCCCGAACGCGAAGTGTTTATCCGGGAATTCCAGCAGGCGGTCCCGGAGTTGCGGGAGGGACGCCGTGCTTCCGACCCTCACGCCTGCCAGGTGCTCTGCGGTTATAAAGAGCGAATCCCCTACTACAGTTATCGGCTCCTGGTAAAACCAGGCATAACTGGCTGGGCCCAGGTTATGCACTCTTATGCCGCAACCCTGGAAGAGACCAAAGAAAAGCTGCAATACGATCTCTACTATATTAAGAACATGAGCTTGTTATTGGATCTGGCGATCCTACTCAAGACTATCCGCATCGTGCTTTTTGGTTCGGGCCGATAAGGTCCCGATCGCAACTATACCAAGTGAGGTAATGACTATGGATTATAAAGAAGCCTATCGGGGAAAGACTATTTTGGTTACCGGCGGGGCCGGGGCCATCGGCAGCAATTTAACTCGGGCTTTGGGGGAGCTGGGCGCCAAATCGGTAGTGGTGGTGGATGACCTGTCATCTGCATCCCGCTGGAACGTGCCGGCCCTGCCGAACGTCTTGTTTGTGGAAGGCAGCATCCTGGACGAAGTTGAACTCAAGCGGGTTTTCTTTGAAGGGCCGGATGTGGTCTTTCACCTGGCCGCGTTGTTCGCCAACCAGAATTCCATCGACCATCCTGAAACCGACCTGCTGGTCAATGGCCTGGGCACTTTAAAACTCTTGCAATATGCCCATCTTGCCGGAGTCAAACGTTTTGTTTACGCCTCCTCCGGCTGTTCGATCTATGGGAGCAGCGCCCCTCTGCCCCTTACTGAAGAGTTTATGTCCCTGCATCTGAGCTCTCCTTATCAGATTACCAAGATGGTCGGAGAACTTTACTGCAACTTTTTCCAACACCATTACGGTGTGCCGGAAGTCAAGGCCAGGTTTTTTAACTCGTACGGCCCCGGCGAAGTACCTGGGCAATACCGCAACGTGATTCCCAACTTCATCTATCTGGCCATGCAGGGGCTGCCGCTGCCCATCACCGGGACCGGAGAAGAGACCCGGGACTTTACCTTTGTGGGCGATATCGTGGACGGGCTCCTGCGGGCCGGCTACTTTGACGCCGCGGTGGGCCAGGAATTCAATCTGGCCTCAGGCTATGAGACCCGCATAATCGACCTGGCCGAGATGATTAACAGCCAGGTGGGCAACAAAGCCGGCATCACTTTCACTGCCCGGCGCAAATGGGATACCAAGCCCCGGTTGTTAGCCTCAGTGGACCGGGCCAAGAGCCTGATCGGCTACCAACCCAATACCCCGTTTGATGCAGGCCTGAAGCACACCATTGCCTGGTTTCAAGACAATTGGGACCTGATTGCCGCGGCGGCCCGGTTTGGCCCCGGCATGTCCTCGGCAAACCGCCAAATTGTGTCCAAGGGCTAAAGGTCGCAAATATCGCCGTGAAAAAAATCCTCCTCATTTTCGGCACCCGGCCTGAGGCCATCAAGATGGCCCCGGTGTACTTGCGCTTAAAGGCCGCGGCCTCTTTTCAGGTTAAAGTCGCGGTGACGGCCCAACACCGGCACATGTTGGACCAGGTTTTGGATATCTTTGGGATTCAGCCGGACTTTGATCTGGATATCATGTCGCCCGACCAGGACCTGTTTGACATCACCAGCCGGGCCTTGATTGGCTTAAAAGAGGTCCTGCGCCGGGAACAACCGGACCTGGTGCTGGTCCACGGTGATACCACCACCACCTTTGTGGCGGCCCTGGCGGCCTTCTACCTGAAAATACCCGTGGGGCATGTGGAGGCTGGTCTCCGCACCAAGGATAAGCACCGGCCTTTTCCGGAAGAAATCAACCGGCAATTGGCGGGGGTTTTGACCGACTACCACTTTGCCCCCACCCCCTGGGCCCGTGACAACCTCCTGGCCGAAGGCGTAGCTCCGGAGCGCATCTGGGTCACCGGCAATACCGTCATCGATGCCCTCAAGATTATTGCCGGCCGGGTTGACCAACAAAAAGAGACTTGGGCAGGGTATTTTGCCCGGGAGTTTCAGTTGTCGCTCAATGGTAAACGCCTGATCCTGGTCACCGGCCATCGCCGGGAAAATTTTGGGCCCGGGTTCGAAAGCATTTGCTGGGCCTTGCGGGATGTGGTGGAGTCCTTTGCCGATGCCGTGGTGGTTTATCCGGTGCACCTCAATCCCAATGTGCAGCGCCCGGTAAAGCAGATCCTGGCCCCGGTCAGTGGGGCTGCCGGGGAAGGGCCGGGTGGCCGCCTCTTCCTGTTACCCCCCTTGGATTATGCCCCCTTCGTGTATCTGCTCAGTCAAAGCTATGTGGTCTTAACCGATTCCGGCGGCATCCAGGAAGAGGCTCCCGCCCTGGGGAAGCCGGTGCTGGTCATGAGAGACGTTACCGAGCGCCCCGAGGGGGTCTGGGCCAAAACAGTTAAACTGGTAGGCACGGATAGAGCCACGATTTTTCATGAAATTAAAGAACTTATGGAGGTCCCGGTCAGCTATCAAACCATGGCCCAGGCCCGCAACCCCTATGGCGACGGCCAGGCGGCCCAACGCATCGAAGAGATCATCGGGGGTCTGATTGGTTGAACGCGAGTCCTGCCGGAGATGAGGTGCGTTAGACTTCCCCCGCCCAGGGGCTGCGGAGAAACCAATCATACGTCTTTTGCAGGCCCTCTTTGAGGGGTGTTTGGGCCTGCCAGCCCAAGGCGGTAAGTCTACTGACGTCCAAAAGTTTCTGCGGGGTGCCATCAGGGTAGCTTAAGTCCTGCACAATCCGCCCTTGATAGCCGACGACCTCTCCCACCAGCCGGGCTAACTCCAGGATCTGCAGATCTTGCCCTACCCCGATATTAATAATTTCCCCCTCCTGATAGCGTTCCATCAAGAAAAGACAGGCGTCGGCCAGGTCATGCACGTAAAGAAATTCCCGCCGGGGAGCCCCGGTGCCCCAGACCTTCACTTCCGGCGCCCCGCCCACCTTGCCCTGGTGAAACTTTCGGATGAGCGCAGGAATGACATGGGAGTCCAGCAGGTCAAAATTGTCCCCGGGGCCATAGAGATTGGTGGGCATCACCGAGATAAAGCAGGTGCCGTACTGCCGGTTATAGGCCTGGCAGAGCTTGATGCCGGCGATTTTCGCCACCGCGTAGGGTTCATTGGTGGGTTCCAGCTTGCCGTCCAGGAGAGATTCTTCGTGCATGGGCTGGGGACAAAGCTTGGGGTAGATACAGGAACTGCCCAGGAACAAGAGCTTCTTGACCTCGTGCCGGTAGGCCTGGTGCACAAGGTTGGTCTCAATCATCAGGTTGTCGTAAATAAACTCCGCCGGAAAAGTGGAGTTGGCCCTGATCCCCCCCACCCGGGCGGCCGCCAAAAAAACATACTCCGGGCGTTCCTGGTCGAAAAACGCGGCCACTGCGGCCTGGTCCCGCAGGTCCAGTTCCTGTAAGCTGCGTCCCACCAGATTACGAAACCCGGCAGCCTGCAGGCGCTGCCAGATGGCGCCGCCCACCAGGCCCTGATGCCCGGCTACATAGATTTTGGCGTCCAATTCCATTATATTGTTCCTTGAATCCCCGGCTAGCGAGGAGCACTACCGCGGCCTAAAGGATCGAGGTGATTTTCCTGCCGCAGGCGCTCAATCACATCCTGACACTGACGCATATCCATCAGAGCTTGGAGATCGGCGTCCACCATGATGCGCACCAACTCTTGAAAACTGACCCGGGGCTGCCAGCCCAGGATTTTCTTGGCCTTGCCGGCATCTCCCCATAAGAAGTCCACTTCCGTGGGCCGGAAGTACTTGGGGTCGATCTCGACATAGTCCCGCCAGTCCAGGTTGACATGGGCGAAGGCTCCTTCCAAAAACTCCCGGACCGAATGGGCCTCGCCGGTGGCAATCACAAAATCTTCCGGGGTGTCCTGCTGCAGCATGAGCCACATGGCTTCTACGAAGTCCGGCGCATAACCCCAATCCCGCTTGGCGTCCAGGTTGCCCAGGTAAAGTTTTTTCTGCAAGCCAAACTTGATCCGGGCCACAGCCCGAGTGATCTTGCGGGTCACAAACGTCTCGCCTCGCCGGGGCGATTCATGGTTGAAGAGGATGCCGTTGGTGGCAAACAGGCCGTAAGCTTCCCGATAGTTCCGCACCATCCAGTAGCCATAAAGCTTGGCCGCGGCGTACGGGCTCCGGGGGCGCAAGGGCGTCGCTTCGTTCTGGGGCGCCGGGGAGTCGCCGAACAGTTCACTGGACGAGGCCTGGTAAAACCGCGTCTTGATGCCGCTGCGGCGAATAGCCTCCAGGAGCCGGGTGACCCCCAGGCCCGTCACATCCCCGGTGTATTCGGGCATGTCAAAGCTCACCCGCACGTGGCTCTGGGCGGCCAGGTGGTAGATCTCCTCAGGTTGCAGATTATAGATCAAATGGCTGAGTTGCCCGGAGTCGCTCAGATCCCCATAATGGAGAAAAAACCGGGCTCCCGTTTCATGCGGGTCCACATAGAGATGGTCAATGCGCCGGGTGTTAAAGGTGCTGGACCGCCGCACCAGGCCGTGCACTTCATAACCCTTGGACAAAAGCAACTCTGCCAGATAGCTGCCATCCTGCCCGGTTATCCCCGTCACCAGGGCCTTTTTTCCCTGCCCCATTATTTCAACCTCTTCTTCCTTAAATTTCTCGCCTCATCATAGTCCGCGGCATTATCCAACGCAATCTCTGCCCGCCGGTTTTCTTTTCAGGCTTTGTCGGGGTGCCAATAATCATCTTCCAGGCGCATGATATCGTCCTCTTCCAGGTAATCCCCCGTCTGCACCTCGACAATCTGCAAGGGCTCGATGGTGGGATTTTCCAGCCGATGCGGAGTCTTTTGAGGAATATACACACTCTGATTACTGGACACCAACCTGAGTTCCTGCCCTAGGGTGACCTGGGCCGTCCCGTCAACCACCACCCAGTGTTCCGCCCGGCGCTGATGCACCTGGAGACTGAGTTTTTTACCCGCATCCACCACGATCCGCTTAACTTTAAAACCTGGGCCTTCGTCGGTGACCGTATAGCGGCCCCAAGGACGCTCCACCGTGGTGTGGTGCACCGACTCCACCAGTTGCTGCCGGTGCAGCTCCGTCACCAGCTCTTTGACTTCCTGGGCCCGATCCCGGTGGCAGACCAGGGTGGCATCCGGGGTGTCCACCACGATGGTGTTGGTTAAGCCGATGGTGGCCACCAGCCGGTTTTGCGCCCAAAAAACGCACTGTTGGCTATCCTGGTCCAGGACCCGGCCTTCCCTGACGTTCCCGCGCTCATCTTTGGGGAAGAGTTCGTGCAGGGCTTCCCAGGTCCCCACATCGTTCCAGCCCATCTCCACTGGCACCACCACTACGTTGTCAGCTTTCTCCATAATGCCGTGATCAAAAGAGATGCTGGGGAGGCGCGGGTAGATTTCTTCCAGAGAGGCCAGGTTCTCCGGATTCCGTAACCGGACCAGTTCACGGTACAGGTCCGGCAAATACCGGGAATAGGCTTCTAAGACGACATCCGGGCGAAACAGAAAGATACCGCTATTCCAGAGGTATCTCCCATCGGCCAGAAACTCCTGAGCCTGAGCTAGAGGGGGCTTCTCGATAAAGCGGTCGACCCGGGAGGCCCGCCCCTGGTCATCTAACGGCGCCCCTTGCTTGATGTAGCCGTAGCCCGTCTCTGCACGGGTTGGGGGAATGCCGAACGTTACCAGGTAGCCGGCCTGAGCCCAGCCGGCTCCCAGATCCAAACCCTTAAGCAGGCTGGCCTGGTCCCGGATGAAATGATCGGCCGGGAACACGGCCATAACCCCGTCTTCAGCCTCATCCGCCAGGGAAACCGCGGCCAGCGCCACCGCGGCAGCGGTATTGCGGCCCTCGGGTTCAATCCAAATCCGCACCTCATCCCAGCCCTTACGCTGCAATTCCTGGTGAATGAGCCCGGCCTGGGAGGCATTGGTCACCACCGCCAGCCGCGCAGCCGGAATCCGCGGGATCAGGCGCTCAACGGTAGATTGCAGCATGGATTCGGAGCCCAACAGGCGCAGCACCTGCTTGGGATACTGCGACCGGCTCAAGGGCCAAAAGCGCGTCCCCCAGCCCCCGGCCAGGATCACTCCGTAGATGGGAATGTTTGAGGCATTCATGGTAGTTTCCTTTTTTGAAAAGGGCACATTAAAACATCATAGCTCACTAATTTTTTTTCAGAAACTCCTGATTGAGGGAAACCGCGATTTTAAAGAACAGAGAACCACTTTCTCCAGGCCCATGACCTGGCCGGCGGTGGTTAGCGCCGGCCAGGGGGCCAAGATGTGCCCTGCCTGCTGCCTGAATCTGCTACTTCCCTCCTGCCGGCAAACTTTCCAGCAGCTTTTGGGCTTCCTCCCGCTCCGGGAATTTACTTTTGCTGTCCACGGCCTTCTGCAGATTTTCCCGGGCCGCGGCTGCCTCGCCCAGCTTGGCTTCACACCAGGCCAAATGGTAGAGGATGGACGACTGGTTGGGGACCTTTTCTACGGCCTTTTCCAGGTAAGTCTTGGCCTCAACATAATTTCCCTGTTTACACAGAACCCAGCCCATGGTGTCCAAGAAGCTGGGTTCTTCGGGGTAGTCCTCCAGGTTTTGCGAAATCAGTTTTTGGGCCCGGGCCAAGTTGTCCGGCGTGGCATCGTGTTCGGCAATCAAAAAAGCCTGGTTGTTGCGGGCCAGAGGGGTAAAAAGGTTGCGGGCCAACAGACTGTTATAGAGATTAATCGCCTTATCATACTTCTTATCCTGCTCATAGACTGATCCCAACACCAGAGCGAAGATCGGGGAAGCCTTGGGGTCGGCTACCTTTGCTTCCAGTTGCTGCACGGCCTTAGCCGGGTCCGGCATCTGGTGGTACGCCAGGGCGAGCAGCTGCAGAGAGGTCACTTGCCGCGGATTCAAGGTCAGGGCTTCTTCCAGAGGAGCAATGGCAGCCTCGGGCTGTTTCTGGACCAGCAGCAGTTCACCCAACATCTGGTGAAGTTGCGGATTTTTAGGACTGCGCTCTATGGCTTGACGCACCATCGCCAAGGCCTTATCCAACTGCTTTTGATCCTGATAGATCCCAGCCATGAGCTGCAAGGCCGGGATAAAATTGGGGTCTTGCTGCAACGCTTTTTCGGCATACTTGAGGGCTTCGGGGATTTTCTTGGTCCTTAAACTCAGAATTGCCAGTTGAAAGTTGCCTTGGGGATTCTTGGGCTCCAAGGTTATGATTTTCTGAAAGGTTGCCTTGGCCTGGGCCTCATCACCTTTGAGAGTATAGACATTCCCCAAAGCTACGAGATTGGCAATATCTTTCTCATTGGCGCGCAGATACCCTTGGATAGTATTGATGGCCCCATCATAATCCTTGTCCTGGAGATACATGCCATACAGGAATTTCCTGGCATCCTGAAAATCCGGTTTGATCTGTAACGCCTTCTTGGCGTTTTCCTTAGCCTGTTCATTTTCCTTATTCACCAGGTGGGCCCGGGCTAGAAGCAGCCAGGTCCGGGCGTCTTGGGGCCGATCCTGGCTCAGGATACGGAAACTATTCACCGCGGTCAGGCCATCCTTTTTATTCAGGGCGATGATTCCCCGGATTTCGGTGGCGGTCATATCCTTGGGGTTATCTTTCAAGATTTCATTGGCCAGCGTTTCGGCCTCCTCGGTCTGCCCCTGGGAGAGCTTCAGGCGCGCCTGTTCACCCTTGGCTTTTAATCCCTTCGGTCCATTGGGGTCCTTTTGGATAATTTCTTTCAGGACGCTTTCAGCCTCCCCCGGCCTCCGCAGGGCAACATAAAATTCGGCCAGGGCAAAACGCCCCGCATAATTATCCGGATGCTCCTTGATGAAATCCTTGAGGGCCTTATCCGCCTCCTGGCGTCGCCCTTGGCTGAGCAGGAAGCGCGCCAGCAAGATGACCGGCTTTTCGCTCTCCGGTTCCAGGGTGATGGTCTGGCGGATCGCCTCCTCGGCTTTATCTTTTTGACCGGCCGCAGTATAGTGACGCACTAATTGATTATAAAGAGAGGCATTCTTGGGTTCCTGGGCGACGGCTTTCAGCAGAAACGTCTCTCCCACCGCGAAATCCTTTTCCTTATCGGCCAGACTGGCTCTGGCTACATAGAGGGCCATCGCTTTCTGATTGGCGTCAATCCCCTGCTCCAAGATAGCTGCGGCTTTGTCCGGCTTCTTATCCTGGACGAAGATGGCGGCCCCCATCAGGTAGGCAGAGATCTTAGTAGGGTCCAGCCGTCGCACTTCTGCTAAGGTATCCAAGGCCTTTTGCGGTTGCCCTTGCGTTGCGGCTAAGGAAGCGGACAAGAGTAAAGCTTCGGTATTTTTGGGTTCCTGCTTTAAAGCCATCTCCGCTTTTTGCTGGGCCTTGTCCGGTTGCTTGGCCAACATGAAAATATCCCCCAGAAGGATTTGGGCCTCCGTGAGGCTGGGGTCCAGTTCCGCCGCTTGATTCAAGGCCCCATAAGCCCCCCGGGGATTTTTCAATTTGAGTTCCGTTTTGCCCAACCACAAGAAGCCTTGGGCGAACTTGGGGTCAATCTGCAGGGCGTTCTGAAACTCCAGGCGGGCACTGATATAGTCTTCCTTCGCATATAATTCTTTTCCGGAAGCTAAGAACTGATCCCGCTTCTCCTCCATGCTGCTGCAAGCACAGATCGAGAGGGCCACCAGAAGGGCCGCCATCCAAGCCACGGCATTCCACAGAGAAAATTGTTTTTTCATCATAATGAATAAGACCTTTAAAGTTTTATTTTGCCTGAGCACAAAGCTAGGGATGCACTTGAGCCCCAAAGACCTCCTGTCTCAGAAAGGACGCACGGTCACTTTCCAGTGGGGCGAGCCAAGCTTACATTGCGGTGTGGCAATTCTCCAATTGGGTAAGGGAATTCTCCAGGGTAATCCCTTGAGCGGTGCGGCGGCCGCGGCCAGTTCTTCTCCCACAACATAATTTACACGGGAGAGTTTCCAGTCCTCTCGAATCGGTTCCCCCGCATAGGCCGCCAGGATGCTCGCCACATAATTCCGCGTCTCGGCAAAAGGCGGGCACCCCTGATATTTGACGACATTTCCAGGCCCGGCGTTGTAGGCGGCCAGAGCCAGGGGCACATCCTGATTAAATTGATTGAGGCACTGTTCCAAATATTTAACGCCCCCGGCAACGTTTTGCTCCACATCAAAGGGATCGGATACTCCCAGCAGAGCGGCGGTCCCCGGCATCAGCTGCATAAGTCCCATGGCGCCTTTAGGGGATACAGCTCCGGCGTTGAATCCGGATTCCTGGCGAATGACGGCCCACACCAGATCCTCATCGACGCCATACTGCCGAGCATATTTTACTACCACTTCTTCCAGATTTTTGCATTTTATCAGATTGGCAATCTGGACCGGCGCCCGGAAAGCCGATCCACCTCCCTTCTTGGCCGTTCCGGACAACCCCTCCCCGAAGCCGTTAAGCTCAGAACCCGGCTGCACCGGTTTGGCCTGGGGAAAGGGGTTGGGACTTTCACCCCTGGGAATTGTGGCGGGGCCTACCATAGCTTGCTCGACCTGCCCGACGCGGTCGCCGGCCAATCTATGAGTGGGTTCTCCGCTAGGACCAGAAAAGAGAACCACGCTCAACCATATTAAAGTAAGCACCAATATGATTTGCACGCCACGCCTTGCCATTAATCCAAGTTCATTGTACTTTATCTTAGAACATAATACCGCTTTCGTCACCCGTCCACTCCTTTGGCCGATTAACCTCTGAAGAAACTCCTAAAATTCCAGCCTCATGAAATCCAAGAGATGGCGAAAACTATCGAGATTGCCAAAAGTTCTTTCCTTTTATTCCCTTCTCCCCTTATAAGAGAGGGTCAGGGGAGAAGAAGAAAAAACTCTTGGCAACGCCTATAACCTCTGCCGTTGGGTTCTTGCAATTTTTGGGCCTTGCTTGCCGCAACACCGCACTCTGCATCAACGGCTCCGCACTCGCTTGATAAAACCATGTTTCACACCTTGGACCATGTTCAAGTAAATGCTAATCCGGCAACCTGCATGTACAAATTTTGAAACATCTGAGTTCGTCCTTTCTGGCACCCTCGCCTGGTGAAACCGGCATCGGAGTCCGTAAGGAAAACCTCCCTACAACCCGGGTACCCAAACCGCTCACCAAGCCCCTTCCCAAAAAATCAGTAACTTCCCAGCCTCCTATGATCAACAAAGACAGGAAGTCTCGCTAATCCGCCGGCAAGGCAGGCTAACTTTTAATCGCCAGCGATCCCAATAAATTTTTCTTAATCAATTTTTTTTAATAGTCCGATATGTATTGAGAATATGAATTGTTGATGACATGAGCAAAGCTTGGGGGGTTATATTAGTGCTTTTTATGCCCGGTAGATGCCCAAATATATCCTGGCTCAGAATTTTTATTATGTTCTTTACTGATTCATTTATTCGTCTTCCGGTGTCGGCGTCCTTAGGGACGCGGCTATTTACCGTTCTCTTCATTTCAAGCCTGCAGGACACGATATTCTAAATTAATGCTGTTTGATTTTATAATAATCTTAGGGTATTATTGACTTGCATCGAGCTCTCAAAAAAGGGTTGACAAAACTCCCGTAGATACTAAGGTGGTAAGAAATCTGATATCGTTTGGGACTGATTGCGCCTAAAAGCTTCTCTACAATTAGCGCGCCAAGGAGGGCATGCCGGCTTGGAAAGCACCGCCCACAGATTGAGGTGGTTGTGGTGGATAGTAATCCTCTGCTTTCTCGCGCCAATGCCAGCCCCGGCGGCAACTCCATTGGATCGGGTTAAGAATCAAGAAATCAACCAGCTTATACACCTAAAAGTGGGGCGCTCCAAGGTCTTGCGCACTCCCTTTGCCCTCACCCGCATCTCGGTGGCCGATCCGGACATCGCCGACCTCATCCTTATCTCTGACCGGGAAATCTACGTCAACGCCCTGGCCCCAGGGGTGACCACCATCAGCATGTGGGGTAAGTCCCGCTTCACATCCACCTCCGTGACGGTGGAGGCCGACCTGACCTTATTGAAGGAGAAGCTCCACCAGATCCTGCCCAAAGAGAAGATCGGGGTGGAAGCCGCCGGGGATTCCATTGTTATGTCCGGTGAGGTCTCCGGGCCGGTGGCCCAGAGCACCGCCTTGTCCCTGGCCCGGGCCTATGCCGGGGGTGAGAAAGGCGAGGGCAAAGGCAAAGAGACCAAGGTGGTGAACCTGATGCACGTGGGCGGGGTGCAGCAGGTAATGCTCGAGGTGCGGATAGCCGAGATCAACCGGACGGTGGCCCAACAAATCGGCATCAATTTCACCGCGGTGAGCCCCAGCGGCAACTTCGGTGTGAACCAGCTCAACAGTCTCTCGACCATTTCCGGGTTGGGGCGCACCATCAACCCGTCTATTGGCGGTGGCCCGTCGGGGGCCCCGGGCACGGTTTTCGATGCGTTATTATCCACAAATATACAGGCCATGGCCGGCTGGAAAGCGGGTGGCATCCTGTGGACCGCCTTCCTGAATCTCCTGAAGCAGAATAACCTGGGGCGGGTGCTGGCCGAACCTAACCTGGTGACCACCAGCGGCCAAAAGGCCTCCTTCCTCGCCGGCGGCCAGTATCCCTACCCGGTGCCGCAAGCCACTGGCGGCGGTACAACCATTACCATTCAGTTTCAACAGTACGGGGTCCAGTTGGAGTTTACCCCAACGGTCTTGGATGATAACAAGATTGCCATTAAGGTGCATCCCACCGTCAGCGAGCTGGATTATACCAATGCCGTGAGCACGGCTGGTTTCGTGGTGCCGGGGCTGCGCTCCCGGGAGATGAACACCCAGGTCGAGGTCCGTGATGGTCAGACCTTTTCCATCGCCGGACTGTTGTCGGACCAATCTCGAAATGTCATCAACAAGTTCCCCGTCCTGGGAGATATCCCCGTCCTGGGAGCCCTGTTCCGCTCCACCAACTACCAGAAGAACGAAACGGAGCTGGTGGCCTTGGTCACCTCTCACCTGGTAAAGCCCATACCGCCGGGAAAGGGTCAGTTGCCCACGGATAAGTGGATCGACCCCACGGACGTTGACGCCTACCTGCTGGGGCTGGATCAGGGCCGGGCCAAGCCGGCCTCCAAGCCGGCCCCCAAGCTGGCGCTGCCGCCGGGGTTTGGCAACCAGTCTATCGATTAGTTCCGGGCTTAAGGGAGAGTACCATGCACAACCATGACAAAAGGGCCCCCTACGTTGGGATCTTTTTGGCGTTGGGGATGCTCCTGTTGTGTCTGGCCGGGTGTTATCCGCCCAGCGCCGTAGAACAGGATTGGGGCAACTCGGTGCGCAACAACCTCGTCCAACAGGTGGTTAATCCCCAGGCCGGCTTGAATCCCACGCCGCCGGTAGGACTGTCTCCTCAGGCCGCCGTCAACGAAATGGAAAGCTACAATAAGAGCTTTGAGCCCGCCGAAAGGGAAAAGAAAGGCCTGGATTACTCGACAGGTACCGGCAAAATGGGGCAATGAACCCTATGTGCCGCACAGCTAAGGAGACCGCAGTTAGCATGAGGGTCAGCAACTATGATGGCCATGACGGGTAAGGGAGAAAGGCATTCTCGCGGCGCCGCGCCAGGGTCTGGCAGGCCCGATCCTAGGGGCGGGGGCCCCCGGCAAACCGGGGGCAGACGGTCTTGGCGATTTTTGCCTAGATCAATTTACGGGTATGCACTGACTGGCTTGGCGGTGCTTGCGCTCGGGATCGGCTGGTCCTTGGGGGCGGTTGGCTGCGGCCCGGTTCCCGGCTCCAGCTACACCGATGCCACCCCAGGCGCCTTTTATCCCAACGTTCGTCAATCTCCTGGGGAAGTCACTCGCCTCCTACGCAATGCCCACTATTATAAATTAATGGGGCGTCCCGAGCTGGCCCTCAAGGAATTGGAGCAGGCCCACCGGCAGAACCCGGAAAATCTCCAACTCGTCAATACCCTGGCCCAAAGTTACGAGGAGCAGGGACAATTCGATACCGCCCGGAAGCTCTACCAGGAGGCCCTCACCTTAAACGGCCCTCATCCCGCCTTGGCCAATAATTTGTGCTTCACCTATTACCTGGAAGGGCGTTACCAGGAGGCTGAGACCTGCTATCGCCAAACCCTGGCCCGTGATCCCAACAATGAAGCGGCGCGCAACAACCTGGGGCTCTTGTACTGTCGCTTAGGCCGCACCGATGAGGCCCGTCGGCTCTGGCAGGAAGTTGACGGCACTGCTGCCGCCGAATACAAAACTCGCCAGGCCTTGGCAGCCCTGGGTATGGCTGACCGCGCCGTATATGCCCAAAGGACCGCACCTGCTTCAGCCGAGGTGGCGGCCGTGTCCTCGCATACCCCGGCTGCGCTTCTAGCCCCCCAAAAGGTCGCCATGCAGGCGCCCGCCCAGCCGGTCCCGGACAACGACCAGCCTGGCAATGTGGCTCAGGAACAGGCGGCGCCTCTGAAAACCTCCCCGGTTCCTGCTTCCCGTGCCGCCATGGAGGTGCCTGATCGCGCCGTCGTTGCCCCAACCTCCCACCCTGCTCCACCCGTACAGGAGGCTTTACCCCCAACGCCGGCCGTGGCCGTCTCTCCGCGGCCCGCCTCTCCCTCCGGCGAGCTGGACACCCCCGCGGCGCCTCTGGCTCCGCAAAAGATGGCCATGCAGGCGGCCTCGGAACTTGTTAATCCTGCCCATGAGGCCAAACCCAAGTTGGCGCCTGAGCAAGCTGCGCCGGCCCAGGCCACCCCACGCTCTCGCCCGGCATACCTGACCTGCACCGAACTGATAGACACGGACATCGAAGTGCGTAATGGCACCCGCGCACCCCATTTGGCCCGGGAAGTCAGATCCCTGCTCAGCCAGGAAGCCTTCAGCGTGGTCAAAATCGGCAATCATGTGGATTTCGGCGCACAAAAGACCATCATTTATTATCGGCCCGTGGCGCAAAGAGTCGCCCAGGCCCTGCAAACCGATATTTTTCCCATGGCCGCCCTTGAACAATCTGACCAGCTCAGGGGCAAGGTAGCCATTAAAGTACTGCTGGGCCACGATCTCCTGGAAAATCAGGACTTGATGGCGCGCCTGGGCCAGGACAAGGTTCAACCCATGGCCGCCGAGGCAACGCCTCCCCCAACCGGTCAACGCCTGGCAGCGCCAGCAGCCGCGGAACGCCTAACCCCGGGCAACCAGAATGCCCTGCCCCAGGAAAAGACTGCGCCTTCCCAGCCTCCAGCTCCCGTGGCCCAGACTCCCCGACCGCGCTCCTTCGAACCTTTGACTGCCTCAGAACTGGAGTACACGGCCATCGAAGTACTGAACGGCACCCGCACCCCTCATCTGGCCCGCCGCACCCGGACACTGCTTGACCTGGAAGGATTCTCCGTAGCCAGAATAGGCAACTACATAAATTTCGGGGCAGAAAAGACCATCATTTATTATCGGCCCGAGGCCCAAAGAGTTGCTCGGGTCCTGGGTGAAACCCTTTTCCCGGGAGCGGGCCTGGAACCCAGTATGAAGCTTCATAAAGATATTGCGGTGAAAATCCTGCTGGGAGCCGATCTCCTGGAACGTCCGCAACTGATGGCGCGCCTGGCTACCGAGGCACAATGAAATCGACGCTGCACTCGCTCCGGCGGCTGGCTTGCGGGGCAATTCTGCTGGCCTTGCCACTTGCCGTGAGCCATTGCACCAAGAACTCGTCTCCTGCTGCGCGCGGCCTGGGCCAGGAAGATGTCGCCAAACTTCAGGACCTCCATGACCACTGGTCTCACAAGAAACCCACGCCCACGCTGCCGGAACAGTTGCCGAATGACCGCCTGGAGGCTCTGGGCGATTTGGCCCTGGAAAACCGGAACTTCGAAGATTCCCTGGTTAACTATCTTCAAGTCCTGAGAGATCACCCCGAACGCTATGACCTGCACTATAAAGTGGGGGTCATTTTCCTCATGTCCGGGAAGTTGGAGGCCGCCCAGAAGGAACTGGCCCTCGTCTTGGTGCACCGGCCAGAGATGCTCCAGGCCCACGAAGCCCTGGGATTGGTCTTTCTTCAGGGCAAACAGTATCCCATGGCCATTGATGAATTCCATTACGTTTTGGCCCAAGACCCCAGCCGGGCCAAGACCCATCATCTCCTGGGGGTCACCTTTCTCGAGGCCGGGCACATCGATCGGGCCATAAATGAGTTCCAAAAGGCCACAATTCTGGATCCTCGCCACCTATCCTCCTTCATCCTTTTATCCGAGGCCTACCTGAAGCGTAAAGATTATACCCGTGCCACGGCTACCCTTAAGAAGGCCCAAAGCTTGGCCCCGGATAACCAAAAAGTCAACCGTTTGCTGGGCCAGGCGCTATCGGGCCAGAAACAATACCCCCAGGCTCTGACGGCCTTTCTGAAGGCAGGGGATGAGGCCCAGGCCTATAACAATATCGGGGTCTATTATTTCATGGATGGGCGCTTTGAAGAGGCGGCCAAATGCTTCCAGCGAGCCATGGAGCTCAGGCCCACCTTCTACCAGGAAGCCAAAGCCAACCTGCAGCGGGCCCTGGAAAAACTGCAGGAATCCCGCCACGACGACGGCTGAGGCATCGGGGCCTCCGGGAAAATCCCGGTAAATGTTGGACACCTACCCTCGGGTGTCCAGTCCACGCCGAGCGCGCTATCCCACACCTGCACCCCCCGCAATTAGACCTGAGTCTTTAAAACTGATATATTAAGTTATGGAAAAGTTTCATTATATCCATAGAACCGGCAGCGGAAGATCATATCCCTTGGAAATTGGATGGACTTCTCAGGACATCAATGAAATCCCTATTGATAAAGATTTGACAGAAAATGCTTGCCGGGCTGGTTGTAAGTTATATGGAAGGAATGGGGGTTGCCCTCCCTTTTCTCCAGACTTCAACCTTTTAAGGAAAAAGTTCAAACTGGCTAATATAATTTATACCAAGCTTTTAATAGAAAATTATCCTCCAAAAGTATTGGCCGGGAATTACTATGTTAGATGGTCCTTTATCGAAGCATTACTAACGCCATTTACTAATAAATTTGCCAATATTATCAACGATAATAAGAAAAGTTTATTTTTATCTTCCGGATTTTGTAGAGGTTGTGGAAACCAACGATGCGCAGTAAAAAATGGGTGTAAATGTCGTTATCCTTTGCGCCGGACGTTTTCTTTAGAATCTACTGGCGTGATAGTTTCTGAGGTTGCAGAGAAGCTCTTAGGCTTTGAACTTTACTGGTGGGATAGGGCGGATAAAGATTATCATCCCCCGTATATGACTAAGATTATATCTATATTGAGCAATCAACCGATAAATAATTCCGATATATCGGCGCTATTAAAATGATCACGAAATGGTGCGATTTCCGGTCCTAATTTAACCATATAAACCCTTGGACAATCTGGGTCTGGACCTATCGCAAGATGCCCGTGATGCCTAACCCTCTGAGCGGGGCATCTCCCTTTACAAATATCGCTCTTTGAACATTCTGAACAAATTGAAATATTTTGATGGTCAATCGTTTGAAATTGCTTAAAAACCTCAGATGTGTTCCATATTAGGCTCAGCTTTTTACTTTTAATGTTCCCCGCTACAAATTCCGGAAAGTGTTTAAAACCCGGACAAGGGAGCACATCCCCGCTTGGCGTTATACTACAAGTCGATTTTCCAGCCTTGCAGGCGGATTGTTTAACTGTCTCATCGATGAAACCCAAGAAATCTAGGGGACATCCTGCGCGGATTTTCAGCCCATCCCCATATTTATTCGTTAATTGAGCAACAATTTTTAAAAAGCCCCATAGTTTATCACTTGGAAGTCTGAGCCTTCCTTTATTAATCTCTCCTCTCCCCTGGGGAACAAATCTGAGAAGGGCAACCTCATCAATACCTATTTTACTTGCGAGCTCTAATACATCTTCAAATGAGCTTACATTCGGCTGCATGGGCACAAAATGGGCTCCGACCCAAAACCCTAATTTTTTCGCATAAATAATACTTTTGCAAAGAGCGTTGAAGCTACCCGGCTTTCTTGTTATTAGATCATGGACCTCGCTTGTGGCACCCTGTAGGTTGAAAATAATCTTATCTAACCCTTGGCTACGCAGCTTCTTCAAAAGTGCCACACTTAAAGGTCTGCATCTCCCCTTATATGAAACCCCACAGCTATATAGCCTGGTTTCAAGATCTTTACTCTTGGCAATGGCTACGATATCCAGAAGATTTTTGTGTAAGGTGGGCTCCCCTCCGGAAATTTCGAGGATTTTTCCCCCGAGAGCATGAAAATCGGAGATAATCGACTGAATTTCCTTTAAAGCAAGTTCATCGACTTTTTCTTCGGAGCCAGGAGAAGCCGTGGAACAATGCAGACAATTCATAATGCAGCGGTTAGTTATTTCCAAACATAATTCATTCAAGTCTGCCATTTTAGCCTCCCTTGAAGAATCATCCGATTATCATTTTTTTTAAAAAGATTATTAATATTGTAACTAAAATCCCGCCATAAATCTTTATTGCTGTTTCAAGCGTCCTAACTCTATGCTCTATTTGATGGATTGGGATTCCAGCCCCTAAAAGTGGCATCATCTCTCTTGGATCAATATGTTGTTGTTGCCAATGATCACGTCCTTTAGTGTAAGCCTCTACTTCATTATTTGTAGTATACGTGATAAAAAGAATAAAGGTTGGATCTTTATATCGTAATAATACATCAGCAGTTCCCGCATTGTAAACTGAAAATTTTAGTCTTCCTTCAAATCCTGGGTCGACATGGAATCCTGAAATGTTTATTAGACCTGAAAGCTTATATTTATACCTTATCGAAATAAATCCCATACAATCTGTTGGAATTTTTATGTATTCTTCTGTAATCAATATTGCAAAATCGCCTGGAGAAATTTTTATATGGTTTTCTTTCTCATTGAGTTTTGTCAATTCTTTCTTGCTGCTAATAAAAGCTTCTTCTCCAAGAGAAAGCTCTATCGAAGAACCTTGAAATCTATCTTTTCTATTAGCAAGGAACCATTCCTTTGAGTTTTCTTCGGGTGGTAAGATATCAGCTATACGAGATTTGAAATCCCCAGTTGACCAAAAAGTTTTAATTTGCTCGTTCATTTTATTAATAACTTATAATGGAAGCTATAACGATCAGTATTTACTTTAATTGTTGAAAAACTATTTTTGTCTTTAAACTTTTTCAATAATATCGATAGCTATTGAAAAGCAAAATGTAAGGATAAGAAGGAAAACGCCTGTCCATACTATCAATTTAAAGACTTGCTGCTGAAACAAGCTTACATTATCAAGCCATAATCCAAATAATCCCAGAATTAAAAGCAAGGATGCTAATAAATATCCTGTCATTTTTGTATCTAATTGTATATTAAATATAGGCATTACATAAATAATAACAACAAAACACACAATTAAAATTGTCGGAAATATGAATCCAGAATTTCTATTTATTCTTTCGCCCATATTACCACATGACCATTGTATTGGTATTTCTTATTTTTAACTTATAACAACTAATAATGTATAAAAAATTAAATAACTACTCACATAACGTTTTCGCTCTAAATCAAAAACCAGCAATCTTTTTTTCATAATCTATATTTGCTCGCTCCACGGCCCTCTCGGCAGGGGCTAAACGCCTACGCTCCAACTGAGGCCGAATTTCTTCCAAGCATTGCTCAATGACCAACTGGCCAGAGAGCGGTTCTAAATATTTTCCCTCTATTTTTGCAACTATCGTATGGGCCAAACATGCAACCCTGAGTTTTGCCAGTGGGCGGGTAATACCGTTTACCTCTATCTTATCAACGACTTCCCTAATCTTCTGAAGGCTCATCCCGTTATCTCTAAGCTTTTTTACCACTAATATACAGATAATATCTTGAAGTGTATATCGCCGTCTTTGCCTGATTTTCCGTCCGGGAAAAGCTCCTGGCTTTACCAACCCCTGCTGATCCCACCATCGAAGCCTCCGCGCAGAAACCTTTGTTAATTCTGCAACATAACTTGTAGTAAACTCCCTATTTTTATTAGATATTCTTGTCATTTCCAATGTTTAAAATTAACATAAATTATATAATTATGATATTAATCATAGGCACAATAATATATATTTGTCAACCAAAATAGGTGGCTATACAGAAATATCTTTTAAAATATTGAGACGAAATAACGGCCTGCCGCCAAACCCATTGAGGACCAGCCCCTGGAATGACGCCGACAGCTTCGTGCTTCTGGTACAAGTAGAGCAGCCCATTCGCATCCTGGCCTGCCTGGACCAGAGTTACATTAGCCAGGACTCCCTGGAAATGATCAACCAGATGGTCAGGCCACCCTGCACGGGGCGCAGCTGGAGATCGGCCTGTCTCAGGAAGGCGCCATGAAGAAATACGTGTACCGGCGGCTCATCGAGATCGGCGATTACTATGAAGACTGCCAGTCAAGGTGACAACCCGCTTGACCGGGATCGCCGATTTTCAAAACTTCATCGACAAAGAATTGCAGGCCGACCTCCTGACCCTGTTCATGGACAAGAAATCCCTCCTGGACCGCTTCTTTCCCCGGGATTGGGCCGGGTGCTTTGTGAACAAATGCCAGGCTTCGGTTTTAGTGATGCGTTAATCCACACTTGAGGCTATAATCCGGATACTGATCACTTTTCTGGACGCTGATTAACATGGGAGGTGATATTCATGAAAATCCTGGTCGCAGTGGATAAAAGTGAGGAGTCGCAGCAGGCCCTGCGCTATTGCTGTCATCTCTTGGAGCATTTCGAGGCCGACGTGGACGCCCTCTATGTCAAACCCGACCTCATAGAATCCGTGGCGGAAACCTCTTATGCCCCCTTCACTACCCGAAAGGATGTGGAAAAGTCCATCGCAGCCGACGAGGACAAAACCGTGGAGGAAACTTTCCAGGCCTGCGAGATCTGCCTGGGAGGCAAAGTTCCCTGTGCGCCCCTGGTGGCCGTGGGCGACCCCGCCGACGAAATCCTCAACACCGCCAATGAAGGCATGTATGACCTGATCGTGCTGGGCTCCCAAGGCCGCTCCTCCATCCGGGGCTTTTTGTTGGGCACGGTGCATGCCAAGATTCTTCACCATGCCCTGCAACCGGTGCTCCTCATGCGCAATTTCCGGCCCATCCAGAAAATTCTGGTGGCCTACCGGGGGTCCCAGTGTGACCAGGGAGCCCTGGAATTCATTGCCCCCCTCTTTGCCAAGACCAAGCCGGATATCACCATCTTGCATGTCCAGGAAACCGAGTTGGGTGAAACCCCCGAATTCGCTGAGTCCTGTTTGCTCACCGGGGAAGACACGTTAAAGAAATACGGTTTCACTCCCACGAAGAAATTGGCCCAGGGCGACTTTGTGGATGAAATCCTCAAGGCCGTGGCCGTGGAACGCTATGACCTGCTGGTGCTGGGAGCTTACGGGCACAAACGGCCCAAGTATTTGAAACTGATCAGCGACGAAGCCCTTAACCTGGTGCGCCTCTCCACCCGTCCCGTACTGGTCTATCGGGATAAAAGCGACATGTAAGGCCGTCCACTTGGGAACGTGTCGTGGAGTATAATTTGGTTTCTTCTAGAAGGGCGGACCTGGTTGTCCGCCCTGAACTCGTTTCCAAGCTTTGCTGGGGAACCCCAATTTTAACGATTTTTTTTACAGGTTCCCTTGCCCTTAAGCCCCTCTTTCCCCTGGCTGAAGACGTATTGTTCCTTGACAATCATGTGAACCCATGATAATAATTTGTTTTAACTTCTCAATATTACAGGACTTTCATGCCCTTAGCGAACAAAGCCGCACGTGATCTCGGCACCATCAAACCTTATATCGACTCCTGCGTGGCCCTGGCTCAAGAAAGATTACACCGCTATTCCTCTATAGCCGAAATTGCCACCCGGGAAAAAGACATCAACCATTATCCCCGCCTGGAAAGACTTGCAGAACCCCGGCAGATCCTCGTGCTTGATGAGCATGACGGCCGCTCGGAGCGCCTGTCT
The DNA here is from genome assembly GCA_041648175.1 of Desulfobaccales bacterium. NCBI lineage: Bacteria > Pseudomonadati > Thermodesulfobacteriota > Desulfobaccia > Desulfobaccales > Desulfobaccales bacterium. Next base: position 252,000 of record JBAZPO010000003.1, on the reverse strand, counting down.
CGGGCCCGGGCTGCGGTGATCCAAGGCGAAATTCTCTTCGAACACGCCGCCGCAGGCGAAGGCACCCGCCTGATGTTGGGCTCCAAATACTTCCTCGACCTCTCCCAGGATCTTACCATTGAGAGCATCGCCAACCTCATGAGCCAGGAAGCCGGCCAGATTATTACGCCGGAGCAAGTGGCCGCTCAGTTAACCTGCTCCCTTAACGAACTTCTGCCCGTCTCGCTGGGGGCCCGCCATATGCTCCAGCTCGCCTTCGACCTGGAAAACCTGGCCCGGCAAGAGGGGGAAAATCCTAGGGAGGTCCTACAGCGCCAGCATCTGTTGATCATCGTTTCCCAGGAAATGTTGGCCCACGTCGAAAAAGATTTTTACCTGTGGCATTTTTTCGGCTTTAATCCCGCCCAGGTCTTTTTCATGGTGCAAGAGAGTTTTCACGGACTCAACCTCAATGGGGGAAAATTTTTCTACGATGTCAATTCTCCCCGCCGCCTCCACAACCACGGCCAGATGGTGGTGCAGGAGACCATGGAACACCAGCTTTTCTCTCTGGTGGGGGGCCATCCTTGGGACAGGCTGATTCATTCTCAACAGGAAGTGTCCGACTGGCTGCACGGTTTTGCCGATAAGATATCGTATAATATCGAGGACCTGGATTATTTGACGGGATCTCTGGATTTCCCCGGCCTGGGGTTGGCCCTGGAACTGGGCGAACAAGGATTCAACATGGTCATGGAAGTGATGGCCAATAATCCCCTCAAACCCCAAAAAGGCGGGATGCTGGCCTGGGATCCGGAACTCGAGCGCAATGTCATGATCGAAAGCTTTCAGTTGGGTGACATCGAAAATCAGGACATCAAATTCTTGAACCGCAATTTCAATCACTATCCCAAGCCGTGGGTGTGCTGGGGCCGTATCCGGGACCAAGGCCTGCCCATGCCCATTTCCGTCAAAGGCGGCTTCCTTTATTTCATACCGGTCCAGGGCGATATCAATTTTCTGGTGCAGACCGCCTTCTTTCGCCGCCAGGAGATGCGCCCCATCCGTAATTTAAAAAGTCCCGCGGCCCTGCCCTTGGCTGTTAATCGCATGTATGCCCAAGACTGTCAGCCCGGGTTTAAAGAATTTGCCCAACAATGCCGCCAGGGGGATTTATGAGCCCACCTCGCAAGATGTTTGTCAACGCCGCTGACCCGGAGGTGTTCCGAGTCGCCATCGTCGAAGAAGGCCAAATGGAAGAGCTGGCCCTGGAGTCTTCTTCCCGGGAACCTACCAAAGCCAACATTTATAAGGGCGTGGTGGCTAATATCGAACCCAGCCTCCAGGCCGCGTTTGTCAACTACGGAGGGGAGCGCCACGGTTTTTTGCCCCTGTCCGAAGTACACCCCGACTGCTACCAGGAAAAACCCCAGAGTAAAGCCAAAACCAAGATTCAGCGGGTGCTGCGCAAAGGCCAGGAGCTCATCGTCCAGGTCTACAAAGAGGAGTCCGCCACCAAGGGCGCCTACCTCAGCACCTACATCTCCCTTCCTGGGCGCCGCCTGGTGCTCTTGCCGAATCAGAGCCACCTGGGGGTTTCCCGCAAGATCGAAAAAGAAGAGGAGCGCCAGCGCCTCAAAGAATTAGCCCACAAATTGGGGCTGCCCCCGGAGATGGGCCTGATCATCCGCACGGCCGGCGAAACCAGCAAAAACCTGGACCTGGCCAAGGATTTGAAATATCTCCTGAAGCTCTGGGAGACCCTCAACCAGACGGCGGCCACCCAGGCTGCCCCCTGCCTGCTGCACCGGGACCTGGACCTCATCACCCGGACCGTCAGGGATTATTTTTCCCCGGATATCACCACCATCATGGTGGACAACAAAGATGTCTATCAGACGCTGCGGACCTTCATCATGGAGATGGCTCCCCGGCACGTGCACGCCCTGAAACTCTACAAAGACAATATCCCCATTTTTACCCGGTACCAGTTGGAAGACCAGATCGACCGCATCTACTCGGAGCGCGTGCCCTTGAAATCCGGCGGCTCCATCGTTATCAATCCCACCGAGGCCCTGGTCTCCATCGATGTCAACTCCGGGCGCTGCACCAGCGGCAAGGAACTGGAAGATACGGCCTTGAAGACCAACCTGGAGGCCGCCGATGAAGTGGCCCGGCAGCTCCGCCTCCGGGACCTGGGGGGCCTGGTAGTTATTGATTTCATTGATTTGAAGGATAAGAAGCATCAGAAAGAAGTGGAGCAGGCCCTGAAGCAAAGCCTAAAAAAAGACAAGGCCCGGGTCACCGTGGGGCACCTGTCCAAGTTTGGTCTGCTGGAACTCTCCCGCCAGCGCCTGCGGCCCACCGCCGAGGTCAGCGCCTACCTCGAGTGTCCCACCTGCCATGGCCAGGGCCATATTAAGCGGGTGGATACTCTGGGCTTAAGCCTCCTGCGGCAAATCTCCACCCAGGTGGCCCAAAACCCCATCCAGGAGGTCCGGGGGGCGGTGCCCCTGGAAGTGGGTACTTTTCTCCTGAATAACAAACGTAAAGAAATCCTCGACTTAGAAGAGCATTTCAATCTCAAGATTACGCTCACCCCGAAAGTAGGCCTGGGGCCCGAAGATATCCAGTTGGAATACCTCAAGCGTGAAGCGCCCGAGGCCAAACCGGTTCCTGAGAGCAAGCCGGTGGCCGCAGCCAAAGCGGCTCCTGAAACCAAACCGGTTGACGAGGCCAAGGCGGCTCCCGCAGCTAGAGCCCGAAGGACTTCTTCATCCCGGCGGCGTGGCCCTCGCCGGTCCGCGGCCTCCAAAAAGGCCGCGGCTGAAGCCCCGGAGACTGCTCAGGCTGCGCTGGGAACCGCCGAGACCACTGAGACCCCGGCGCCTCAGGAGCCTCAGCCTCAAGAGACCCTGGTGCCCCACCCCGAGCCTCACGAGACCGAGTCATCTTAAAGGAGCAGGTGCATGCGCAGTAATTTGATGAAACAGGGGCTGGAAAAATACCCCCACCGGTCCCTCCTCAAGGCCATGGGGTTAACCGACCGGGAAATTGATCAGCCCATTATCGGCGTTGCCAATTCCTATAACGAGTTCATCCCCGGACACATTCACCTGGACAAGATTACCCAGGCGGCCAAGGCCGGGGTGCGTCTGAATGGCGGCACCCCCCTGGAGTTCGGGGTCATCGGCGTCTGCGACGGCCTGGCCATGCACCACGCCGGCATGAAATATTCCCTGCCCTCCCGGGAGATCATCGCCGATTCCATCGAGATCATGGCCACAGCCCACCCGGTGGATGGCCTCATCCTGGTGGCCAACTGCGACAAGATCATCCCCGGCATGCTCATGGCGGCCCTTAGGCTCAATATCCCTGCCATCCTGATTTCCGGCGGGCCCATGCTGGCCGGACGCTTTAAGGGTCAGGCGGTAGACCTGATCACGGTCTTTGAGGGCGTCGGCGCGGTCAAAGCCGGTAAGATCTGTGAAGACGACCTCAAGGAACTCGCCGAGTGCGCCTGCCCTGGCTGCGGCTCCTGTGCCGGCATGTTCACCGCCAACTCCATGAACTGTCTAAGCGAGGCCTTGGGGCTGGCCCTGCCCGGCAACGGCACCATCCCCGCAGTGCATGCGGCCCGCATTCGCCTGGCCAAAGAAGCCGGCATGAAGATCATGGACATGGTCAACCGGCAGCTCTTGCCACGGGACATCGCCACCCAGGAGGCCTTTATTAACGCTATGGCAGTGGACATGGCTCTGGGCTGCTCCACCAACACCGTGCTCCACGTCCCGGCCATCGCCCGGGAGGCCGGCATCGACCTGTCTCTGGACCTATTCAACAAAATCTCCAGCCGCACCCCGCACCTCTGCTCTATGAGCCCCGGTGGCAACCACCACCTGGAGGATCTGGACCGGGCCGGCGGGGTTCCGGCGGTGATGAAGGTCCTCATGGACGGTAGCCTGGCCTCCGGCGCGCCCTTAACCGTGACTGGCCGGACGGTCGCCGAAAATCTGGCGGCGGTCACGGTGCTCGACCCTGAAGTCATCCGGCCTTTGGGCAAGCCCTACCACGCCCAGGGCGGCATCGCCATCCTAACAGGTAATCTGGCCCCGGATGGCGGAGTGGTGAAACAGTCTGCGGTGGATGAAAAGATGTTGGTGAACGAAGGCAGCGCCCGGGTCTTTGAGGCCGAAGAAGAGGCCACCCGGGCTATCCTGGATGGCAAGATCAAACCCGGAGACATCGTGGTTATCCGCTATGAGGGTCCCAAAGGCGGCCCCGGTATGCGGGAGATGCTCACCCCCACTTCGTCCATCGCCGGTATGGGCCTGGATAAAGAAGTGGCGCTCTTAACCGACGGCCGTTTCAGCGGCGGCACCCGGGGCGCGGCCATCGGCCATATCTCGCCCGAAGCCGCGGAGGGCGGCCCCATCGCCCTGGTCAAAGAAGGCGATAGGATCAAGATCGATATCCCCGGGAAGACCCTGACCCTGTTGGTGGACGACGCCGAACTGGCCCGCCGCCGGGAAAATTGGCAGCCCCCGGAACCCAAGATCAAGCACGGTTACCTTTCCCGCTACAGCCGCCTGGTAAGCTCCGGCAGTCAGGGCGCGGTGTGTAAATGAGTTTTTTTCTGGTTCCCAAGTTGAACTTGGGAACCAGAAAAAAACTGGGCCTTTGTTGACATAACCTTATAGCCGACCTAACTTAACAAATTTACTTGTCGACAGAGCTCCGGGTCATCCCGGTTCAAAGCGCGCATAACCCGGCCAGGAGTCCAAGTTAGGAAAGGTTCTTTGTTTATAAGATTATTAATAAATTTAAAGCATTACCTTAATTATGAACATAAGTTGGTGCCTTATTACGGTTGTTAATTTTTCTATCTTTTAGGAGAAAAGCTATATGCGCCTGAAGATTGATCGGGAAACCTTGTTGAAGGGAGTGGGACGAACCCTGGGAGTGGTGGACCGCCGGGGCACCATGCCTATCCTGGCTAATTTTCTCCTGCAGACCGATGAAAATCGGGTGGTCATTTCCGCCACTGATCTGGAGGTCAGCTTTCGGGGTTTCTATCCCGCGGAAGTGATCGAGCACGGCGCCCTTACCGTCCAGGCCCACTATTTCTTTAACCTGATTAAAGAGCTCCCCGGAGAGATGTTGGACCTTACCGGCACGGAAAATTCCAACCTGAAGATCACTGAAGGTGACGCCCGCTACCAGCTTCACGGCCTGCCCGCGGACCAGTTCCCTCCGGTCCCTGAGATCACCGATCAGGAGTTGGTCAAGGTGGAGAGCCACATGGTCAAGGACATGATCGAAAAGACCATCTTTTCAGTAAGCGCCGACGACCTGCAGTACCATCTCTCCAGCATCTTCTGGGAGCGGGTGGGATTTCCCAAAGGCGGGGTGGAGGTGGAACCGGCCTTGGAGGAAGGCGCCGAACCTGACCTGGATTACTGGCTGCGCCTCATCTCTACCGATGGCCACCGCCTCACTCTCATCGAACGGCCCCTGGCGGAATCCGGGCAGTTTGCCATCGAGAAAGGCATCCTCATCCCCCGGAAAGGCATGGCGGAAGTGATCCGTTTCCTGGCTGAAGAAGAGCATGTCGCCTTGGGACTGGGCAAGCAGAGCCTGGCGTTAAAGGCCGACGACCGCTACCTCTTCATTCGCCTCTTGCTGGACAAAAAATTTCCCGACTATCGCCGTATCATCCCGGAGTCCTTCGGCTATCGCTTCGCCATCAACCGCCGGCTCCTGTTGGACACCATCCGGCGCATTGCGCTTCTGTCCACCGAACGCTTCAAAGGCGTCATCCTGAAAATCAGGCCGGATCACCTGGAAGTCACCTTCAACAACCCGGAGGTAGGGGAAGGCCGGGAGGTGGTGGGCGTGCTCATGGAGCAGGGCGACCCCGACCAGCTCCCCATGGAGATCGGCTTCAACGCCCGCTATTTCCTGGAGCCCTTGAACGCCATGGCCAGCGATATGGTGATCCTTGAAGTCAACGAAAAGGACCGCCCCTGCCGCCTGGTGGACCAGACGGATCCCCACTACTTCAGCATCATTATGCCCATGAGTTTGTAGAAAAAGGCGGTTTTCGACTGGCGGGTAATGCCCCCGCCTACTTAATAAAGGACCAGGAAAGGAACCCCAAGATGCCTGAAATGATCGCTTATTGCGGGCTGGTATGTTCACACTGCCCCACATTTATCGCCACCCAAAACAATGATGACGAAGCCCGGGAACAGGCTGCAGCCCTCTATGCTGCAGGGTTTGGGTTGCGTTTGCGGAAGGAAGAAATTAACTGTGACGGTTGCCTGAGTGCAGAGGGCAGGAAACTCGGGTTTTGCCAACTATGCGAGATCAGGCAATGCTGCCTCGGCAAAGGTTTGGAAAACTGCGCCTTTTGTGAATCGCCGTGTGAAAATCTTCTAAAGTTGCACGAGGTTTCGCCGGAGGCTAAGGCCTCCTTTGAGGCCTTGAAAACCAAGTAGGGTGCGTCTCACGCACCAACGGCGGCTGGCTTTGCTCAGGAGGACCTTTTGGAAGACAACAAGGCTCTAAAGCGTTTCGGAGAACTGGTCGGTTACACCGATACCGACCTGAAACATTTCCAGGCCGACGACCCCCGGATACGGCAGATGGAACGGCTGGGCCGGGCCGCGGCCCGCTATTCCATCGCCGCCGAAGTGGTCCAGGCCCGCCACTGCAACTCCGGCTACAAGCAAGGCGATAAATTTATTCTGGATGTAGATGGCAATTTCATCACCAAATTTTGCCCTCCACGACTCTGCGTTTACCTCATTTCCCAAATGGTGGTGCCAGTGGCCCTGATCAACGAGCGCTTGAGCGAAGGCCTGGACCCCAACCAGTTTCATTTCATGCATCAGGTCCGATGCCTGGATGTGGGCGTCGAATGCGGCGGTTACGGTGAAGTGCGGTTCGAAATTAAAGTTGTGCCGCGTATCAAAAAGTAGTTTGTTATTCCAATAGTAGCGTAACAATACAATCTATAGACTGAAACCAAAAACTGGAAACTGTTCTTATGGCCCGCATCGGCATTCTTACCTGTTCTAATTGTACCCAAGATACTAACTGTGCTTCCGTAGTATGTCTGGGTGATATGCGGAAACGCCGAGGTTTCTTCGAGTCCTACCCTAAAGATAAACCGTTGGATCTCATCGGCATCATTAATTGCGCCGGTTGTCCAACACTTGCCGCACCCGAGAAAATCCTGAAAAGAGTCCGAGCCTTGACCGAGTTCCATATAGATGCGCTGCACCTGTCATTCTGTATGGTGGCGTTATGCCCCTTTATCAAACCTTATACGACATTGATAAAACGTGAATTTCCTGATATAAATATAGTGATGGGGACCCATCGGCCGGCGGATCGCGACCATTTTGTCCAGGGCGTCAAAGAATTGCTCTGCCAAACCTTAACGCCCCCCCAAACCATGAACGATCTGATTCGCGGCACCCTGAAAATCCCCGGGAAGTGATTCTTGACCCAGAAAAGGAGTAACGATTTGGCTGGTCCTGAAGACGAGTATGAAGGTAACGCTGAGAGTAATCTCACACCCGACTCGGAATACGGCGCCGGAAAGATTCAGGTCCTCAAGGGCCTGGACCCCGTACGGGAACGGCCGTCCATGTATATCGGCAATACCGGTCCTGAAGGCCTCCACCACCTGGTCTACGAGGTGGTGGACAACTCCATCGACGAGGCCATGGGCGGGCATTGCGACGAAATCAAGGTCATCGTCCATTCGGACAACAGCGTCACCGTAGAAGACAACGGCCGGGGCATTCCCGTGGACTTACACGAAGGCGAAAATCTGCCTGCCGTGGAAGTGGTTATGACCCGCCTGCACGCCGGCGGCAAATTCGATTCCGGCGCCTACAAAGTCTCCGGAGGCCTCCACGGCGTCGGGGTTTCGGTGGTCAACGCCCTCTCCGAATACCTTGAGGTCGAGATCCGCCGGGACGGCCAGGTTTATCACCAGCGCTACGAACGGGGCAAAACCGCCACGCCGCTCACCGTCACCGGCAAGACCAAGCGCCGGGGCACCAAGGTGACCTTCCTCCCTGATTCCCAAATTTTTACCGAGACCAATTTCAATTACGAGATCTTAGCCCAGCGCCTCCGGGAGCTTTCCTTCCTCAACGGCGGGGTGCGCATTAATCTGCTGGACGAGCTCTCGGGCCGCAAAAACGAATTTCACTACGAAGGCGGCATCGTCTCCTTCGTCCAGTATCTCAACCGCAACAAGACCCCCATCCATCCGGACCCGATTTATTTGACCGGGTCCAAGGGCGGCATCCAGATGGAGATCGCCTGCCAATACAACGACACGTACAACGAGCAGATCTTCTCCTTTGCCAACAACATCAACACCCGGGAAGGCGGCTCGCACCTTTCTGGCTTCAAAGCCGGGCTCACCCGGGCCATCAATCAGTACATGGGCGCAAGCGACCTGCCCAAGAATCTCAAGAACGGCCACCTCCAGGGTGAGGACATCCGGGAGGGGCTCATCGCGGTGATCAGCGTCAAGCTACCCCACCCCCAGTTCGAGGGCCAGACCAAGACCAAGCTGGGCAACAGCGAAGTCAAAGGCCTGGTGGAAAATATGCTCTACGAGCACCTGTTGACGTTCATGGGGGAAAATCCTGCGCTGGCCAGGCAAATCCTTACCAAGCTCCTGGAGGCTGCCCGGGCCCGGGAAGCGGCCCGCCGCGCCCGGGACCTGGTGCGCAAGAAAGGCGCTTTGGGAGACATGACCCTGCCGGGCAAGCTGGCCGACTGCCAGGAACGGGACCCGTCCCGCCGGGAGATTTACCTGGTGGAGGGCGACTCCGCCGGCGGCTCCGCCAAACAGGCCCGGGACCGGCGCTTCCAGGCCATCCTGCCCTTGAAGGGCAAGATCATCAACGTCGAGAAGGCCCGCTTCGAGAAAATGCTGGAGAACACGGAGGTTCGCACCCTGATCTCTTCCCTGGGCTCCGACCTCTCCCAGGAAGTCGTCAACATGGATGACCTGCGCTACCATAAGGTCATCATCATGACGGACGCTGACGTGGACGGGGCTCACATCCGCACGCTCCTCCTCACCTTTTTCTACCGGCAGATGGCCCCCCTGGTGGAGGGTGGCTACCTCTACATCGCCCAGCCCCCCCTGTACCGCCTGACCCGGGGCAATGAAAAAACCTATCTCAAAGATGACAGCGAGTTCAAAACCTACCTGCTCCAGCGGGGCATCGAAAAGAAGCGCCTGCGCCTGGGCCCCCAGCGCACCCTGGAAGGGGCCCCCCTGTCCCAGGCCTTGGAAAAGGTTATTGCCTTTCAGGAATACTTGAACCGTTTCGAAAAACGCGGTCTGGCCAAAAAAGTGGTGCGCCTGCTCCTGGACCATGGTGTGGTCTCCAAAGAGAGCCTGCGCCAGGAAGAAGGGCTGCAAGCAGTGCTGCAGGCCCTGAACGCCACGAAAAAGTTAACGGCACGCCTGGAATTCGATGAGGAGCACACCTGCTGGGCGCTGCTCGTGACGACCCACGGGCGCGACGCTGTGGAAATCCGCCTTGACTGGGAGCTATTGGGGAGCAGCGACTTTCAAGCCCTGGTGCGCCTGGACTCCCAGGACATGGCCGACTTCAAGGCCCCGCCCCACCACCTGGAGAGTAAGGACAAGACCTGGGATTTTGTTGACCTGGATCTGTTGTTAGCCTTCGTCCTGGAGGAAGGGCAAAAAGGCATAACGATCCAGCGCTTCAAAGGCCTGGGCGAGATGAATCCCGAGCAGCTCTGGGAAACCACCATGGACCCCGAGACCCGGACTCTTTTGAAAGTCAATATAGCCGACGCTGGCGAGGCGGACTATATATTCAACGTCCTCATGGGCGATAAAGTTGAACCCCGGCGGGAATTTATTCAGAACAACGTACTTGAATTGAACGAACTGGATATTTAACATCTTGAGTGATCAGGAGCGAGACAACGGCTTGCATCCATACAACCACCTTTTCAAGGAGGTACCACCATGCAACGCAAAGCCAGCTTCAAGATTTACGTCACCCGCCGGGAATTGCTTTCCGTGGGCGATGTCCCTGACCACACCCTGATGCTCACCGAAATGGAGGGTGAGCCCCTTAATTACACCCCCGGCGTGGCCGGCGAGTTTGTTTCCCGGCGCAGCGTCGGTTTTCATGACCGCATCAAAGGCGACGGCCCCATGAGCGGCTATGCCACCACTATCTACCAGAACGGTGCAGTTTACTCCCGCTTCCACGGAGACAAACAGGGTGCCATGACCAAGGGGAAATGGGAGGTCTACAAAGGCATCGGCAAGTTGAGCACCCTCAAAGGGAGCGGCACTTTTGTTGTCAAGCCCTCTGACAAGCATGGCGAATTTGTCCTGGAGATGGAGGGGAGTTACGAATTATAGTTGATTAGCCTGCTGATCGGCTCTGGTTTACCCCTTCTTTCGGGGGCGGGCGGTGTTTGCACCGCCCCCTTTTTTCAGGGCCTATGGGGAGTCGATTATAGCGCCTGCCAAACGTTCTTTCCTTTTCCTCCTCTCCCCTGTGGGTGAGGGTGAAGGGTGAGCAGGAAAAAATTTTTGGCAACGAGCATAACTCCTCAGGCTCTTCAGGGTCTAAAATGATAGGAGGCGAGGCAGTATGTCGGATAAGCAATGCGCCAAGTGCGGTACCGCGGTGGACGCCGGCGAGGTTAAGGAATTTCGCGGGGAGGAAATCTGCGAGGACTGTTACATGGACGCCTTAACCCCCACCGTGGTCTGCGACCCCTGGGCGGTGCACACGGCCAAGAGCCTCAAGGACGTCCCCGGTGGGCATGATTTGACCCCAACGCAACAGAAGCTTTTTAACCTGGTGAAGGAACGGGGCGAGGTGCCTATGGCCGAAGCCGCCACCCATCTGGGCCTGAATGAAGAGGGGTTGCGGCGGGAGTTCGCCCCTCTGCGCCACATGGAAAAGCTCCGGGCCTGCAAGAAGGACGATATCATCCTCCTCACCCTGTTTTGACCGCCGAGCCCACCGATCTGGATTACGCCGTGCTCCGGCGGGTGGCCCGGGGAGACCAGGCTGCCCTGGCGGAGCTCATTCGCCGCCATCAGAGCCGTCTCTACCAGGTCGCCTACCGTCTGCTGAAAGATCCCCTGGAGGCTGAAGACGCCCTCCAGGAGGTCTTTCTCAAGGTTTATGAGCATGCCCACCGCTTTGAGCCCAAGGCCACGGTGAGCGCCTGGCTGCACCGCATCACCGCCAACCACTGCCTCAATCTCTTGCGCCAGCGCCACCCCCAGGAGTCCCTCGACCGAGATGATGCACCCCTGGTGGCCGATGCCGGGGCCAACCCCCTGCAAGCCTTGGAGGAGCAGGATTTAAGCCGCCAGTTGGAGCAGCTCTTAAACGCCCTGCCCGAAAACCAGCGCCGGGCCCTGGTCCTGAAACGCTTTGCGGGGATGTCCTACCAGGAAATCGCCGAGGAAATGGGCCTCAGTCCCCAGGCGGTGGATGGCTTGCTTAAACGGGCGAGGCAGTTCTTGAAAAAGGCGTTGCAGGATTATTTATAAGCTGGCGGGGTTGGCTGAGAGCAATCCGCATTCAAATGGTGGCACAGGCGTCTCGCCTGTGCAGGCGCAGCCTATAAAGCTTGCGGCTTCGTACGAAAAGCATTCAAGTAATTGGTAGCCGCAGGCTTTAGCCTGCGTTTTGCACTTATAAGCTCAACATAGCATCAGACATTGCAAGTCCTTCCTATTCCTCGTTGATGCGCAGCACAGGCTTGATCGTGTCGCCCTGTCTGGCATCGGCCATGGCCCGGTTGATCTCGCTGAAATCATAGAACTTGACCAGGCGGTCAAAGGGAAACAGCCCGGCCCGATACAGCTCGATGAGTTTAGGGATAAAATACTGCGGCACCGCATCCCCCTGGATTATGCTTAAGATTTTCCGTCCCTCGGACAAGGAAGTTGAGCCGTTCGGCCTGGCAATAAGCGCCACGGTGCCCCGAGCCTTCAAAACCTCAACGGCGAGGTGGTACATGTTTGAGGCGCCGGTTATTTCCAGGACGTAATCAACGCCACCACCGGTATATTCCCTGATGCAAGAGGCGACATCCTCATTCCGGCTGTTGATTACGTGGGTGGCGCCCAACTCCAAAGCGAGCTTGAGCCGCGCCGCATTCATGTCGACCCCTATGATCGGGTCCGCGCCAACAAGGCGCGCCGCCATGACTGCCGCCAAACCTACCGCTCCCGTGCCGAAGATGGCAATACTTGCCCCTTTAGGGACATTCAAAGAATTCATCACCGTCCCGGCTCCGGTCTGGAGGCCGCAGCCGAGCGGAGCCAGGAGGTCAAGAGGCAGGTCTTTTTGAACTTTGACGAGGTTGCGTTCAGTCGCCAGGACGTGGGTGGCAAAAGATGATTGGCCGAAGAAGTGCCCCTTAACGCCGCTGCGCTCCAAGGCATTGCTGCCGTCCAGGCGCGCCAAACCGAAGTTCGCCTCCCAGAAGTGCTCGCAATTCACCGGGTGTCCGTCTCGGCATGCTCGGCATTGGCCGCAAGACTGATAGGAGAGTACGACATGATCGCCGGGCTTGACACCCGTTATCTTCTTGCCGACCTCTGTCACGGTGCCCGCGCCCTCATGGCCCAACACCGCGGGAGGTCCGCGCCAATCATCGCATAAATCTATGTCGGTATGGCAAATGCCCGTCGCTTTGAGACGCACCAGGACTTCATCTTCCCGCGGCCCTTCCATTTCGAGCGCTTCGATCTGTAATGAGCCGGGTTCACGGATAACGGCTGCCCGAATTTCATGGATTTTCACTTCGAAACCTTCTTATACCAATTCGCATTCAAAATGGTGGCACAGGCGTCTCGCCTGTGCAGGGGCAGGCTACAACCTGTGACTACTTGAAATAGCTTTTTGAACGCATGTGGTACTACTTCCCGGTAAGCTCCTTGATCTCTTTTTTGGCGTGCTCCATTTCCTTGACCTGTTCGGCGTCCAGGCGCAAAAGCATCGTCTGGAATTCCCCTACGTGGGTCTTTTCCTCCCGGGCGATATCCAGCAGGACCTTTTTAATGTCCTTGTCGGTTGCCAGAGCCGCCATCTGATCGTAAAGATTAATGGCATCAAGCTCAGCAATGATGGCTGCGCGGAGAATTTCCTTGTCAAGATCATTTTTGGCGACTTTGCTAAAATCCACCGGTATCTGTGATAACATGAACTCCCTCCTTTGACCCCAGGACTGGGCGGTCGTCACTGGTGCGTTTAGGGGAAAAATAATCATGGCCGCTAGCGGCGTCAAGGAAAGAGGCCCTGATAATATACGCAATCACTTAAGGATTGAACATAAGCCCCCTCTGCGTTCTCTGCGCCTCTGCGGTGAAAAAAATTAACCGCAGAGACGCTGAAGGAAAAGCCTGTCACCTTTCTCATCATTGCTGGATGCCCACGCAGTCTTGAGTTTATGCTGTCACTATGCCCTGCCGAGATAAAAGTGGCACACTGCTGGCCAACCTGAGGAAAATGGGCAGGCGAAAGCCGCCCCCCCTGTGCCGCGTCCCGGGACAGGGATGCCGGGCCAGCATTAATTTGTTGATATTAATGGCTAATTTTTGCGAAAGCCGGATTTTAACCCTGGGACAGGCGCGGCACACCCCTGACACTGCGTCGGCCGGAACGCGCCAGCACGCGGGTTTAGGCCGGTTATAGGGCGAGGGCACCTCGCAATGGCCCGGCACATATGCGACTTTTTCTGCCCAACTGGTCCCGCGTCCGGCCATTTCCGGCGATTATTGGGGTTGTTTTGAGGGACTAAAGGCCGTTTAAAAGCCATTTTTTTCTCTCATCATGAACAATTCTTAGCGGAATGGCTTATAGTGGGATGGTCGCCCCCGGCCCCCAGCGTTATTGCCTGTCAAGAAAAATTATGGCTGCCGCGCCGGATTTTATCAGGTATGGTGTTTTAATTACTAAAGGATAAATTTCCTCAGGAACACGATACGCCATGGAATGCCAAGAAGTACGAGAACAATTATCCGCCTGGCTGGACGCGGAGTTGGACGAAACCACCGAAGCCCTCCTTTCGGCCCATGTTTCGAGGTGCGCAGCCTGCCGGCGAGAGTGGCGCCAGTTGACGGCCTTGGAGACGGCTCTGGGCGAGCTTTCGGCGCCGGTGCCTCCGGGCCTGGCCGAGAAAGTCCTGGCTCAGATGCAGCCCCGCCGCCGCCGGCAGTGGTGGCAGTCCGTGGCCTTGGCCGCCTGCCTGGTTCTGGGCGTCGCCTTGGGCGGCGGCATGGCCCGGAGCTTTTATGATCCGGCGGCGTCCAGCGGGACGGCGTCGGAAGTGGCCAGCCTGGAGGTCTTCCAAGATTATCCCCAGGGCTCTTTGGGCACCATCGTGGCTTCTTATCAACCTGACGACGGCAACGGCATCCTCCCGTGAAACGAGACTGGCTCATATATCTGGTGATTTTTTCTGTGGCGCTGAACTTGGGCACCATCGGCACCTTCGCCTACCTGCGCCACCAGGATCAGCAGCAGAATGTTTTGGCTCAGTCGACCCCGCCGCTGCCCCTGCGCGCGCTGTGGAGTGAGCTCAACCTGGATAGCTCCCAGCGTCAGGCCCTGCACGGCCTGTTTCCCGAGCATCGTCGCAAGGTGGGTGAAATCAAGCAGGAGTTGGCCCAAAAGCGCCAGGAACTCTTTAACCTGATCCAGAACGAAGCCACTCCCATGAGCGCCATTCAGGCCAAAGTGAAGGAAATCAGCAATCTGCAAGGCAGCCTGGAAGAAGAAATGGTGCGGTTTATGTTGGCCTTCCGGAAAACCCTGAATCCTCAACAGCGGACCGCGTTCTTAAGCAAGGTGCAGACCCATTTATGCGGCCCGGAAGGTGCCTGTGGGCCCATGGGTCCCGGCTTCGGGCGCCATCGAGGTCCCGGTATGAGGCAGGGCATGGGCCGTGGCATGGGGCCGGGTCCGCCTCCCCAGGGAGGTCCGCCCCCCGGGGAAGGCCCAAAGTAAATAACGGTGTGATGCCAACCCGGAATCACGCAAAGGAGAGCTAAGATGAAAAAAAATAAGTGGTTGACAATCGGTATAGTCCTGGCTTTGGCCATGGTCATGCTCTGGGCGGTGCCCGGTATGGCGCAAATGCGCGGCAAAGGCCAACAGGGGCAGGGTGGCCAGGGCTGGGGCTGCGGGCAAGGCCAGGGCCAAGGCATGGGATATGGCGCGGGCTCCGGCACGTGCCCCATTAACCAAGGCTACCAGAATACCCAGGGAAACTGGAACAATAACCCCCAGGCCAACATGGGGCGCCGGGGTAATCGGGGTGGCGGCCGTAACTATCAGCCCAACACCCAGCCCAGCCCTCCGCCCGTTACCCAATAAACCCAAACCTGACGCTGTAACTGCAACACCGCCTTCTCTCCCATCCCCCCGGAGAAGGCGGTGTTTTTAAATTGCTTCCCCAGGCTTAAACCCCTATCCCCTGGCGGCGCAATAAAAAAGGGATGGCGCTAGGCTAACCCGCGCCATCCCCTTATATGTTGTGTCCAGCTAAGTTAGCCGCAGGAGTCGCAGCCAGAGGAGCAGGAGGAAGGAGTGCTGCAGGAGCACCCGCCCTGTTGCTGGGTGGGGGCATCGCTGATGCCCACGATTTTGATCATGAACTGCAGCGTCTGCCCTGCCAGAGGATGGTTGAAGTCCACCGTGAATTTATCGGGCTCAATGCTCAATACCGTGCCGGACACGGGGCCGTGGGGGCTGGAAAACCGCAGCTGCTGGCCCACTTCAACCGGATTGCCCTCCAACATCGTAGCGGGGAACTCACGTTTGAGATCCTCCTTGGGATCGCCATACGCCTGGTCCGGGCTCAGAACCACTTTCTTTTCTTCCTCCAGGGCCATGTCCATGACCGCATCATTAAAGCCCTGGATGATCCCCCCGCCGCCCACCTGAAACTCCAGGGGGTTGCGGCCTTCACTGCTGTCAAATACCGAACCGTCTTCCAGAGTGCCGGTGTAGTGCAATTGGACGAAATCGCCATTCTTAACTTTGCTCATAACTTCTCCTAATGGTCTGGGGCAGAGATAAATTTTCCCTGCCGCGTTATTGACTTGATGGTAAATGAAGCGGCCCCTGCTTTCAAGGCGGCTTGCCTCACCGGCGGGTCAACCGCTTGACCTGGCCTCGTACTCGCATGGAACGGTAACCTCCAAAAATCCTGTCCATGGTCGGCAGAGGCGCTGCCGGAAAAAATAAAGGGAACGACCACAAGCGTCCCCGCTTAGAAAGGCTTAAAGGGTCTGCTACACAAGGTTACTTCTTAAATTTTATAAAATATTTCCGTCTTGTCAAATAATTGCTGAGGTAGTGTCAATAGCACGTACGGATGACGGGGTCATTTAACGCATGGCTGCCAAGGCCTGCTGAATCTGTTGGGAACTCATTGCTGAGTTGCACTGGGCCAAGATCCCTTGAGCTTCACCCAGGCATTCCTTAGCCAGCTCCTGCCTGCCGTTTTGGTGGTGTAGGAGTCCCAGATTGAGCCAGGCATGACCTTGCACAAACCCCTTGGCCCCCACCTCCTTGCCGACCTGGATGACCTGGGTCAAGCAAGCTTGCGCCTTGCGTTTAACAAAAGGTAACTCTTTCAGAATAAACCCCAAGTTTTTGACGGTGGCCCAAAGCCCGAGGCGCCGGGCACTGGTCGCCATCTGGAAATAAATCTCGGCCAAACTGACTTCCAAGAGATAGCGAGTGAATAATCTTCCTTGATCCGTGAGTACCTCAAGCATTGCTTTGATTATTTTCAGTCCCTGGGAAAATCGGCCTGTGGCGATCAGCACCACCCCGTGTAATGCCTGGGCATGGGTTAGGACGTAGTCCATGCCAAGATGCCGGCAGAATGGGATGATCTCCCGGAGGATCTCATCCGCTTCCTGGAATTGATCGGTTTGGACGGCGTAAGTGGCGAGGACCATCTTAGGCCACACATTAAATATCGGATCATTGGAAAGCTCAACCGCCTTTTGGCCCCATTCCACCGCCTGGGGAAAATCCCCGGCCGTGTAATGGGCGTAGCTCGTGCATATGCAGCCCACAACGGTGCTGCGCAGATCTGAGTGGCTTTCGCCGAATTCCCGAAGAATTCTGCCGATCTCAAGGTTTTTTTGGCTATCCCCCTGAAACAGGCGGATCATTCCCAAGCCACCGAGGGAGGAAAAATAGGCCATGGGTTCCAAATCGCTATCCTTGGTCAGAACCTCCTCGCCATAGTGAATGCCCTGGTCCAGCAATTTCAGTTCGCAGCAGCACCAGGTGAGATTGGCGTAAGCCAGGCCAATGGCGGTATTACTCCCGGTCTCCTGGCCCAATTCCAAGGCCTTGATACCGTACTTGTATGATTCTTTCACCTTACCGGCACAGAACAGGGTAATACAGAGCCAGCCATAAAAGATTCCCAGAAGCGCCTTATCAGAGAGGGACTCGGCCATTTCCTGGTGTTCAAGGAATAGTTTGGTGAAACCTTTGAAATCCGCACGGTAATAAAATATCTGGGCCCACTCGTTGAGAAAGTCGATAAGCAGCCATTTTTCTTCCTCAGAGTCACCCAGGATTTTTCCTAGAATCTGGAAGGCTCTTTGGTAATATTGATGGGACTCTTGAACTGCATATTTCTTCAGGCTTTTCCTGCCTGACTCTCTTAAATAATGCACAGCTTTTTGGGAGAGTTCACTATGCCGGAAATGGAAAGCCAGAGTTTCATAGAATTCCGGAAGCCTATCGCCCATCACCTGCTCGATCCGTAAGCCGATGCGCCGATGCATGGCCTGCCGATCTTTTTTGAGCAGGCTGTTATAAACCACATCCTGGATCAAAGCGTGCTTAAAAACATATTTTGGTTCTAATTGAGAAGTTCTCCGTAGCAAGTCGAGAGCTTCCAATCTTTCTAAAAGTTCATCGAGGCTATCGGCATGTCGGGTAATGTTCTTGAGAGCCTCATAAGGGACCGTTCTGCCAATGACCGAAGCTTCCTGGAGCAGATGTTTGGCCGCTTCGTCCAACCGGTCAATTCTACCCGAAATGATCGCGTGGATGGTCGAAGGAATATCGGCTTTGTCCAGGCTTCCGGTAAGTCGCCAAGCGCCGTCATCGAAATGCATAATTCCGGATTCGATCAAGGAATTGACCATTTCTTCCAGATAAAAAGGATTGGTCCCCACCTTCTCCTGGACAAAGCGCTGTAGGTCTTCCGGGACGGCAGCGGTTTGCAGTATGGAGGCCAGCATTGCTTCAATCTCAGCCGTAGTGAGGTCCTGGAGTTGGATTTCCCGATACGACTCCCCCATCTTACTGATCTCCTCTTCATTGAAAATCTTGAAGGGAGGCCGATACGTACAAAGGAAAACTGCGGGCGCAGATTCTCTGACCAGGAGGCGAAGAAAATTTAGAAAGGTGGAGTCCGCCCACTGCAGGTCTTCAAAACAGACGACCAGCGGGGCCTGTTTAGCCTGAGCCTGCAAGGTAGAAACGATCGCCCGATGGAGGCGGGACTTCCAAAATTCGGGGCTCATTCCTACCACTTCGGGATAATCGAGGGACAGGAGGCCGCCGATGTATGGCGCCACATCTTCCTGCAAACCGAGTTCTTGCAGGCGGGCTTCAAGTTTGGCCGCCACCCGGCCGGGAGTGTCGCCTTTTTCTATGGCCAACTCGCGCTTTATCAGATTGATGAGGGGATAATAAGAAATGTTCTGGGTATAGGCATAGGCATGCCCTTCCAGCCACCTGATTTTCTTTAAGTCCAGAGTAGCCTGGAATTCCTCAAGGAGCCGGCTCTTTCCGGTTCCCGCCTCACCACAAATGGCGATCACGGAGCCCTGGCCCTCCCGGAGCTTGGCCATCGCCTGGGCCAGGACCGCCATTTCCTTTTGGCGCCCGATCAGGGCCGACCGGTGTCCGGCTAGATGCCGCGTTTTGCTGGGCAATTCTTTGGGCGACAGGAGCCTGTAGGCCTGGACCGGCTTGGTCTTGCCTTTCACCTGGACCAGTTCCAGGGGATCGAAAGAGAAAAAGCCTTCCGCCTGATTATAGGTGGTGTGGCCGACCAAGGTTTCGCCTGATTTGGCCAGGGTGCATAAACGGGAGGCGACGTTGACGGTATCCCCGGCAATCTGGTGCGTCGACTTCATGAAGTCAAATTTGCCCGTTACCGCAAGACCGGTATTGATGCCGATATGCACCGCCAGGGGCTGTCCGATGGTTTCCTGGACTTGCGGGCTGATGCCTCGCACCACTTCGTGAATCTCGCTGGCGGTTTTGACCGCCCGCACCGGATCGTCTTCGTGGGCCAGGGGCGCCCCAAAGAGAGCCATCACTTGATCCCCGGCGAACTTCTCGATGTGACCTGTGTACTTGATTACCACCTTGGCAATCTCGCCGATTATAAGAGCAACCAGGTCTTTGACTTCCTCGGGGTCCAGGCGTTCCGACAAGGTGGTATAGCCCGAGATGTCGGCGAAGAGCACCGTAATATATTTGCGTTCGCTGGTGATCTTCTCTCTTTTCCTCGCCGCCTTTTTGCCGGTCTCAAGGGCAAGCCCGCATTCAGCACAGAATCTGTCACTCGGGCGGAGAGGGCTCCCACAGCCGGAACAATTCAGGCGCAGTTTAGCCCCGCAGGTCCGGCAAAATTTCTGGGTCTCCTCAATGGGGCTCTGGCAGTCCGGGCAATTCATGACTGTGCTTTATATTGCGGCGTGCGGGTAAACGAAGGCGGCAAGCCGCACCTTACCCTGCTGATTGGGGAGCTATCCACGCGAGGCCTCACTTCTCGACCCCCTGGATGGAAAGGAAGAAGCACTACTCTAAAATTTAATATCATTACCGTAAAATGTCAATGACAGACCATTGTATCGGTAGCTAATTCGCTAAGGGGGCTCCAATATTTCGTAATAAATTCCTTTTCCATAAAAGACAATCAATATTATCTGTAAATTATCTTTATGATTATAATGTTTAATTGCGATAGGAAAGAAATTGTGTTATGATGTAGACCCTAAGTAAGGCTGACTGGTAAGAGGCCACTACGACCAAAAAATTGGTTAGGAGTAAAGCTGTCCTTCCTGGCCGGGGCTCATGACCACGGTGGCGTTCCCGCTGCCGCGACAGGGGCAACCTTCCTGGCCAGTGAGCCGGCGCGGGAGCAACCTGTAAGAAACCTTTCCGTCTGCGGACACTCACATCGGACCTGGGTCAGCAAGCCGAGGGGCTTGCACAACCTGATTAACCCGGTCCGGATACCGGTCCCATCACCTTTTGGGAGGTCGGTATGGGGAGCAAGAGCAGGTGGTGCATCCTGGTGGCGGGCCTGGGATGGTTATTGGTGGGAACCGGACAAGGGTTTGGTTCGGGGTTTGCCCTTTATGAGGCCGGCGCCCGCAGTAGCTCACTGGCAGGTGCCGTGGTCGCCCGAGCCGATGACCTTTCCGCTATTTTCTACAACCCTGCGGGCCTTGTCCAACTTCCGAAAATTCAGATAATGTGCGGTTTCACCACCTTCATCCCCCGGGTTGAAATCGTCACTCATCTTGGCCCCGTGGCCACGCCCAACCTGATGCAAAGCCGCGTGTCTTTCGCACCGCATTTTTTTGCTTCCTACCAGGTTGGCGAACGGGTGTGGTTGGGGTTGGGTCTGAACTCCCCCTTCGGCCTGGGGATCCAATATAACGCCAACTGGCCCGGAAGCGCTAACCTCATCAAGGCAACCATCCAAACCCTGAACCTCAATCCAACCATAGCAGTGAAAGTGACTGATTACCTTGCCGTGGGTGCGGGCCTGGACATTATGTATTTTTCTTTGAATCTGAAACGAGTCCTCCCACTACCCCTCCTGGGTCCCCAAGCTCTTGACTTGCAGGGAGGCAGTTGGGGTCTCGGATTTAATCTCGGCCTGCTGCTCAAACCGCTGGATTATCTCTCTGTCGGCGTCTCTTATCGCAGCCAGGTGAGGCAGCAAGTAAACGGCAAGGCGCGTTTCCGTCCCTTAAACACCTTCGACGGTGACGCCAGCGGCAGCATCATCCTGCCAGACATGGTTTTTGCCGGAATTATGGTTCAGCCTCTGAAACAATTATCGGTGGAAGGCGGAATCATCTGGACTCACTGGGATTTGTTTAAACGGTTAGACATCAAATTTAGCAATGCTCTCGGCACGTTATCCGAACCGAAAGAATGGCATAATACCTGGCGGGGCCAATTGGGCGTGGAATATAAGGCCCTTACGTGGTTGGATCTAAGGGCCGGCTATGCCTTTGAGAACGAGCCCATGCCGGATAGATTCGCCGATTACCTCGTGCCCTCCACCGACCGGCGTCATAATTTTTCCTGCGGCACCGGATTCCATTGGCGCGCCATGACCTTGGACCTGGCCTATACCATGGTCCTCATGATGGACCGCCCCGTTGACAACTCCCGGGCCACCGGGGTGCTGCCCTCGGACTTTCAGGGCAGGCTGTCGCACGTGGTTGTCATGAGTGTGGGGTATAAGTTCTAGACAGCGCCATGGCGGCAGGAATTGTTGGATGGAACTGGCGCTGCGCGGTTGAAGGCAGTGATAATACCCGTAAAGGGAACCCAATAACGCGCTGGTGTCAGTTATCCAAGCGCAGGCTCGCTTGATGATTGCCAGAAGGAGACTCCGATGAGCAGCTTACAAGGTCTTGGCTTGAAATTCGACGAAACTATGTCAGGTTGGATCGGCATCGGCGCCAAGGAATATGTGGAGGGCAGGGTTTCCGGTCAACAACAAAACACTCCCTTACACTTTGACGCGCAGATCATCATTGAGGATTTGGATCCTTTCATGCAACTCGGCGACCATCGAGCCCGCCTGGAAGGTACGGTTTCCTTCGACGCCCTCGGCGGTACGTTCCCCATGGAAGACGGTTTCTTTAAATTGTTTTCCGTCGATCCAGGCACCGGTATTCGTCAAATGATCTATGCCTTTCGGTTTACGGCCAAAAACCGCAAGAAATATTACCTGCGGGGGGAAAAGTGGCTCAAGGATGACCCGGGCTTCGACCTGGTCGAAGATATAACCACCCTCTTTACCACTATCTACGACGGCCCTGATGAACATGCGCCCCTCTATGGTTCCGGGCAGCTCTACTTTGCTCTCAATGATGCCCCCGCTCTCATTAATTCAATGGAGGTGACCGGGGTTAAGTGGTGGGAGTTTTACAAGTGGCACAAAAAGGCCCAAGGCAAGCTTGCCTTCTTGGATTTCGCCTGGGGAGAGATCAGAAAGACCTATCTCAGCGACGTTAATCCCCTCTATGAAACCGATTATGAGAACCTGATCCTTTCCGGCCAGGTGGTGCAAGACGGCGCGGAAAAAGAATTTTTTCTGGTCTCCGGCAAACATGATAAGGGCTTCCCTTGGGGAGACGACGAAATCTTTTGGGATGTCCTCCTGGTCATTGGGCACCAGGCCGGCGGTTACCAGAAATACTGCATTACCGATAGGGTGTTGTCAGGGATGCAACTTAACGTCAAAGATGGCAGCTACCGCTATCAAGGACCCATCTTTGCACTGCCCCAGGGCTATGCGACCCGATTCTCCCATATGCGCGCTAAAGATGCATCGCTCACTGAATGTCAGGCGGACTTCACAATCAACTTTACGGCCAAATCTTATGAGGTCACTCCCTTTCCCTTTCCCATTGCCAACAATGTCTTGGCCCAGATCGCTACAGGCTTGAAATGGGTGATCCAGGGTATCTTGCCGTCGGAGTACTTGCTGGGGATATTCATTACCCCCCATACGGTCACGGTAAATTCCGGCGCCTTGACGATCAATCAAGGGGGCCAGACAACCGAATACCTTCTGGTGCCGGAGAAAACTTTTGGCGAGGCCGAAAGATCCACGTTCAAAAACATCAGACAACCCACGATGCTGTATGGCTACATCTGTGCAGTCCGGCCGCTGGACCACTTGGCCCGGGTCCAGATCCAATCAAATTCTCTGCGCACCGCTCGCCAAAGGCTGGTGAAAGACCAGGTGGATGCCCTCCTGGGCGCTCTTATTTCACGTGTCGCCTCCAAAGAGATGCTTATGGCCGGCGGCACTTTAAGTGTCCAGGATCTTGGCCCCAAAGATGCCCCCTCAGGGAACGGCGCCCCTCTTTTTATCAAACTTGGGACGCCTCTCTTGGAAGTCAACAACGACCATTTCCCTACCGCTGTTTTTCAGAGGCGCATTATCCTGGTGCAGGATCCTTCAGGCGAGACGTGCCTGGCCATGGAAGAAGACATGGATTTGATGCGGGTGGAAGCGGAAAACTCCACCAAAAAAGTTACCGTGGCTGCAATAAAGCATCCGAATAAAATAAATGCGCTGGATTCAGTCCTTGAAACTACCGGTTTTCTTGATTTGGTAAACGCTGCCTGGCAGGGCTCGGGAAAATCCAAAGCTGAATTTGCCATCGTGATCAAGCCAAACTTTATGTTCTCCTACAACAAGAGTGATCACACGACCTTTACTGATCCGGAGTTGGTGGCTCATTTGGTGCAGATGTTGAGAACCTCAGGCGGCTTTGACAACCTGACCGTGGTCGAGGCCCAAAGCACCTATGGCCAGTATTTTAACAATCGCAGGGTCCTGGAGGTCGCCGAATATCTCGGCTACGCCATTGATGGCAGCGCGGGCTACAAGCTGGTTGACCTTACCGAGGATCGCTTTGAGGAGCAAAATTTAGGGAGCTATCTGGGCCGCCATCCAGTCCCGCTGACCTGGAAGGATGCCGATTTCCGGATCTCTTTTGCCAAGAATAAGACGCACGCCTATGCTTATTACAGCCTCAACCTCAAGAACATCTATGGCGCGCTGCCCCTGGCCGACAAGTTCTCGGAGTATCACACCGGCAGAGACATCTATCACACGACGATGGAATATCTTCGGGCCTTCCCGGTGCATTACGGACTTATCGACGCCCATCTGAGCGCCGATGGTCCCTTTGGGGTTTTCGCCGACCCTGAACCGAATGTTACGGAAACGATCGTTGGCGGTGAAAATCTGGTTGCCGTGGATTGGGTGGGAGCGACCAAGATGGGCCTTGATCCGAAAATCAGCCAGTACATGGAACTGGCGGTGAAAGCTTTCGGAAAACCTGAAATCAACCTGGTGGGGGATCGGAATCCTTACCGCCCCTGGCTCAATGTGCCTGTGGTCTTGAGCCTTTTCACTCATTATGGACTGGATGCGAATGACTATTTCGGCAACCTGATATACATGGCGGGGGCTTATATGGACGAAAGCCATTTCACCCACAAATCCAAATCTGCATTCATGCAGGCGGCCCGAGCGGCGCTCAAGCCTTTGCAGGAAGCCATTTTCTTGCAAGCGGGTGGTGAACGAACCTTAGCCAATAAGCTGGTGAGCAAGTTTTTCACCTGGCTCGGAAGCCATTGACCGGCTGTCTCGACCTGCTGCTTCTATCAGGGACGAAAATGAAAAACTATCTGTCAATCCTTTGATTATTGGTGTTCGCGACGTGACCGCCAAGGAAAACCGAACATACCCCTAACCCAAAAGAGGGAGACCATGAGCACGGAAATCCCTGACGCACCGTCAGGCAGGGTAAATATGCCCTCCCGGCAGCCCCTGGAAGGCGTTACGGGTATCGACAATGAGAGGGGCTTGGGAGGCAATCCAGGCATAATCATAGGCGGAATGGTCCGTGATAAGTAACACCAGGTCCGCCTCCTGCAGGACGGTTTCATCCAGGGGAATGGACTTCATATTGAAAAGAGGGTAATGCCGCAACCCGGAGCATTGTGGGATATGGGGGTCATTATAGCTGACTTCCGCCCCCTCCCGGGTAAGAAGATCCATGATTTTGAGGGCCGGAGACTCACGCTTATCATCTACATCTTTCTTGTAGGCGATCCCCAAAACCAGAATTTTGGCGCCATTCAGGGGTTTGAATTGATCACTCAAGGCCTTGGCCACCCGATCCACCACGAAGTAGGGCATATCAGTGTTGATATCGCCGGCCAGTTCGATAAAACGGGTGGAGAAATCGTATTCCCGGGCCTTCCAGGTCAGATAAAAAGGGTCGATGGGGATGCAATGGCCCCCCAGGCCGGGCCCGGGATAAAAGGCCTGAAATCCGAAGGGCTTCGTCTTGGAGGCTTCGATGACTTCAAAGATATCAATGCCCATGCGCAGGCACAGCATTTTAAGTTCATTGACCAGAGCGATATTTACCGACCGGTAGATGTTTTCCAGGAGCTTGCTCATTTCGGCCACCTGGGTGGACGATACCGGAATCACGCGTTCGATCACTTGGCCATAAAGCGCCACTCCATGCTCCAGGCATGCGGGGGTCACCCCCCCCACCACCTTGGGAATGGTGTTCACCTGAAAGTGGGGGTTACCCGGATCTTCCCGTTCGGGAGAAAAGACGAGATAAAAATCTTTCCCGACCTGGACCCGTGCGTTGAGGATGGGTAAAAGCAATTCTATCGTGGTGCCGGGGTAAGTAGTGGATTCCAGGGAGACCAACTGGCCGGGGCGCAGGCTGGCGGCAATTTGGCGCGTGGTGTTCTCTACGTATTGGAGGTCCGGCTCTCGTTTGGTAGTGAGCGGCGTGGGCACGCAAATAATCAGGACATCCGGTTCACCAAGGCGACCCAGGTCATGCGTGGCGGAAAACCGCCCAGCGCCCTCTTGGGGATGAAGCAGCGCCGCCAACTGGGAGGATGGTATATGTTTGATATAGGATTCGCCGCGGTTTAAGAGCTCCACTTTTTTGGCATCCGTATCAAAGCCCAGGACCTTAAAGCCCACCGCACCAAAGCGCAGCACCAGGGGAAGCCCCACATAGCCTAAACCAATAATCCCTATTAATGCCTGTTTGTTTTTGATCTTAGTAAGTAAATCCATAAGTTCCATCCAAAGCGTCAAGCGTCCGTAGTTTATTCAGGGGTAATTAACGTCAATTATGTTTGCGGAAGCAAGAAGACCAGTGGGCCGAAGCCCAAACCAGCCAGAACCGGTATCTGTCTAGAGCTTCACAGTTTCTCCGGTTCTCAGGGCTTCCACGGCCTTGAGAGTCAAACGGGTTGAGGCCAGATAGCTGTTAAACCACTGCTGATAGTGAGCAGAGGCCGGGGCCCCGCGGAGAAAGACCTCCATTTCAGCCTGATAGCCCATGTCCCTGGAGAACTTTTTAAGCTGCCGGGTGCGGCCGCCTTGAATCAACTGCCCTCGCCGAAAATCTTCGATGATCCCCACCGAGTCTTCACAGAACACCTCGAAGCGTTCCCGGGAAAAGGATTTGGAACCTTTGGCGGTATAGATGACGGTGCCCACCGAGCCGTCCTTTAAGGTCAGGGTGAGGGACAGGTTATCATCAGGGCGATACTTCCCCAGGCTGCCACTGATAGCGGTGGCGTGGACCTGCACCGGTTCGGAGTCGGCCATATACAACAGAAAATCCAAGAAATGGCAGACCTCACCGTGAATCCGGCCGCCCCCCACCTCCGGGTCATGCACCCAGCTCTCGTTGGGAATATAGCCGGCATTGACTCGGTAAATCATGACCAGGGGTGTAACCCGGCCTTTCAAGAAAGACTTAACCTCCTGGGCCAGGGGGGCAAACCGGCGGTTAAAGCCCACCATGAGGAACCGAGAGGGGTCATAGATCGCCTCGATGTCTGCCAGTTCGTCCTCGGTGAGACAGAGCGGCTTTTCCACGAACACGTCTTTACCGGCGGCCAAGGCTTCAGCCACCAGGCGGCCATGGAGGTTATGCCGGGTAGTGATCATCACCCGGCCGATGGTTTCATCCCGCAGGAGCTCCTGGTAATCCGTCGTGGCGTAGCCAAACCCGAATTTATTGGCAATATGGCGAGCCGAGACGCCGGTGGTCGTTGCTACTCCCCGCCGGGATACGCCGGAGATCTTGGTCAGGGCTGGCAGCAGAATGTTTTTGGTGAACATGCCGCCGCCAATCAAGCCAAGCCCCTGGGCTGGGGCGGCCCCGGAAGTGGTTGGGGCGGTTTTAAGCCAAACCTTGCGCCCTGTAGTGGCCTCCTGGGCGGTTGCCAACTCGCTTTGGGGATACGATAAAATCACGCCGATATAGGGCTCGCGATTTTCCAAGATCAGCTCATAGGCCTTTAGCGCATCCTGGATGGGAAAGCGATGGGTGATAAGGGGTTGGACCCGCATGTGGCCCTGGGCGATTAAATCGAGAAAGGCCTCCAGGTTGCGGCGCTCAGTCCATCGGACATAGGCTATTGGGTAGTCGAAGCCTTTAGCTTCGTAAAGGGGTGCGATACTGCCCGGGCCCGAGGCTTTGGACACCGAAAACCGCAATTCTTTGGTCCAAAAGGTTTTCCGGGTTAAGGTCAAGTCCGCCACCCCTACGAGGACCAGCCGGGCCCGCTCCCGGGCCACGGCCTCAGCCAGGAGAAGTGGCCGATTGTCTTTGCTGGCCGCGGTGATGATGACCGCATCGGCGCCAAAGCCCCGGGTGAGATTGGCCACCGCCTCCTCGACGTCATGCTGGCCGGGAATCAAGGTCAAGTCGGCCCCCAGGTTTCCGGCCAACTTGCATTTTTGGCGGTCCAGATCGATACCGATGACGCGGCACCCTTGAGCCTTCAAGAATTGGACGCTGAGCAAGCCCAAAAGCCCCAAGCCCACTACCACCGCGGTCTCGCCCAAAGTCAGGGCCGCTTCCCGGACACCATGCAGCGCAATCCCGCCCAACATGACAAAGGCCGCGTCTTCAAACTCCACCCCCGCGGGGATGGGCACGCAGAGGTTTTCGGGAATCCAGACCATCTCGGCATGGGAAGCATACCCGGCCCCGGCCACCGCCACGCGGTCGCCCGGTTTAAAACCCTGAACGCCATGCCCAACTTCCTGAACAATACCCGCGGCACTGTATCCCAAGGGAATCGGCTCATCGAGGCGATTGAGCGCTTCTTTATAAACGCTTAAAAAACCTTCCTTTTTGGCTTTGGCCAAGGCCTGGCGCACCAGGTCCGGCCGGGCCCGGGCCTTACCCAGGAGGCTTTTCTGGCCCATTTCAATCATGAGCTTTTCAGTACCCACACTGATCAAGGAGGCCGCATTGCGGACCAGGACACCACCGCTCTTGCAGGCTGGCGCAGGAAGATCTTCTAAGGTGATTTTGCCGTTTTTATAGCTTTGGATTATTTGTTTCAAGGTCAAACGCTCCGCTTTGTCAGGCTGTAAAGTAAAGTTAAATTGAATATATCAAGAGTTACTTGATCAACGTTTAGAAATTAATTAACGTTAAATTTTAATAAATCGTCTTGCATTTTATCAACATATGGCTGGATTGGACTCCAACGAAATTCCGACAACAACCGGTGAAGCCGGCCTGCAGTCTTGGTCAGGTTAACGTATTGGCGAAAACGTGTGCGCCTGTCAGCGTGCTTGATCCGGGGGCAATGCGGGTCTAATTCCCAGGGGTGAAGATAAACCATGGCAGGGTAGCCTTCCCGGTTGATCCGGCGAATGCCTTGCGCAGTCAGCCGGTATGGATACAGGCGAAAATAGCCGCCACCGCCAACCGGGAAATTCTTCCCGAAGAACGTTACCGTGGACGGAGGTATTTCCAGCAGGCCGTTGGCATGCCGAAAGGGGAAACGGGGGACCCCAGGCAGGCCGTAGAGATCATGGTGACCGACCGGGAAGATACTGGAGTCATACATAAAGCCAGCCTCTTGAATGGCATCCAAGGCCCACAGGGTCTTTTTGACGATGGAAAAGCTGGTGGCCCGATATCCCTGCACAGGCTTGCCTAACAAATCTTCCAAGATCTGTTTGGATCGGTTCAGGAAAGCTTTAAATTGGGCCGGGGTCAGGTCATAAATCAGTCGATGCCGGTACCCATGGCTGCACATTTCATGCCCCATGGCGTCTATTTCTTTCACCAGGCGCGGGTAGCGCTCGGCCACCCAACCTAAAATAAAAAACGTGGCCCGGGTCTTATGGGTCGCGAGGATTTCCAGAAGCCGGTGGACATTGAGTTCCACGCGGGACTCCAACGATTCCCATCGGTCCGGACCTAAGTAGGGATCCAAAGCGGAGGTGTGGAACCAATCCTCCACATCAATGGTCAAGAGATTGAGCATTAGCGGTTAGGAGTATTTTTGATGAGTTCTTATGAGATCGGCAGATGCAAGACAGGTGCCTTAACCCAGGTAGCTTCTTTGAAACTTATAGCGCCGTAGCTCCACGGAGAATAAGTCTCTTATGTTAGCCAGTACGTACGCCAGGAATGGAGCCGGGTCCGTTAGGCTCCACACATCATATTTCAGATTCTTTCCGAAGCAGCGGAACCAGTTCGGGTCGGCCTTGAAGCGATTTGGAGATTTAAAGAACCAGACGAGGTCCAGGCCTGGATGCCGCAAGAAAAGCCCTTCCTGATAACCGTTTATAGGGGCTACTTCTCTATTCATAGCCAACGCTACCATCATATTGGCAAAATCTACGCCGGCCTCAAAGCAAATTTTAACACTTCCGGTTATCCGAGGATTGACTTCCATGATCTTGATCCGGCCATCCCGGGGGTCGGTGATCAGATCAATATCCGCATAGGAATACCAGTCCATGGCCTGCAGTAATTGCCTGCCAACCGCCGCGATATCTTCTCGGGCAACCGTGCGGTTCAGGGTGCTCACCCCGCCTTCCAGGGGAAAATGGCGAATTTTGCTATACACCACCCAAGTCTTGACCTTACCGGATTTGTCGAGCAAAAATTCCGCCTTGTACTGGAGGTCGGTTTGGGGAATAAACTCTTGTATGGTGCTGGGCCCGTAACGGGCTACGACCAGGGGATATAATTCTTTAAGCTCCTGGGCGTCCTTGACCTTCGTGAGGCCCCGGGCTCCCACACTGATGTTGGGCTTGATCAGCACGGGGTAATCCACCGTTCCGGCGATCTCGTCGATGGTCATTTCATCGGGAAAATAGGTCTTGGGGATGGGTAATCCATGGATTTGGGCGATTTTCATGGTCTGAGATTTATCCCGAGCCCGCATGAAGATCGGATAATCCACTAAGGGAATCCGGACAAACCGTTCTAATTCGGGTTTGTGCCGGGAGACCAGCTCCGCGGTAACGTCCAGGATGGGGATCAGGACATCATACTCGCCTGTGGCTAGATGGCTTTTGAGGTCTGCGAGGAAACCCTCGGGGTCGACGCGGGGGTCGCGATGACGGATGCGCCGGTGGGGATAGCGGGAAAAAAATCCGACGCAGAGAGGGTCGGATTCGGCAATGGTGACCTGGTGCCCGGCCTGACGCAAGGCTTTAATCACGGGCAGACACGATTGAATTCTGCCATCCATCACCAGAACCCGGACGGGGCTATACGATGGTACGGTCATCTTATCCTTCTTGGGCCAAAAGAAACGGCTGCAGAACTTCGGGTTTAAGGACAAAGGTGGAAAGATCGCTTCTCTTTACCGCCACCGAGGAAAATGCCAGAGAAGGACACGCTCCCTGGACATGGGGCAGGATGACACGGCCAAACCCGAAATATTCCCCGGGCCACCAATCCTTTTGAAATTCAACCAGTTTTCTCCAGTGCTGCAGATCCTTGGAAAACCAGAGGGCCGGTTTCCGCTCAAGATTGATCTTACTGGGTTCCACCGCGGTGGAGAGCCAATAACGGTCCGCCAGGCGCGCCGCATAGATGCAGCTTCCCGGGAGAGGCTGAATCTTATGGAGCTGCCCGGTCTCAACGTCCAGGTGAACAAACCAGTTGGAGGCCTTTTCGGTATCGGTGCCGTAATACAAGCCCTCGGGCCGGCAAAAGACGTGACAGGCGCGGACCATTTGGCCCCCCCGCACTACTTCGCTGATGGTCCTGAATTCATCGGGGGTAAATAACAGAGCGCACTCACCCTCTCCGTCGCCTGTTAAGACCCACAAACCCTGCCGGTATTCGTCCCATATGAGGTTATGCATATGTTTGGCGAAGCCGGCGGGCAAGGTATAGGCCAGTTCCCAGGATGCGCCGTTATCGGTGCTGGCCCAAATGCGCAGGGGTTGGCGGTTGGGGTTGCCCCAATATTCTCCCACAAAGAGGTGTCCCGAGGCGGCCATGGCAAAGCCCCGAGGTCGACCGCCTTCCGGCACCCGGAAAACCGCGCGAATCTCCTGGGTACCCCGATCGATGGCGATGACTTGTTTTTGAAAAATCCCCAGAAGACCGCCTCCGGGAACCGCGATCAACTCCCGCACATCTAACCGCCCCAGACGGCGCAGATGGCGCCAATGCATTGCCTGGCGGTGGAGCCATGGTACTGGCAAAGAAGCTACAAGTTTTATACCAAGGCCATCCAAGTCAGCTTTCCAGAGTGATGCCGGTCCGGAGAGATATAGGGTGGTGTCCGTGCACAGGAGAGCAATCATGGACGGATAGCGGGCGGCCGAGTCCAGGATGGAGTTATTCAAAGGGCCAGACTCGGCTGGAGAAGGTATGGCCTGGACCTTCAATTAATTTCCGGCGAGCTTGTTGAAGCTGGCCTCCATGGCCGCAAGCACCAGGGGACCGGCAAAATGTTGTTCCGCGGCCCGGCGACCCTGGACTCCCATTTCCTCAATCTCATGGCGCCGGCGCGAGAGGGCCAGGATCGCCTGGGCCAGGGCCTGCGGGTCATCAGGCGGTATTGCTACCCCGCAGGAATGCTCCCGGACTACATCTGCCGCGGCGCCCTGCTGGGCCGCCATGAGCACCGGGCGGCCGCAGGCCATGTAAGCCAGGAGTTTTTCCGGGACCGTCCCTACGCGGTGGGGGGCGGCTTTCAAATGAGCGAACAGGAGGTCTGCGGCGGAAAAGTAGGCCAGAACCTGGTCCTTGGGTTGATGGCCGATGAACTCCAAGTTCGTCAAGCCATACGAACGGGCCAGGCCTTCCAGGTTTTCCTTTTCCACCCCGCTACCCACCATCACAAAGTGGATATCCGGGGTTTCCCGGAGCAGGCGGGCGGCTTCCACAAAGACATCCAGCCCCTGAGCCAAGCCGATATTGCCGCCATACAGGATGATGAATTTATCTCCCCAGCCATATTGTCCCCGGATTCTCGCCGCACCGGCCGGGTCGGGATGGAAGACCTCGGTATCGATCCACAAAGGATGGTACTCGATCTTTCCCCGTTCTCCCCCATCCGCCACCACTTCCTCCAGCATCCTCTGAGAATAGACGAAAATCCGCGCCGCATGGCGGTAAACAAAACGTTCCAGGGCACTGGCTGCCCGGTACAGGGGGCCTTCTTGCATAAACCCCAAATGCAGGGCTGCCCGAGGCCACAAGTCATTCACCCAGAAAACGAAAGGAGTTCGCCAGACTTTACTGACCAGGGCCGCGGTTAACCCAAGCATAAGCGGAGGAGAATACACCAAGGTGACATCCGGGCGCGGACCACTGAAGATTCCGGCCAGGGCGGTCGCCATAAAAGTGGCATAATTCAACAGGCGAGGCTTAAATCTGCTGCGTTCTGGCGAGGCATAGGACCAGGTCCGGGTTATGCGGACGCCATCGTGCCGTTCGCGGCGGAACCAGGCACCCTCGTAACCGGGGTATTCCACGCCAGCGGGATAACAGGGTACCTGCGAGACTATCGAGACTTGGTGGCCCCGGCCGACGAGATAATGGGCCATTTCCGCTATCTTGGCCGCCGCTGACCCGGCTTCCGGAGGGAAATACTGGGATAGTAATAGAATGCGCAAGCCAGTTATTCCTTTGGTCTATTTACCGTCTAACATTCAGGCCTGAGTGAGTTAGTTGCCCGATCATTGATAACATAACAACATTGGGCCACTATTCAGCATGCTTCTTTGAGTAGGCTTCCGAAAATAGCGTTAGCATCTTCAGAGCCGTATCTTCCCACGTAAAAGTCTTGGCAATGTTTACCCCTTTTTCCACAAGAGATTTTCTTAGATCGTTATCTTGCATTACATTAAGCATCAACGAGGCTAGTTTCTCAGGATCATTCGGCGGAAAATAGAGTGAGGCTTCTCCACATAATTCATGGGCGATTGGAATATCTGAGGCTATAAGAGGAACCTGACAAGCCATGGCTTCAATCATCGGGAACCCGAAAGTTTCTAAGACCGATGGAAAAACAAAAAGTTTAGCTGACCTGTATATTAATGGTAAATTATCGTAATTAATTTCTCCTAAGAAAATTACATAGTCTTTAATTAATAACTTTTCGACTAATAAATTTAATTCATTCATATAATCATCTTCCATTAATCTGCCAGCAATCACTAAATAAGGAATGCTTCCTTTAATTTTATCCTTCATAATACTATAAGCTTTAATCAGGTCGATAATATTTTTATGTCTGAAAATATTTCCTACGAATAATATAAATTCTTTATTATGCAAATTTATTGTTCTTAGGTACTCTTCTAAAAATAGGGAATCATGGATTTTAAAGAAAATATTTCCTATGCCAAAGTGAATAATCTTTGCCTTTTTTTGATCGATGTTTAAGCCAAGACGGATATGTTCTTGGAAAGCTGAAAAAGATGCAAAGTGGATTAAAGTTGCTAGTTGTGATGATTTATTAATATATTTTTTTCTTAAGTATTTCAAAATTTTTATGGGTAAGGCAGCTTCATTTGAGAGGAAGGGCCATAAATTTTGCAGCGTTAAGATACTGGGGCACGTTAATGTTAGTGGGCTAATACCGGTAGATCCATAGAACAAATCAATATTTTCTTTAAGTATAAAATTTTTAATTGTGATCTGATACCAGAGTATTTTCCATATTTCATAAGGAAACCTTGCTTGAACTGGGATTACTGTAAAATTAGCGGGCAAACTATAGGATAACGGTGCAGGCGTAAATAAATAGAAAAGATGATCAGTTCTCAATTTAGCCAGGTTGGGGATAAAATTATTTAAGAAGGTTACGCCTCCGCCTGCAGCTCTTGAAGTGAAATCTAATAATATTTTCATCTGAAGTTAATTGTTATAGTTAGTTTTAGGTAATGTTGTGGCTGTTCTCTCGGTCAACAAGATTCCGCCAGTGGTCTTTCACTCTTTGACTGCCGCAAGTAAACCTTGAGCAAAGGTATCCAGGGACCAGTTGGCAATTATGCGGCGAGAGGCTTCCCCCATGGACTGGAGGTCCAGCCCGCCGGAGGACATCTTGAGCAGTAACTGCGCCAGGCCTTTTACATCATAGGGGTTAAAGGTGTACCCATTTACCCCTTCCTGGACCAGATCCGGGGCGCAGCCACAGGCTTGACTTACCAGTACCGGTAGTCCCGCAGCCATAGCTTCATTGACAACCAGGCCCCATTGCTCACTATGCGAACTGGGCAAGATAAAACAGCGGGCCAGCCCGTAGTACACCGGTAAGGTGTCAACCTGGGCAAAACCGGAAAACCGCACGTGATCCAAGGCCAATTGACGAGCCGTGTCTTTCAATTCCTGCTCCAGTGGACCGGAACCGCAAATGACCAAACCCCAAGGCTGTTGCGGAGCATTGCGGTAATAATCGTTGTAGGCTTCTAACAAACGGAACAGGTTTTTCTTCTCACTGAGCCGGCTGACGCAGAGAAAATAATTCTTTGGCAAGTGGTATTGTTCCCTTAAAGAGCTGGCCTGACCCCGGGAATAATCGGCCAGTTGCGCAAAGTGGTCATTATCTACCACGTCGCAGCCAACAAATATTTTGGCAGGGGCAATTCCCAGGAATTCTGCATAGTGTCTGCTCTGTGTCCCTCCTACCAGGGCGGCATGGAAGCATGAATAGATCCTTTTTTTGACCCATTCTTTGATGGGATGCCGGGGGGCATCATCAAACTTGCTATCCATCATAACCACCGTCAGGCACTTTTTTAATCGAGCCCAAAGTAAGGCCGTAAGTAAGGCATAAATCGTATTTTTTGAAAGGCCGATGGCCATGGCTTGGGGATTCAGGGAATTGAGCGTGAACCAGGTACCGAGAACCAGCTTCCAAGAGGAAATTTTCTCAATAGCCTGGTTGGCAAAGATCGTAACCTGGTTAATTTCTGCCGGAGCTTTATCAGCCGACCAGGGGTGAATAGTTTCGTGGGAAGCAAGCTCAATACCCACGACATTTAAGCCTTTCTCTTTGGAAAGCTTGGTGGTAACTGCCAGCCTCGCCAAATGGTATGGTCCGAAGTTATTGTACATCACCGCTAAAGCAGTCACACGTTTGGTTAAATCAGTTCGCATCATTGTTTTAGAATGGTCTGATAAACTTCAAGATGGTTTTTGGCAATAACCGGCCAACTAAAGTTCTTTTCCCATACTTGGCGCCCTGACTGTCCCAAGACCTCGGCGCGCTGAGGATCCTTTAAAACCGAGTCAATCTGTTGAGCAAGAGTCGTTGGGTTTTGGGGGGGGACTCGCACTACCGCCTCGTTCAAGCAACCCAAATCATCGAGGGATGAGGCCAATACCACCGGGGCGCCGGCCCGTAAAGCTGCCATCAGGCTGCTGCGTCCCAAGGAATTGTGGCGATAGGGCAAGGCCACAAGATCGGCGGCTCGCAGCAGGCCGGCGGCCTCCTCATCCGGAGCGTATGGGGTCATAATAACGATGTCTTCTATATGTTCCCGTTCAATTGACTGTTGCATGGCAAGAAATCGGGGATTCTGGCGATGCCGTTGCCAGCCGATGAGCAGGAGACGCAGGCGGTGATGGCCATCTTCCCGGAGCCGGCGCACCGCCTGGCATAGATCAACGACACCCATGCTCTGATCAAAGCCGCCGAAATAGCCGATGTATTGCTTATCCAGATCAAGGTTATAACGCTGCCGCAGCTCAGGCCGGGAAGCCTGCAAAACTGCCGCCGAGGGGAGAATATTACTGCCCACCGGCAGAAAATGCATCTGTCGCATTCCCAGACAGAGTCTGCGCATATCCGCCATGAGCTTGAAATCATGGGAGGCTAAAGCCTGAGAGCCCCAAAGTAACCAAAGCACCAGGGCTCGAGTTAGCCACGTGGCGCCGTGTCCCATATTGAATCCCCAAAAAGTTGCGACAACGGGGTACTCCCTCCAGATAACCGGCAAGGCATGAATATTTCCGTTGGCCCCGTAGTAGGCGGAAGGATGAATGATATGCACGACATCCGGCTTAAGCTCATGAAGAGCTGACCTTAACTGATTCTGGGTCTGGCGTTGCGCTGCCCCAAAACCCAGGCTCCAATCGCCATTAAGATGGATTTCCTGGTCAACGGCCTCTCCCATTAAAACTTCGTGGGCTTCCCCCAGTATCGTGAAACACGTGTGGCCCCATGATCGGAGTTGAGAGCACAAAATCCGCAAAAATCCGATGCCGCCATCTGTGGCATGGACACCACCATATAGGTAACAGATCCGCATTTTACTTGGGAGTTTCCGCCACTACTTTATCCAGAACCGCTGCCACTTGTCGAGCTATGTTGCGTCGATCATATGGCAGAGCATACGGAGGCAATGAATCTTCCCTCGGCGTCTGGTTTGACCGTCGTGCTTTTGCGATGATTTCGGCTAAGGCGGCCTTTCCTGACTTTTCGTCGCGATAATCTGCTATGACAGCCAAGTCCTTTAAACCTGCCAGTATGGTTTTAGCTGAACCTTCAGCCACCATTGCAAAAACATATTTCCCGCCTGCCAAGTAATAATATAATTTGGCTGGAACACATCCACCATAATTGCCAGGGGGTAATAGGAGCACATAGATATCCGCCTCGGCCAAGGGTCGTCCGACAGCATCGGCAGGAACAATACCGTGAGCCTGGCAGATATCGTTAAGACCGAAATGTTTGGTCAATGCATCTATCTGGGCTGATGTCCCACCGACAAAATGAATTTTTAAAAGATTGCGTTCTTCCGGGTGTTCCCTCAGAAATTCGGCCAGGACTTTAAAAAATTGATCTTCGAATCCTCTGCCCCTGATGCCTCCCAAATAAAGCAAATGAATGGCCTGGTTCGACTCTCCGTTGCCCCTGAGCTGAGGGCCTCGCTGGCAATTCAAGTCTTCAGGATCAAATCCGTTGGGAATCATCTCAATTTTTTCGCAATATTGAGGATAACGGCGTTTTAAATCCAGTTTGTTACCCGGGGTGTTAGTGATGATTGCAGACGATGCTTGATAGATCTTCCCTTCCATTAATCCGGTTGGGCGGTTAAGCCAAGACTTAAACCAGTGCTGTTTTCCCCAATCCCGACTCCAGGGATCACGCATATCTATAACCAAAGGTATATTCCAGCGTTGGCTGAGGCGGGCGCCGACGACATAGACACTGTTAGGCGGTCCAGATGCCAGAATAACTTTAAGGCCTTTGCCACCTGGAAACTTTTTCTCCGCTGCAGCAATCGCAGCCTCGATCCAATCCCCAAAGGCATCGGGCTTAACGGTTAACTTCCGCCAAAGCGTTATGGGTTTTTGAAGATGCCAGGCTTTTAACCTACGGGCTAGGGTAGACGATAGATAACTTCCAACCCGTTCGATGCCGACAATTTCTGGAAGTTCAGATAGCAAGGTGTTATCCAAACCAGGCACATCCAGGGCTAACTCCCCACAAATTACCTGGGGAATCCAGCCGGTCTCCCCCGGCAAGTATTTGGATAACTTGGCAACACGTTGTGCAAAGGCCAGGGGCGCCGGAGGAAAATAGTAACAGAGGAGTAATAAATTCTTTTCCATTTCTCGCATCGGCTATTAGCAATCTCTGGTTAATTTATAAAGAAGCTTCAACCTCGACAGTGATATTGAAACTTTCTTTGGGCCTAAGCGGCCATACCCCGAATAAAGACCATCTTTGTCCCGGTCGCCATTCCCCAGCCCGCCAAAGATTTGTCAGCCGTCCCGGGGAGAGCACATAACGCCCGATAATGCCGCGACTCCACAAGATCAGCGGATTTCGCCAGAGGCGAAATACTAAGGCCCCAGGATAATCCACCAAGCATCGGGCATGAACCACCCAGGCGGGGGTGGCGCAATGGTCATGGGGGTACTGGGGCATAGCAGGTTGATCGCGGACATAAAGATAGGGGGTCAAACCCGGCGGGACATTGGGGTAGCCATTCCTGCTGACCGTCAAGCGCCGCCCATCAGGCCATCGCAAGGCCACCTCCAGCTCTTCAGTATCATGGTAAAAATTTGAATTATTATGGGTAATCTCTCTGTGTTCGACTTCAGCTACGAGCCCCTCTTCCCAGGGTATAACCATCCGAAGCACGGCATCACCAAGCCAGCCCACGTGTTTCTCCGAAAGGTTGGTAATGGCAAGCGTCCGCACAAGCTTAGTAGGCGCAACTAATTCATCTGTCAATTGAGCCTGCATTGTGGCCTTAGGGAATTTGATGTCCCAAGTGCTGACGAGTTTCGTCGATCCGAAGGTGGAGAGTTCACAATTGATGATCTGGCAGGCTAGACCCCCCAGACGCTCGTGGCCAAAAAAGCCGAACCAATTGCCGAACTCGAATCCCCAACCGGAAAAGCGCAGCGGTTGAGGCCACTTGGGCACCTGCCATTCGGTAATGCAATTTGTTCTTGGATCCCATTTCAACATTGCCGCAACCCCTTTCTCCCCGCAATGGCGGCACCCTCATCCCATTGGCAGACTTGGCGGAAGGGGCGGCCCCAACGCTGAGATTTCTTAAGCCTCCAGACTTCTTCGCCGGTGTCCCTCACCAGATGCAATTCAGTTAAAGTTTCCACGAGACTTGTATTTCCTGATAGTCTTACTATATCCTGGGCACCTTCAGGCGGTTTTTGAGGTTTAAGAACGGGAGCCCCGGACGCCAGTTCATGGAGAAATTGGATTGCGTAGGAATTCCAGCGTGGAATAGCGGCTACATCCTGCCATACCTGACCAACGCCATCTGGATCTTCTCCGAAAAAGCCCAGCGTGTTTCTGATTCCCCCGAGGGGTGACCTGTATTCCAAGGCTTTCTCAAGCATGGCCAGCCCTACTTTGATATACCTATCTTCTTTAAGAGCTAGCCCCAGATGATAGAGTCCCCGCGCCGTATCTAGTCCCCGGGCTATCCATCTAGGCCAGGGGCTGAATTCCCATTGTTCGATCCTTCTTTGGCGATGCCTCCTGAGGTGAGGTTCTAGGAAGGGGAAGAGGCGCCGCGCCCGGTACAAACGCCGGGCGTGCTTCAGACCCGCACCCACAGGGAGGTATCTGCTCCCAAGCAAAGGACCGGATTCATCAGCCTCCATATTTTTTACAATAAAATCAGCCAAGCGTTGAGCAATGTCGAGGTAAAGAGAATCATCTAAAACTTCAGATAACATTATCAAGGGTTTTAGGCACTTACCCTGATAGGGCATGATAATATCATCATTGGGTAAAGCCTGAGGCAGGGCCCCTGCGACCCGAGAATTAGCGGCCCATTGGGATTCCGCCACCAAGCGGCCAACGCGCCGAAGAAGAGCCTTTTCTCTGGAATTGGGCCGGTCATCCCCCCTCGCCTGAATGCCCAGGATTAGAGCTTCACAGGCGCGCAGGGCCTGATTGTGAACCGGCCACATGGACCGCAAATGCCGGTCTTGCAGACAGGCATCCCAACCCCGGAGAGCCGATTTGGCGACCTCTCTATTGGGCCAGGCCCCTTGCAGATCCCATAAGGCTGCAACCACCGACGCTTGTTGAATCAGGCCGTTAGATACCAAAGGGGTTTCCCCCCAAGAACAGATATAAACTCCTGAGGTGGGGTCTTGGGACCGCAGATAATAGAGAGCCAAATTTTCGGCTCTCAGCCTAGCCTCACTGGCGTTTTCATCTCTGGCGCGGGCGCATAAGCCACGGATGAGGCCATAAGAATTCATCACATAAGGACCTGCCATATACGGTGAAGAGGCCCAGTACGTAGCGATAGGTCCCCCTATTCCCCCCGAGCCGTTAAAGGGAGGGTGAAAATAAGTGGACATCCAGTCTTCGATCTGCGAGGCGCAGCAATTCAGTTCATCTTTATCAATGGAAAAATCGTTCCCCTTAATTGTTATTCTATGGTTCATTGAATTAGTGGTCATAGTTATAAAATCCTATAATAATAATTACATGACTGCTAAACATTCATAGTTTATCTTTATGTTATGCTTATTGACGTTGTAATCCCTGGTGTTCATTTATTGATTTTTCCCGAAGCTGGGCTCGCTTCCCTGAAAGAATCTCCGTGGCATCGGCCATCGCCATCCCAAAAATAAATGCCTCCATTATATTATTTTTGAGAAAAATAAACATACCCCCAGCAAACCCGGCCATCACCATTAACATCATTACCAGCAAAGCCCCATGGAGCCGCACTTTCGTGTAAATATCGAGATCGCTACCTCGGGAGCGCCGCAGAGCCGCAAAACAAGTAAATCCGATAACTATATAAAGCAGGAGTTGCACCACTAATCCCACTAAGCCGCAATATAATAATCTTGCCGCATAATCGTTGTGTGGGGCATTGGCCATATAGCCACCGGGTAACTCGGGTTCCCGACCCATGCTCAGTGTGTATATGGGCTTCCAAGGTATTCCATACCCCTTGCCAAAAATCAGGGTCGCCCAATTCTTACGCACAATGTTGACGGTGCTGAGGGCTTCATCCACCCGGGCCATCGTACTGTTATCCGTCCCGCCTGCGGCACTCGAGAACCGGTCAGCCATTCGGTCATAGACTGGGGTATTAATGAGAACCGTTCCGACCATGAGGACGAACAGCAAAAAGAACAGCCGGTAGGAGAAACGCTTTTGAATAAAGAATAAGGTATATAAGATTCCCGCTCCCATAATTAAATAAGCTCCCCGAGAAGCACTGAGGAACAACAAAAACATGTTCGCTATCAAAAAGAATAACAGCCACTTTTTCTTTGCCAAAACGGTTCCCAAAACCGGAAGAATCAACATGAAGGCGATTATAGTGAAACCTTGCCCTCCGGCGGCGCGGTCTTCAAAGGCTCCAGCCAATCCATATCTAGTCACAGCGATAAAATCCAAAAGACTAGCTAATGAACCGAAAATAACCAATAATTTCCACATCTGATCTCGCCGGTAAGGCGTATTGATTTTATCCACGATAAAAAAGAACATAGACGCAAATACATAGGAGCAGAAAGCGATACGCATCCAACGTAAAATCGGCGCACCATAAACCAGGGCATTAAAAAAATTCAAGACAGTTATCAACAGAAATGCCAGGAAAACTCCCCGGCCTGCTACCCTAATCTTACCCGTCAATGCCCCCAAAACTGCAGTTAAGGTAAGGCAGGAGTATAAAATAGCTATTGGAATTTTTGTAATAGCTAAACCTGGGATGTCAGGGAGCATACAAAGCAAGAGAATGATACAAGGCATCGTGAGAAAGCCCCGATCAACCTTCTCAGGAGTTTCATATGTTGTTACGCCATTAATCTTATAATCGGCTGAATAGGTTCTCATTAACCTCTCCTTTAATAACGCCAAATTTCTCTTAATAAACTCAACATATAATTATTAATTAAATGAATTTTATAAGCAATTAAACTCAAATAAATCTATTTCACATTGAAAATGCTTCCTGAACCAGGACTTGGGAAGGGATAATCGGGGCCTGATCAGTCTATTGGCCAAGGTTACGAATATTATTTGACAAGTTGTTCTATGAGTCGATGGCCATAACGTTGCCATCTCTTTCGCACGAGTTACCTTTATCTCCGGTAGCCGCTTTTCCCCCGCTAAGTTAGAGCCAGGAAGGATTAACTTCATGAGGGACATTATTAACTTCATTTTGAATACTCATCCTCTGCCGTGCCCCCCAAGTAAAATTGGTGTCCCATTCCTTGTGTGACCGGATAGTCTAAGAATTCCCGGTAATATTTTTTCGTCTTACGCAAAAGGAAATAGATACAGAAAGAACAATTCGGCAGAAAAAGGGACAACCGCCGGGCCATGAACCCAGGGAAGGGATAAAACTGGCTCCCCCGAAAAGACTCAATTTCATACCCGCCTGGCCAGACTCGGCTAAGGAAATTTACAAAATCGTTTTTGGTGAAAGCTCGCACGTGCTCCCCATAGTTGCGCGCCTGGGTAGGCTGGATCCCCATGAGCAACAGGAATCTATTGTGCAAGCTTGCTATGTTGGGTATTCCCACAATGAAATGGCCGCCAACCCGCAGACAGCGGGTGACTTCATGGAAAATAAAATAAATTTCTTTGGTGTGTTCGAGCACTTGGTTGGCAATGAAAACATCTATTGATTCCGATGCAAACGGGTATTTATCTTTTTCAATACTCATAAGGAAGGCATTGAAACCCTGATCCTTCAAGCCCCGGACTCTTTCGGAATTGCTGTCCAGCCCGGTCAGGATTGCATTTCCGCTAAATTTTTTTGCTGTCGACAGGTCGTGTCCTCTGCCTGCTCCGATATCTACCACGGAATCAAATGGAGATACCGTCTGTAGGAACTCGCAAATGGTCGGCCGGCCACAATCCAAGTCGTAATCAATCCCTCGTTCAATCCACTTCAGCGCCCTTTTCATTCTGTCTCGCCTCTATAAGCCGAAATTATGGGGCTGTCTTGACTTTTCTGCCCCAAGCCGGTTTTTGCGATTTCTTTGCCCGGACAAATTCTCCAAAGTTACCGTTATTGAAGCCGAATCCTCTTTGCCGTCAGCATGAAGGAACATAATTTCTCTGAAAAAATAACTTTGCCCTAACTTTTTGGCATGCCTGGCCCATGGGATCCACCAGAATTCGCTTTATAACCCAGAATTATTAATTAGTTCTTCGTTTTGAAATATGCCATCAACTACTAATGTCTTACCAGACTTGCCTTTAAGTAAACTATCTAGACCTATCAATCTAAATCCTAATTTTTTCATTAATTGGTAAATATCATCAAATAAAGGACTTCCTATATAAAGTTGCTCAAGGCTCATCTCCAGTGAACATAATTTCGCCTTACAAATAGTCGCAATTCCACCCTCGATAACTTTTTCTTCGAAACCTTGCACATCCATTTTAACTAGATGCGGAACTGGCAAATTATTTTCCAATACATAATCATCCAGTTTAACTACCGTTAAGGTTTCTTTATGGGACTCACATGCACCCGAAAATTCTTGCTTGTGAATTTCATCCATCGTTAAAAAAGAACTCGTGGCCAGGTCCTGGTCCATAATAAGCATTTCCATTTTGCTGTTGGAATCCCCTAAGCCCACGTTGTGACAAACAACCTGCGGATACCTCTC
Source organism: Desulfobaccales bacterium (assembly GCA_041648175.1). Classification (NCBI taxonomy): domain Bacteria; kingdom Pseudomonadati; phylum Thermodesulfobacteriota; class Desulfobaccia; order Desulfobaccales; species Desulfobaccales bacterium. The sequence continues at coordinate 208,718 of JBAZPO010000003.1, read as the reverse complement.
CACTCTTTCAGATAGCCTTTTAAAAACCGAGGGAATTGGCTCGAAAGCATCAACGCGCGAAACTGTTGAGATTTTGGCGAGACAGCCGCACAAAGTTCCGGTGCTGGCTCCGATATCAAAAACCACCAAATTATTTCCCTGCAAATAAGGATAAAATTGGAGAAAAAATGGGCGCTCCTGGGCGGTTAATGGTTCTCTTAAAGCCAACCCGGCTTCGCGGACTTTCCAGTAAGAATAAGCCCGGTCATGCAGCAGGTGAACGTTTAATCCTATTTTTTTGATTATTTTTTTAGTTATCATGGCCATTTGATATTTGATATTTGATTTTATTTTATAATCAACAATACTTTCGATAATATTTAACAATACTTCGAAAGATTTTATCTTTAATACTACTTTTGGCTAATAAATAGTTTATAATCTCATTGAGAATATAACTATTTTCGATGACTGGTATATCCTTAACGGAAATCGGCAGTTTCGATAATTTCGTATAAAATTGACTACTTTTCCCAGAATGAATTCCAGTGCCATCAGTTCCTATGTTATAAACTAACGAAGTTCCAGGAAAAAGACTTACCTTATTATTCACAAAAGCGGCGGCTTGCCATCTGATGTCCCACGAATCATTCCTCCCTGCTACTTGACTTTCTAGCATCCCCAAGCAACCACCAGCCATATTCATATTAAATTTCTGTTCGAGGTTTCTTTCCTTCAACTCCTGCAATAATTTGCTGCCATCTGGTTCAAACAGATTCCACCCTCGTTTCCAGGTTCCCCAGCCCCACCAATATGTTCCTGGTAAAAAGAATATTTCGGGCAAATTATCTAATGGATGCATATAGCCACCGAGCGAAATAACCTTATCTGAGTCCTGATATAATTCCAGACCATCATTCATAAATTTAAGAAAATATGGAGACGTTATAAGATCATCCTCCAAGACAATAATTTTCCCATAAGAATCTACAACTTCGGTAACGCCACTAATGATAGACTTTGCCAGACCAAAATTACTATTTCTCTCTATGATGGTTACCTTTTTGAACCCCGTTATTCTTTTTAGATAATTCCTTACTTTTAATACTTTTATTGCTGCTGCATCATTCTTAGAGCCATCTGAAAATACGAAAAGCTCGCTTTGGTCCGCATGGACATTCCTTTTCAAGGCTTCCACTGTCTTATAGGTATGCCAGGGGCGATTGTAAACAAACAATGTAATGGGAGCGAATGCCATGAAACCTCCAGCCAAATTAATTATGTTAGTATTCGTTACGTAGCCTAAAATTCAGTTTCATAAATTAATGTATTCACCGTTTTTGCAATTAGTTTATAATTAATTGAGCTTAAAAACTTATAGATATCATTGCTTACTAAGTCACTTAGTGTTAAATCTAAATCTTCCACAAGTACAATGCGAGGGCGATATTTATGCCAATCATTTGAATTTAGTACCTTAATGTCCAAACCTTCCACATCTATCGAGATAAAATCTATGGCTTGGTTAGGTGGAAGGTATTTGTCTAGTATATTTTTTAAAGGAACTGCCTCTATTTCCAGTTCTGTAATTATAGATCGCTTATTTATAAGAACCGATTCTTCGCTGAGTTTTTTATTAAAAGTATTTACTGCGGGGTCTTTAAACATATGATATGTCAAAACTTCTTTACGGTCTGAAATAGCTTTTTCAATATTTATATCGTTTGGTCTAACCCTATTGAATAACTTCATACTACCTGGCATTGCGTCAATATTTATCCCTTTCCAACCTCGTTTATAAAAATAATAAGTATTAGAAAAACGTTTGGGATGATGTGCACCTACGTCCACATAGAAACCGGTTTTCTGGTTGTCAAATAGTCGTCTTAAGATCATATCCTCCCCTTCCTGCGAATAAGATTTTAAGGCATATCCATCAAAATATTTATTATTTATATTTCCTAACCAGCTTATAACGTTATTAGGAAAGACTCTTTTCATTAAATACTTAATTGATATCATTTTGTAGCCACACTCCTTTCGTAGGGATAAAGGATTTAACCATCATAATAAAACAGTGTTTTGTTCTGGAGTCAAATATTAAAGAAAAAATAGCAACAGCATAGGAGAGAAGCGTAGCCCACGCCGCCCCATTTATCCCAAATTTAGGTATCCACCAAAAATTTAAGCCTACATTTACGATACATCCAATGAATGTTCGCATAAAATCTGTTTTAGTTAAATTTTCCACCAATAAGAAATTAGAGCTGGCCACACCCAAGAATACAAAAATACCCGCCCAAATGTTTATCGCAAGAACCCCACCTGCCGTACTATACTGTGGTCCCAAAAGGATATTTATTATGTATCCGGAAAATAATGTGGTAGGCAAGGCAATGGCGATAGCCATCCAGGTCATGAGATTAAAAAATACCTGGAATCTGTGAAGATAAACCTCTTGACTAATTTGTTTGGCCTTTTGGAGTGCGGGTAAGAGAGAACTGCTGATGGCCGTAGGAATAAAATACCAGGCCTCGGAAAGACGGACGGCGACAGCATAATTTCCCACGGCCTCATTGTTGAGCATCGACTTAATCATAATTTGGTCAATACGCATATAAACCATGATTGCAAGACTGGAAAGAATGAGAGGCCACGAATCTTTTAAAAGTTTAAAGGCTGTTTGTCGGTCAAATCGCCACGGAGATATTTTTAACCCCTGCAGGTGATAAACAATCACATAGAATAAAGCTATCAAAATAGTTTCTAGTAAAGTTACGCAGGCAAACCAAATAAGGGGCGCCTTGAGAATGATAAGAAGGAACTTTACAGCCGAAGTGATCAATAAAGAACAGAGCCGAGATAAGGTTATAAATCGAGCCAGAACCTGGGATTTGAAATAGCAGTCAATAACTCCAAAGGATTGAAAAACCGACCCTGCGGCAATGATTAAGACCAGGATTTTGGTAAAGCGATCATTAGAGGTCAGCTGCAATGCCCCAAAGACCATGATGAGAACCAGCCCGGCGCCAATGATCTTGAGGCAGAAGGCAGTGCCTATCAATCTATCTCTGCCTGCAGGGTCCTGAACCAGATTGCGAATAACAATTGTATCTAAGCCCAGGGATGCAAAGACGGAAAAAATCGCGGCAAAGCTCACGGCATAACTCAAAAGCCCATATCGCTCCGGCTCTAGATACCTGGCCACTGCCACCGCTACAATGAGGATCACGGCCATACGGATAACATTTTCTGCTGCTATCCATGCGGTATTGAAAAAGTATCGTTTAAAGCCCTGGGAGCGAAAGTCTAACATAGGAAGCCCCCAATTGGCGTCAGTATCAAGGTTAAGGCCAAAGTCGCTAATCCTTGGATGATATTGGCAAAGGTGGGACGCCGGGTGAGCCCTTTGGCCATGAGATGCCTCTCAGAAAGGGAGGAAGTATCAGCAAAAAAGAAATGGAACAGGCACCAAACCATTATCGAGCCCCACAAGCCTATGGAGAACGGAAGACCTCTGCTCGCAAAACCACCGTCGCAGGACAATACTGATCCCATTACAGCAACCTTCTGCCGACCTCAAGCCAAGAGTGGTTATGATAAATAAGATTCAAAATGGCCTTGAGTGGCGGATTGAAGGTTTCAGTGGCCAGCCGAATATTGCATTTCTTGATGGCATGGGCGTCGTTGCTCCCGCCATTGGTTCCTCCGGTCACCCCGCTCAACCGGCACCGCAACCAGAATTTTGTGCCACCGGGAAAGGTGCTGCCGGTAACATCTTTAGGGTTTACCGGTATCCAGCAGGTCGAGGGCGGTGGGGTCAACAATACTTCCACCGTACCGGGCCCACTGGCCTGCAAAGCATCCGAGTTGGCCACTTTGAGGGGATAAAACGGGCGCCAGCCTATTTCAAGGTCGGAGATAATGGCATATAGATCATACTCACCTTGGGCAACCTTTTTCCAATTGGGTTCCGTTCGACCCGATGTACCGCGCTTTTGACTGATGTACACCAGAGGAGTGGTTCCCGAACCGGGTTTAACTACGCTGCCGGCAGGATAAAGAGTATCGGGCTTCCACGTTTGAACCTGCTCCATGGTGGGAATCCAGCCCCACTGAGTGCCATATTCCCAGTTAAACGCCAGGGTTTTGGCAGCCACCTTATCCTTGATATGAAACAGGAGGCTGTTAAACCTGGTGTAGTCTCCGAAATAAATGATTTCATCATCCTTAGGACCCTGGAAATAGCTGAAATCTTTTTGGCCACTAAAGTTGTGGTTGTTCCCGGCAGTTGTCCGGAAAGTTGCATTATTATCAGAAGTGAGATAGATGTCCGAGGGCTCCCAATATTTCTGCAGCGTGGTGTTTTTATCTACGATAAGAGTGATCTTGTGCCCTTCCGCTGCGGATTTGATGGCAGTAATGTTGGTGGGAGAGCTGTTTTGGGTTTCCCATAGATCGCCAGCATAAACTTCTGGCATATCGCCAGAAATTAGTGACGACACGGTGCCGGAGTCCGTGGCTCGATCAATCCCCAAGTTGTCGTGGCATTCCAAAGGAACTCGGGTCGTATCGCACCAGAGATTACGGTCGTTATTCAAAAATTTATTATAGGCCAGCAGGCCACCGGAGCCGCGAAAGGAAACGGCGCAGCCGTTGCCCCCACTTCTGCTTGACCCCAAAATATTACCTATAATGGTGGGAGAACCTACGGCTGCATCGATAACGATAATTGCGGTGCCCATCCGATTGCCGATAATTTGCGCGCTTAAGGTTGCTCCTCCGGACTCAATGCTATGGCGATAATTGAACCAAAGTTTCTTTCCCGCTTCAGCTTTATTAAAGGAATAAGTTCCTCCATAAGGGGCATCCTTCACCGTGTATTGCCCAGGCCCAGGATTGGCGGGGACCCTGGTCAAATGGATACTGTCGTCGGTGAAGAAATCTTTTTGCCGCATCACTCCATAGTCCTTGAAGGCCCAATCGTGGGGTTCCACGGTCAAGGTATACGGCGGGCTTGCCGGCACGGTGTATGGCACACCGCTCAAGATATTCTCTTTCCCGCTGCCGATGCAGATAGTACACTGGTCTATGCGGTTGCCATAGATAAGCATCAGTCTACCAGCGTCAATGCCTCGGGCAAATCCGTAGATGATGCAGTCTTGGATGAGAGGGCTTTCTACCGCCTTGATCCCCACATTGCTGGAGCCATATCCCGGTCCGCGGATTTCGCAACTCCTGATCCACCCGTCCATATTGCCCCCATAGATCCCGTTGCCGGCTAATATTCGGCAATTTTCGACCGCCATTTGGTTTTGTGGGGCCATTTTAATGGCATAGCGGGTTTTACCTAACCCTGTACCCTGCAAGAAACAGTTCTTAATCTCCCCGTAGTGCCCGCCGTGAATATAGATGCAGTCGGCATCATTGTACCCTCCAGATATAAAGAGGTTCTCCAGCACCGGGCCGTCAATGTGGTCCCCTTCAAAAAAATATTTGTTGGTGCCACTGACCAACTGCAACCTTGTCCCTTCGTAACCCGAACTTGAGAAATTATTCTGCCCCTTGAGATGGCAATGTGGGGTAAGTTTAATAGTGTCATTAAAAAAGAATTGCCCCGGACTAAACAGCACGGTTATTTCGGCCTTGGCTGTAGTGCTGCAATTGAGCGCCTTGGTCAGAGCCTTCCAGTTGGCCGCACCATTAGCATTGGCTATATTATTTGCACTTTTCAGGCCCCACCATTCGGGGCGCACATAGGTAACGGAGTGACGGGCCAGTTTAACCCCTTTGGTCAGATCAGTATTTTCGTCATTAAAAATCTGCCATAGACAATCGACCAGGGGTCCATTAATTAAAAGAGTCGCTCCCGGTGCGATAGAAAGCGTAGCCCCGTTTTCGATTTTTATCGCCACACGCTCAGGAATATTCAAATTACTACCGACGCGCCAGGTGCCTGAAGAGAAATACAGGGTGCATTTCCCCTGATTAGTATCAATAGCCTTCTTAATAGCTGCTTCAGTAAAACCATAAGTGCGAACATCTACCAGACCTGAGGTTTTGGATGGCGTATCGTGGGAACTTGGAGGCTCAACCCGAGGCGGTTCAGATATCTTAGCGGCAGGAGGAGGAAGCTGTGTCTCCAACGTTTTTTGGCTCTTAAATCGGGGGCCTTCAGGTAACTTTGCGAACAACTTAAAAAGATCAAGTTTATTAACCAATGCGGTTGGGGGCTCAGGCAAAGGCTCCATTGAGGAAAAAGCCCGAGGTGTCTCATTTGAACCTTCGAAATTGTCAGCAGCTTGAGCAAAAATATTTTGGAAGTCATGAACTATATGTACCGGAGAAATAAGCAATAGAGCACAGGTCAATATTATTGAGACCAGCGCCTTGTCAATTGTTTCCCGGTAAGTTTTCATGCGTTCCTTTGTTTCAAATTCCATAGATCACGGACTTATTGGGGGCAACTCGCCACCAGATTTTCCTAACCCATTGACTCGTAGAGGAATTAAATCCCGGTCTTCACTTCTTCTGGCTGAGGTTTGAATCCTCGTCGTGCCAAAACAAGTAAAGATGTCCCAAAAGGGAGCGATACTAAATTTAGTAAATGACGTTCTATGGCAAATATTTTATACAATAAATTATTTAATATATTCGGTGGCATGAATAAATCATCACTGCCATGGGAGCGTTTTATCATTCTTAATGAGGCTATTATCGGAAAAAGTATAGTGTTCATATAACTATGAAATACTATATTATAATGAGCTTCATTTAGGATAGGGACTAACGTTTTAAAGATATATCTGCGTTTATGGTGATGTGATTCATCATGAGCGCTCCACAAGGCGGGGAATGCCGGCACGGTAATCAATAGATAGCCTCCGGGGTTTTGCTTCTTAAAAAGTTGCGCTACAGACAGGCCATCTTCCTCCACATGTTCTAAGACATCCAGGAGCACGATAAGGTCAAAGAGATCATCTTGATAAGGTATATCATGCGGCAGGCTACCCGGGAGGATAGACCCGATATGTCGATTCAAGGCAACATTTCGGGCAAATGCATCTAATTCTACACCAAAAACTTCGCCATATTGCGATAAAAGCGACAAATTACCACCGGTCCCACACCCTACTTCCAAGATTCTCGCTTTATTGGGAAGTGATAAATCATCAAGAACCTTCTTTATGATAGATCGACGGCCTAAAAACCACCAATGGCGATCTTCGTAAGCAGCGTTTTTATGATAAATTGCTTCTTCCATAATTTTATTAAGCTTCGGCTTTTCTCTCAAGCCCATATAATTCATTGATTATATAAAGTGGTCTTCTCTTGGTTTCGGCATAAATCCGCCCGAGATATTCCCCGATGATCCCCAAACTGATAAGCTGCAAGCCACCGAGGAATAAAACCGCAACCATGATAGAAGCATAACCAGGAACATCTTTCCCAAGAATTATGGTTCGCAAAATTAAAAACGATCCATAACCGAAAGACAATAATGAAATGATTATCCCTATGTAACTCCATAATTTAAGTGGGATTGTGCTAAATAAGGTTATGCCATCTAAAGCAAAGTTCCAAAGTTTCCAGTAATTCCACTTCGTTTTACCCCGGTACCTTGGCTGCCGGTCATATTCGATCCCCACCTGCTTGAATCCGACCCAGGCAAACAGCCCCTTCATGAATCGAGTCCGCTCGGGTATCCGGTTTAATTCTTTCACCACCTTACGGTCAAAGAGACGAAAGTCCCCGGTATCTCTGGGTATAGGGGTATCACTGATAGCGTTGATGAACCGGTAGAAAGCGTTGGCGGTGAAGCGCTTGAACGAACTCTCCCCCAGTCGCTGCCTCCGCACAGCATAGACCACATCATAACCCTCTCGCCATTTCTCTACCAATTCTGTAATTAATTCCGGTGGATCTTGCAAGTCAGTATCTATGGGAATAATCGCCTGGCCGCTGGAATGGTGCAAACCGGCGGTCATGGCAACTTCTTTACCAAAGTTGCGAGAAAAGTTAATAATTTTAATCTGAGGATTATTCTGATGATAGTTGAGAAGCTTTTCTAAAGTACAATCTTTGCTACCGTCATTTATGCAGATGATCTCATATTCCAAATTTAAGCGGGTTAGAACTGGAATGAGAGTATCAAAAAAATAATCAATATTCGACTCTTCATTATACATCGGAGCGACTATTGATAAATCAATTGGTTTTACAGCAGACATACGCCTTAAACTCCATTAACAATAGGCTTACAATTAATTGTTGTTAATCAGGCGAAATTCAAACTCTCCTGACGACGATGATTTACAGTTCTGACCGCCAAAAAATGGAGAATCATACTGCCGAAAATCGCAACCAAAAAAGGTATGGGCGAGTCCATAGCGACCTTGTCCACGAACCAGGGAATCCCCAAAATCCAGGGGAGCCAACACGCAACTACCTGATAGCAAAGTAATTTTGCCAATGAACTCAGGCTGAAGGTGGAATACCTCAGCAAGAGAGCGGGCAGTGCTAACCAGAACGCCGGGAAAGCATAGCCAAGCAATCTTATAACGTCATAGGATACCGCGATCCCGACCAGGAAGGAACTGACCCCATAGATGATGGCGACTTGTAGCCAAAATTGGTCTTCCGCAAAAATCTGTTTCCAATGTTTCGCCAATTCCAGCCCGAGCAGTGAAGGAGCAACCCCAAAAGTCGTAAGTAGGAGCATGATAGTGTTTAAGGTGACCAGAGGTTGCATGGGGGTAATCCCGATGGTATGGAGTTTACCCAAAGGCAGCCAGCCGGGGAGCGTAATTAAGAAGTAGGGATGACCCACATCGGGATAAACATTGGTCCAAATCAATATGCCAGAAAGATTGTAGAGGAGATTTTTCGGGAGCTTGAGCGCCAGATACAGCAGAAAATTCATCTGATACTCTTGAGGTAGGCCATGCCGCCCAGCCCAGGATGTAATAACTATGCCCATGAGCAAAACCGCAATGCCGGCCACAGCCCATCGCAGTCGGTATTTGCAGAGGCCCATTGCCGCCAAAGACAGGCAGAGGAAAATGGCGTTCTCGCGAGCGAGATATATCAGGAGCAAGATTGACAGGCTGGGCCAGAAGTAAGACCGATAGAGTAAATAAAAGAATAACCCCGTGAGCCCTGCGGAAAAGAGGTCGGGCAAAAATACCAACGATAAAGACCGAATTAAAAAAGGCGTAAATAAAAGGGGGATGGCAATTACCGCATAAGAAGTGATTGATTTTATAATTGCAGTGACCGTTAATAATAACATAAGCAAGCCAATGCTATTAGCTAAAACAAATGCATGATCCAATGATAATCCACTTAATCTTTGTAACAGATGAGCAATTGTTGGATAGAAAATCCTTCCGGAGAAAGGTTTCTTAACGGCTTCTCCTTTGGCCAACGCATTATAAAAAAAACTATCAATGTGATAATCATAAATATATTGCCAGGCGATTGCCAAGATTAAAGAAAATATCACTAATGAAATAAATAATGGTGTATCCAATAATGGTCGGATTTCCGGCAAAACATCATTGCCAACACCAGCCCTACCCTTCATAACGTAACCTCCAGAAATCCGTCGAAAATTCTTTTGTTCCCGGTTGGTTTTAGTTTGCCTGAGAACAGACCCCTCGAGATGCTACTCTGATTTTAGACGTTTCTATCACTTAATAGTTATGAGAAATATGATTGTTTTTAATTAGAAGCGTCGCCGGTTGGTTTACTGCCGGATGAATTGAGGCAGTAAGGGAACGATCTGTTGTCCAAAGGCAGCCAGCCGGTCGCGAGCCGCTTGTTCATCATTGTTTACGGGGGTGATGAGGCGAACGAGGGCCCAATCCGACCGATGCCGCCGTAACCCATTAATAATGGTGTGCAATTTATATACTCTGGCCGAACTCAGAGCCCCCCATTGACCTTGCTGAATGTTCCAGTAGTAGACCAGAAGGCGGGCTCCTTGCCTGTCCAAGAGCAAATAGTTTACCGGCAAATTAGGAGCAATCTGAGTAGTGCCGGATTCTAAGGTCTTCCAGCCGGTTCCGGTCATGCAATTGCCAGGATTATGACCTAAACCTCCCGCACTCACCTGGGTCTCATAATGGGCGATATAGAGGGAAACAGGTTCCTTTTTCGGAGAAGAAAAATCCGCATTAAGGTATGAGTCGGCGTCGGTCTTCTCGAATATTTGGGGATCCATGTAGGTCCGTTGGCCTTGCCAGGGACCCACGTGGAGAGGGAAGTGGTCAAAACTCTGGAGCAAAGGCACCCGCTGGGGTGAACCGACGGTATATATGAGAGTACTGCCGAGAACTATCATAGCCAGGCCGGCAATCAAAAACGGCAGGTAAGAAGCAGGAACGCGTGATGGCGGTCCTTCGTCTTTGACAGGCGCAGTTTCAGCAGGCGCAGCTTCGGTCGAGGGCTCCAGATAATTGAGGAACCAGTTGAGCAGGGCCAAAAACCCGAAACAAAAGATGAAGATCAGCCAGCCGCTGAAACTATGCAAAAACCCTTCCTGTAAGGCGGGATAGACCCCCATGGCCGCTACCCGCAAGGCGTTGGCCAGAATGGCGGCAGGGATCAGGGAGATAAGCAGGAGGGCGCCTTTCCAGAGCCGCCGTTGATAAAAATAGCAATAGATAACTCCCAGGGCCAGGAGGGAAAGGATATAGCGTAAGCCGCTGCAGGCGGCCACCACCTGGAGTTGCCTCACCCCCAGGTCGATGACATTGCCTTGCAGGAGCAAGGGGTAACCTAAGGCTCGCAAAAATATGGCGGCCAGGCGCGAGGAAATTAATTGCAACGGGAGGGTTAAGGCGCCCATGATAATGCCTGGAAGGGGCAACATGAGTATTAAGAGGAGAAGCGGAAAGGCCAAGAGGCGCAAGATTTTCCACCCTCCGGTGAGGAGCAGAATCCCGGAGATAAAAATAGGGAAGGAAACCCGGGTGCTATAATACTCTGCGGCAAGTTTGCCGGCCAAGAATAGGCCGAGCCCCAGCGCCATGATCACTAACCCCAGCCAGTTGGGCTGCCAGGGAGTGCGCCTAAGTTCCGGCCATTTTAAGTAGACCAGGTAAGCGCTCACAAAGGGCAGGAGCAAGCCGTACGAAAAGTCTTCGTCGGTAGCCAATTCTTGCGCGAGTTTGACCAAGACCGGCCAATAGAGAACACAAACCCCCAGGGCCAAGATCACCCCGGCGCCCAAATAAAAATTTGATATGGAGTTAGTTTCTGATTTCATATGGTCTGAGAATCGTCAATTTAGGTCAAGTAGTTAATAATAGCGAAAATAATTGTGAAAGCCGACACCGGAAACCACGTTTGCAGTGCCAGGTTTTGAGGTTGATATATTGACCACCAAGCTTATCGTAAGGCGTTCAGAACTCCTGGTGGACCTGTCCAGACAACCGGCCTGACCTAAGTCATTGCCATAACACAGCTCTTTATGGTTGGGCTAACTCCCCAGCCGAGGCTCTCTCAGGACCTCGAAGGTGTAGCTCATTGAATTCACACCGAGTCAGCTTAGGCAGACTCAACATTGAGTTTGCAATTTTAAGGCCATGTATATAACTAGTTAAAATATTAAATTATTTCAGATAACCCACGATTGGCTAACTGCAGGAGGTTTCATAGAATGAAAAATTATGTGAACATTTAATCGCTAAGTTTCAGAAATTAAACATTTTGTCCACTTGCACTCATGTCTTGTCGAAGCCAATCCAGGCTTTGTTATAATAAAACATTTAATAATTAATATCTACAATATATTATAGAAAAATTTATAATATGGCAAACTAATCTAAGCAACGTGTTGATAAAATAGATAATTGCGAAGACGTGCCTCTAACAACGTCAGCTATCCCCCATTCTAGTTAACTAATGCGTAAGAGACAACTAAATAGTGCATGTCATGCCCCCGGGAGGGGCAAAGAGCATCGTCCGCCTTATTGAGCCTGCCCGCTGAATGTTCCCAAGTTTTAACGAATGGCCGTCATCTGTCCTATATGTTTTTGAAAAATAAAAGCATTTTTAATAAGGTTACCTTCAATCAATAAGAGCCAAGGTGGGCTGAGTAATGCCAAATTTGATTGAGGAAGGTGACACATGACGCGGGTTCCCAAATCTGCCGACGGCAACCAGGCGTCAGAGTGGCCGGCAGGGGACTAATCTGCAAGCCGGTCAGATAAGGCCGAAACTTAAAATCCAAGCAGCCAACGGGAGCCGCGTGGACTCCGCGCTTTCGGCTGGCTTAGAGGGGTCGGCAAGGCCTGCAGTATACAGGCCGAGCAAAGCAGAGCTGGACTCCAAGAGACCTGAGGCGCAAAACAATTGGCTCAGTCTGCTGGCGGATTTGCCAGGGCCAAACAGCCAACCGAGCAGCCTAAAATTTCTTTAAGAGAGGTGCAGATCGTGGACTTTGAAAATCTAAAAGTTGGTGACAGGATCCAGTTGGATGTCGGCGACGTCATCCAAAGCCTTACTTCCGAACAGATTAAGCCAACAACAGGTCTTCTGACGGGATGGACCATGGAAGTTGCCCGAGTGTTTGTCGATGGTGGAGCGGTAAGGTTCCGCGATGATCAGGGGGGCGATCCCACTGCGACCGACGGTGATGTCTTAAACGACGGGGACTATTGGCATCTGGTAGGAGCAAGTGTTTCTCAATTCAAGGTAATTAGCCAAAGTGGAACGGTGAAGGTAAACGTTACCCCGTTTTATAAATTTGGAAGCTGAGGTGATAGCATGGAAATTCCTTCAATAGTAAAAAATTCCAGTCTAAAAATTTGTTTGAAGAAGAAAGGTGACCTTGCGACAGCTAAGGATGACGGTCAATTGGACACGGTATCGGTAGGGGTGGATGGGACCGTGTTAACGGCTGACTCATCGCATCCCTCTGGATTTAAATGGGTAGCCGGAACTGGTTCGAGTGGTTCAAGCAACTGGGGCGGCATTTTGGGGAACCTCAACAATCAGACTGACCTGGTGAATGCCTTAAACGGCAAAGAGCCAGCCAATACCAATATTCAGGCACATATTGCCACCCCCGGGAATCCGCATGGGACGACTAAAACTGAGATCGGTTTAGGTAGTGTTACCGATGAGGCCCAGATTCCCAAAAGTGTCGGCACTAGTAAAGGGAGCCTTATTGCCTTTTCTGGTTCCGCCACGCCGGTGGAAGTTCCGGTAGGGGCCGATACCAAAGTCCTCACGGCGGATGCCACCCAGCCGGCAGGAGTGGCCTGGAAGGATGCCCCGGCAGGGACTGCCGCATGGGGCAGCATTGCGGGGACCCTCAGTACCCAGGGGGACTTACAAACGGCTTTGAACAGCAAGGAGCCGGCTAACGCCAATATTCAGTCGCACATCAGCAGCACCGTCAATCCCCACAATGTTACCGCAGCCCAGGTGCTTCCAGACCAGACCGGGAAGAATGGCAAGTTCCTGACCTCCGACGGCAGCGCGGTCTCATGGGGCGATCCCTCGAGCGGAACCCCGCCGACCGGTAGCGGCTTCCGTCACGTGACCGCTGGCGTTGAAGACTCCACTGCCATGCTGGTGGCGGACGTCGACGTGGCCCCTGCCGCGGCTATAACTGAAAGCAAGCTGAGCCTCAATTACCCCACCCACTCCAACGCCAACGACCCAACAGTCGACCAGAAAGTAGCTCTGGGCGGGACCAGCGGCACCCCCGGGGTCGGAAACCTCTACGTGACAGATGCCGATCCGCGCAATACCAACGCCCGGACCCCCATGGTCCATGGCTCTTCGGTCCACACTGGCACTATCGGGACTCCGTCTCAAGTGGGCCTGGGCAATGTCACTAATGACGCGCAAATCCCCAAGAGCCTCGGTACCGGGAAAGGGAGCCTCGTCGGATTTTCCGCTTCCGGCACGCCGATAGAGGTTGGCCCGGGGACTGACGGCATGGTATTAAGCGCAAACTCAGCGCTGGGAGCGGGTCTTGGATGGGTGAATTCAGCGATACCGGCATGGTCAACAATTACCGGCAAGCCGCACAAAACCATAGGCGATCCGGCACCGTATAACACCTTGGATGCAGCTCTGGCCGCGATACCGCCAGCAGGCACCACGATCATCGTCCCGGCAGGTCTCGATGCATCAGCTCGCACCTTGTCTGTTAATCGCACACTGCCTGCCGGTGTTACCTTACAGGTGATGCCGGGAGCGCCGATTATTATTAATTCCCAGGTGCGCCTTACAATTTATGGCACTGTCCAAGACTGCAACTACCAAATCTTCGTTGATAATAACATCTATGATTACACCCCCAAAGTCGTAACTGGCGGGACCTTTACCAGTGGGGTGCCACTTGTCGTAACTATACCGGGTCATGGTTTTCGGGACGGAGAATTTGTTTTTGTTGCATCCACTAACGGCTGTGGAATCTGGAAAACAACTGGCCTTTCCCATAACTACTGGTTTGTCAGTTTAATTGCAGGCCAACCAGACTCATTCAACCTTAAAGGACCAGACGGAAATTTCGTAAATGGAAATGGTAGTAGTCTGAACCTTAATATCGATACTATCCTTGCGCGTGAAGCCTGGGGAGTTAAGTTCATAAATAGTACTCAGGGTTATGTGAGACCGGAATGGTGGGGCGCTATTGCTAATGGTGGTGAGGGGAATTACACGAATAATAACAGAGCTATTAACCATGCCATCAATAACGGCATTTATCTTGAAGTCGATGGTTGGAATGTAGGACCACATTTGGCCGTACAGTTTGCTTCTGGAAATTATTTTGTAGACGGCACACTTTATTTGCAAGATGGAAGTATCTTGCGGGGTGTAGGCATGGGTTGGCAAAGCGCCCTTGCAAATGGCACCTTAATCACCTCAAAAGGAAGCGGCACAAGGTTCATATATATTGACAGTGCCACAGGTTGCCAAATTTACGATCTTAATATTTCTGGCAATGTCGACTACCAGAATACAATCGAAGTTGGTACTTCTGGAAATTGGAAGTCTAATAATACGCGTATCTCTCGGGTGCATGTTGGCAGTGGATCGGCTTGGGCTATCTATTGCAGCGACCATGGCATGATGACCTACATTGATAATATCGAGGCAAATCCAAGTTCAGGTGCTGGAGGCGTCCATATTTGCTCGGATTCAAAATTTGTCAATAGTCGTATCACTGGTCCAGATATGATTGGTGTTTATACAGATGGTAGTGTTGGAGTTTGGTCATCTTCTGCAATGTTACAAAACAATATCATTGAATGTTGCGCTATCGGCGTAACGTTAGATGACGGCATTTGTAATCATGTACAAGGCAACTGGATAAGACAGTGTGGAACTGCCATTAGCACAACCCCCACTGGGAATGTGAGAATGATGATTATTGGCAACCAAATTGGCGGCGATGTACTTGGTATTTATGCTCCCAGCCGGGTATTGAACAAATGCCTCATAATCGGTAACAAAATGTCTTCTCCTACTGCGTTTGACACGCAGGGATTCACGGACAGCATTATAACCGGTAATGATTTTTCTCTTAATACTAAAGCTATCTTTAACCCTGCCAGCCTTTCCGCATCCGGCCCTGGGCAATTTTATAATAATATCGGCATAGATGTTGGGGCGATCCCATATCTACTGACTGGGGCTTTCCCCTATAGAGCAGTAGCTCTTACTGCGGATAAATTTACGACCAAGAATACCGCAACCACCAATTACCAATGGTTTGAAAACTCCATCGCTCCTGGCCGCAAGTTGGAAATTATGCTCGGAGATACTTATACAACCTTTTTGCAATTTGCGGCTCGTCAAGCAGGGCAAGCACAGATAGTTTATGGTTACACGACCGCGGCTGGATTTTCGGCCAACAATTACAACTCGGCGTCATTTACAGCGTTTTCAAGCACTGCGGCTGTAGGGGATTGCCTCTATGTGGGAGATCTGAATCCTCTAGTTGGAGTAAAGTTTTGGGTAAACACCCCATCCATCGGCAATGGCATCGTGGCCGAATACTATGATGGGTATGAATGGGTGACACTCACTACCCTCGGAGCGAACATTTTCGACAAACCCGGATATCAGGTATGCACATGGTATCCGCCGCAGAAAAATTATTTCTCGCTGCTTCCGACCAACCCTGGTGTGACAGTTGATGCCGCCGCAAAAACTTTTACCTTGCTTGGGTTGAGTTCTTGGTTACAAGCCCAATACCCCCTAAAAGTTGGGGATTACGTCATCACCTCTGGTTTTGCCGCTGCTGGAAAAATTAGAAAGGTTTCCGGAGCCCCCACTGCGACTGGGACTGGTTACAGTGTTGGAGACATCTTAACCATCAACACTGCTGGAAGTAGTAGTGACGGGACCGTCAGAGTTGACGCCGTTGATGGCAGCGGTGGGGTGAAGGCTGTTAGCTTAGTGTCGGCCGGCACTTCCTATACAATAGCCAGTAACCACACCACTACCTATGGTGGGGCTGGAACGGGCTGCCAGATAAACATTCTGAACTCTGGCAACAACGGCAAATTCAAAGTCACGGCAATCACCAACAATGTTCTCACTACGGATGATGCGAATTTGGTTGGTGAGACAAAAACCGGCACGACTTTCGCGCAAGCTGGTTGGAAGGCTGAAAACAATTTTAATGCAATTGGTTTGCCTTGGAATCCATCGAGTTATGCTCTAGCTTATCTAATGCGGTTCAGAGTGACCGCAGGTGGTGGCGGACAATGCGTTATCGGAGACGGAGCTAAGACCCCGCAGTATAGTTACCTCTATTTGAAAAATGGCGACTTTGGACCGACCACCGATCCTGCTAAAAAAGAGACCATCACCTTTAAGGAGCAAAATGGAGTTTTTGTGGAGCAGAGTCGGACAACTGTACCGTCTCCTGGGATTCTGCTTTCATCCCTCACCATCGCAGCCGGCACAACTAATGGCAAGATGAAATCCACGGTGGCAGGATGGCTGGCAATTAATGGCGTGACGTATCAAAAAGCCATTTCTGATCCCGCTGGCCTCTGGGACTTGACCGCCTTGAGAACGGGAGCGGGGGAGTACTGCAAGGTAGCCCTTTGCCTGGACATCAATGGGGCCGCCTCTGTGGTAAAAGGTAACGTGGCCGCTTCTCAGGCAACAGCTTTGGTTCCCAAAGCAGGTTCCTCAGTCATTATCTGCGGGATTGTAGAATTGGGGCCTAATTATACGGGAGGGGCCTTGGCTGGAAATGTTTTTTATGATACCCCAGGTTTATCATTGTGCATATAACCATAAGGGTTTGTTAGCATTATTGTGCCGCCGGACCAGCAACTGGAGGGGCCACGACGCGTGGCCCCTCCAGTTGCTGGTGTTATGGGTTTGGTATAGGAGCGGCGTATTCCGGTCTTGGCTGATCTACCGGTTTTATTCGGCTTCCCCCGTTAGGAGATCCCTGGATTGCTCCGCTATCCTTTTGTGACCAGAATCCGCATCGTGGGTATTACTTACAGAGATGCTTTTCAGCCAGAAATCGGTACAACACCCCTTTTTGTTCTTAGGTGTGATGCTTCGTAGGAAAAAGGAGTGTGGTGCAGATATCATGATTTCCTGAATTCAGAATCATTGACCATATTTTAAAAACCTGGACCACCACCCTTTTCTGGGTTGCGCCAGACTTTCCGGGGAAAGTGAAGCTTCAGGGGCGGGCGCCAGGGCTTCGCCGGAGTCTTCCGGAAGCTGGAATGGCTCGGCCCGCATTGGCGAGGTCATGAATTTGGTTAGCACCGGAACCAGCTGGCAGGTCATTTCCAAGACCAACCCTTCCAATCGAGTTACCCGTCCAGACAAGTCGGACACGGTCGCGTGCAGCCCATTGGACTGACCGGGAGTGACGGCTTCGACTCTTTCCGAAGTGACTTCCGGAGTCAAAGACGGCGACGATTCCTCTGACGATTCTCCCCCAATATCCTCCAGGCTACCTCCCTGGGCGGTAATAACCAGGTCGATAAACTCCCCATCAATTTCGTGTCTGCCCTCGGCGAATCCGGCCACCAGAGCCAGATCACACCAGGCATTGATCCGGCGTGGCACGCCTTGAGTATAATCATAGAGTTTATCTAACGCCGAGGCGGTAAATATGCCACTGCCTCCGGCCCGAGCCAGGCGGTACCGAATATACTCTTTGGTTTCATCCTCATCCAAAGGTCGGAGATGATAATGAATGGCTACCCGTTGAGCCAGTTGCCGGAGGGACGGGTGCCTCAAGCGATCTCTCAGCCCGGGTTGCCCCACCAGGATCACCTGGAGCAGGGGCTCTTTCTCAGTTTGCAAGTTTGACAGAAGGCGCAACTCCTCCAAGGCCTTGGGGCCCAGGTTCTGGGCCTCATCAACCAGAAGCACGACGCGTTCACCGCGGGCGTAAGCCGAAAGGAGGAATTGATTAAAGGCACTGAGACGTGCGGCGCGACCGGCGCCGAGAGGGTTGCGAATCTCAAATTCCTTCAGAAGCACATCAAGGAGATCTTCAGCTTCCACTGAAGTCTGATACAGGACTCCCACCCTCTGGCTGGCCTCTTTTTCCCGTAATAAGGATTTTATCAAGGTGGTCTTGCCGGTGCCCACTTCTCCTGTGAGCACCACAAACCCCATCCGTTCCTTGATGCCGTATTCCAGGTAAGCCCTGGCCAGTTTATGCTGGGACCCCAGGAACAAATAACTGGGATCCGGTACCAGGGTGAAGGGGCGTTCCTTCAGTCCGTAATATTCTTCGTACATAGGCTCATTTCTGCCAGGGTAGAGTGAGGGGTTTTTGAGAGTCCTGATCCCGATAGTATTTGGGATAATAGTCGTAGGACATTGGCATGGTGTCGATTTTATTGAGCACAAAGCCCAGTACCGGAAATTCTTTGAGCAGGTCCATGGCGTGGGCGATTTCTTCCCGAGGCGTTTTGCCGGACTCCACCACCAAAATGATGCCATCCACCAGTGGGGCGAAGGCCAAGGAATCGGCGTAGAGCAAAGGGGGCAAATCAAAGAGAACGTAGCGGTCCGGATAAAAATGTTTCAGTTCCCGAACCAAATCCAACATCCGGGGAGAACTAAGGAGTTCGGCGGAATCGTGGGTCGCGCTGCCCGCAGGGAGCACCACCAGATTGGCCAGGCCCTCCGGATGCACCAGGGAGTCTGCGATAGGGTAGCCTGAAATCAAGAAATCCATGAGCCCCGGGCCCGAGGGCAGATCCAGGTAGCGGTGAATAGACGGATTGCGCAAATCACCATCCACCAGCAGCACGGTCTGTCCCACTTTTTGGGAAATGGCTATGGCCAGATTGATTGCGGTAAGAGATTTGCCCTCGTTGGGCAAAGGGCCGGTAAACATCAGGGTATTCCGATGTTCTTTCTTGGTGCGATGCAAGACGTGGGTTCGCAACAGCTTATAGGCTTCCAACAGAGTCTTATCACTGCCGTTAACAATTAAGCGATTTTGGCGAAGCATCTCCATACTAACGGCTATCTTGCGGGTATAAGTGTAATGGATTTCTCCTTGAGTCTCGCCAAACCCCGCCATCTCTTCCAGATCAGGGAAAGGCGCCTGTGGCAGCTCTTGACCGGTGGGGAGTTGAGGCTCCACTGTTTTGTGATGCAAGGACTTGGCTTTTTCTAAGGCTTTATTTATAAAACTCACGGTCGTATCTTCCCTGGATTAAGGTTAGCTAAAGAATTCAACTCCATGCCCCTACCAAGATCGTGCCGGTCAGGTGTATTTTCCAGCCAGCCGCAAAAGTCTGGCAGTGAGTATCCAGAGGTCCATGTAAAGAAGATGAAACAAGACCAGTCCGATGATCAAGGAAGAGCAGGAAGCCATCCAGATCAATTTGCGTTTCCGACGCGCCTGGACGATGTCTTCCTCGGTCTGAATCCGGATAATGGATCCCAATACGGGTAGGCCGGTGAGTCGAACCAAATCATCGCTGTCTTTTACCGAGTGGTCCAAATGCTCCACCAGGGCGACACTTCCAGCCCCCACTCCCAGGCTACAGAAGATTCCGGCCAAAAGGATTAACAGACGGTTGGGGGAAACCGGTTTCTCGGGGTAACTCGCCGGGTCAATGAGGGTAAACTTCTCCCCCTTCTGATGCTCTTCCATACCTTCGGCGATGCGGGCCTCCAGGATTTTGTTCATGACCTCCTGGTGTTTGGCATGGGCATTTTGATAATCCCGCATGAGGGCCATATACCCCTGTTCCACCTTCGGAGCATCCTCGAGACGCTGCCGATACATCCGGATTTTGCTTTGCAAGGCGGCTTGCTGGTTGCGAAACGCGCTGATATCGATCTCGGCGGCCTTGGCCTGGGTGGTGAGACTGATGAACGCCGGATTCTCCGGTTCGGTGGTGAATTGAGAAGCACTGGGCTTGCTAGGTAATTGTTCAAGATTGGCGATTTCGGCATTCAGCTTTTTTACTTCAGGATGCTGGTCGGAGTACTTCCCCTGTTTCTCGGCTAATTCGTTTTTAAGGTGGGCAAGTTTCTTGCGGCGCGCCACGGCGCTCCCGGAAGTTGCTCCGGGTAATTTCTTGAGTTCGCCAATTTCCCGAAGCACCTTGCGGATATCAGGATGGTCGGGAGAAAACTTCGACCGGAGGTCGGCCAAGACAACTTCCAGGGCCTTGAGGCGCTCGGACGGCGACAAAAGCTTTTCCCCGGAGCCGCCGGTGTAAGTAGTATCCGGACTCACTGTGGCGAGTTGCCCTTCTATGTAGGTTTTCCGCTCCTCAGCGTTGCGAATATTGTTTTCCAGTTGCTTTATCTCGGTATCCATGCGTGCAACTTGTTCCTGGTTAAAGCGTTGCTGCTCAGGCAGCAAGCCCTCATTTTGCTCTTTGAAGGCGGTAATTTTCTTCCCCAGATTCTGTATGCGCTCATGCAATTCCTTCAGTTCCGCTTCCAAGAATTTGGTGGTGGATTGGGCTTGGGCTTCCCGGGTCTTGAGATTTTGTTCAAGATAAAGGGATGCTAACGTTCCGGCCACCTTTTGCACCATCCCGGGGTTATCTCCCTTGTAGGCAATGGAGAAGGCGATGGTCACGGCGGGTTGCCCCCCCCGTCGTTTTTTCTGATCTCCCACCTCGGCGCTGATGGTTTCGAGCCTGATATTATCGCGCATCTTTTCCAGAATCTCTTCCCGGGTATATTTTTCTTGGAGTTGAGGATAGAGCTTGAACTGTTGAATAATCTCCCAGAGTTTGACGCGAGACAGGATCTGCTGGGTCAGGCTCTGGATCCGCTGATCCGCAAAGCCTGTCACCGTGGACCTGACAAACTCCTGAGGAATTTGCTGTTCCTCGATTAAAATGGTCGAGCTCGATTGATAGGTGGCAGGCCAGAGGTAAGCGAACAGGGCGGCTACCACAAAAATCGTCAAGGCAGGGATGATAAAATACTTTTTCCTGCTTTTAAAAATCGCTACATACTGTCCGAAATCGGCTGCTTCATTTGGCATCATACTTTGTTCCTCTCGGGTGCCGAGGGTACCTAATTATTCTTGACAAATAGGCTATGCAATAATCATTCCCTAGATCAGTTCCGGTTGATAAATATCATGGATCCGTATTAAGCCCAAACAGCGTTGGCTCAGCGGATCCACCACGGGTAAGACAGAAATCTGCGAGGGGCGATCTTCCATCAGCCGGGTGGCCTCTTTTAAACTGGCCTGGGGGGAAATAGTGGTGGGTTGGCGCGTCATGCATTCTGCGGCCCGCAAGCCTTGGATCTCTTCGTGGGTTAGGAGAACTCGCCGCAGGTCGCCGTCAGTGACTATCCCCAGGAGCAGATGCTCCTTATCCACCACGCACGCCGCTCCCAGGGGGTGATGGGACATGGCGATAATTACCTGGCGCAAGGGGGTTTCCGGTTTCACCCAGGCGACGGCTTCATCCTGGTGCATCACATCCGCCACTTTCAGCCAGAGATTCCGGCCCAATTGGCCGGCGGGGTGGAAGCGGGCAAAATCTTGATCAGTAAATCGACGAGCCTGCATCAACGCCACTGCTAAGGCATCCCCCAGGGCTAATGCCGCAGTTGTGCTGCAGGTCGGCGCCAGGTTGAGGGGATCGGCTTCTCTTTCCACCCGGGCATCCAGGACCACATCGGCCTGTTTGGCCATAGGAGCGTTGAGGTTGCCCACGATGGCGATTAAGGGAGAGCAGAATTGTCGCAAGATGGGGATTAGCCGAAGCAATTCCGCGGTGCTGCCGCTTTTGGAAATCAGGATGCTGGGGTCCCCAGGGGTATAGATCCCCAAATCGCCGTGGACCGCCTCGGCAGCATGGAGAAAGACCGCCGGGGTTCCGGTGCTTGCAAGCGTAGCAGCAATTTTCTGGCCAATATGGCCAGATTTTCCAATCCCACTCACAACTACTTTGCCCTCATGTCGGAGCAAAAGCTCTACTGCTTCGGTCAAACTATGATTCAGCCGAGCCGCGACCGCAGCTAAGGCCTTGGCTTCGTTTTCCAAAACAGTCCGGGCGATTTCTAGCCAATCCGGCGTTGGAGAGTTTGTTGGAAATTTTTTTAGCATAAGGCACTCGGAGTTAGGTGTCCCTCTTGCAAAGATACTTTTGCAGGTTATGGCTAATTAATAATTAATCTAGCGTTATTTCTGATAATGAATGGGGTAAGTGTAAGAAAATTGGATCCAGGCAACATGATTATGTGCCGATGAACCGGTGTCGGTCAGGCTCGCGTTATTCGAAAAACTGTATCCGGGTGATACTGAAAAACGTTCAGTGATCCTATAACTAAGCGAGGGGCTGACATTATAGTAATTCCATTCGCTGCTGATATCTTGACTCGACTGATTGCTAAGAGAATAACTCCCGCTCAAGCCGGCGCTCAATTTCTCTGTAATATTATAACCTATAGCCGCGAATAATCTGTTCACCTGATAAACCGCCCCATAGGCCGAAGCTTGTTGACTCATGCTACCGCCACCGGTCACGGTCAAATTGGTCCAGCGGTAACTGGTAGAGAAATTAACATACGGGGACACACCTGAACTATTAAGTCTTTTAGTCTTCACTGAAGTAAAGAACGGGAACTGCGAAGAATCCAACACCTGGGTATCAAAGCTGTAGAAATTTATATTTGCTCCAGACATGAGGTTGGCATCCCAGCGTTCGGAAAACTTATGATTTACGCCTCCATAAATCCCTATGGATTTACTGTAATTACCGCCGGGATAGAGCGTTTCACTGACGTTATTATTGCTAATGAGTGAGGTCTTCTCATTTTTTAATAAATAAGTAAAGTTCAGACCCGCTTGGTGGCTGGTATAATCGGTAAATTGGGACGCCTGGTAAAGCACCCGGTTAAAGCTGTAGTTGGCCGTGGCAGAAAGGCGTTCCGTGACATTGTAGGTGACTCCCGGACCGGCATAGAAAGATTGACGCGGGGTGCGGCCGATTACCAGCCCGGAAGTCTCTAATTCCTGAACCAAAGTCGAATCATTGATATAGGTGGTATTCAATGACAGATTCACCTTGGGAGTCGCCTGATATCGCCCATTGATTTGGTAATTTTGGTCGATATGGTCGATGTCACTATGGCTGATGTAATGCTGGCCCAGTAGTCCCAAATGTCCCTGTAACTGACTGATTTCCGTAGTGTAGTTAAAGTCAACGGCTGGCTGCAGGGAGAAAACATAATCGCTAAGCACGTTAGTAGGCGACAGATTCAAGTTGCTGTTAAATTCGGACCGCTGAGTGACTGAAGGCACGATGGACCAATCAGCTGATACGGCCATATTAACCATTCCCATGCTCATGATGATTACCAGTCCCGCCAGCCCCCAAGTTTTAGTCCCCATATCCCCCCAATCTCTCCCTTTCCGTTAAGGGACGACCACCACGTCCCCCGGTAAAAGCGTTCGATTCTGCTCCAACATGAACCCCCGCGCCACGTCTTTATAATTGAACGGATAAGTCTCTTCTTTACCGCCCACTGACCTAATTACCATGATCGAGCCGGGCGAGGCGAAAGGCGTCAAGCCGCCCGCCATGGAGATGGCCTGCATGACATTGACAGGCTTGCCTGTCATGAAATCCCCCGGCTTGTTGACCTTACCGGTCACGTAGATCTTATAATTCTGAGCTTTGAGGAGAATGACGGTTACGTGAGCATCCGTCACATACTTTTCGAGGCGTTTGAGGATGTCTTCCTGGAGCTGCTTGACGGTACGCCCGGAGGCCTGAACCTCACCGATCAAGGGGTAGGTGATCTTACCGTCGGGCCGCACGACCAGCTGCTTGGTCAGGTCGGGTTCTTTCCAGACGGAAATTTCAATGGCATCTTCCGGACCCAAAAGATATTTGTCCTGATCCGGATCGGCCACCGTAGCGGCCGCAGCCTGAGCATCGGTGAGGTGGCTTGTTGCCGGCGGGGTGCAGCCGGATATGGCCACCAAGCCGAGTACCACCACAACTGCACTTAAGAACCATTGCCAGCTGTGCTGTGAAGAGAGCCCCATCAATCTTAGACCTAACATGTTAGGCCTCCTATTTTGCCCGCCATCGAGGCTATTATAATTGATCATAAGAAACTCTCAATCCTTTTTTGTAAAAATTTTGTTCAGATTGATGATAAATCAACCGTATTTTCCGGCCCCGCCATTCTGACGCTTGCAGAAGGGAACCAGCACGTTACTGCCAAGATTGCAATTTGAGGGCCAATTTTGGAACTGTTTAAAATTGTTAATTTAAATTGAATCAACCGGTAATTGCGAGTTAGGTAATGTCTCAAAAAGTGAACAACTGTCCGAACAGTTGATCATCATTGTTCTCAAGTGAAACATGGTATTGGAAAAGGCATGAAAGCCTCGGTGGCGCGAGATCCGTCGGGGAGTCCGCCGAATGGCGGTCTGTTGAGAGAACCTCACGGCTTGACAGGAGGAAGGCCGCAAGCCGTTCGGCCTTGCTTCGAGAGATCATCAGCGGGTGAAGGGCAGCCGCCTGGGGCCGCTCTCTCCTTCACCCGGCTTTTTCCACTACCTTGAAGGCGGCGACGTAGCAATCTGTTCCAGGTTGCCCTGTAAGTCGGTGATAATCAACCGCCCGGAAGGCAGACGCCAGGCCCGGACATCCCCTTCGCTCTGGGCGTACAGGGACGGCACAGGAAAGACCTCCGGCAGATTAGCCTGGATTTCCAGCAACGGACTGCCCAATTCTCGATCTTGGCCTGCAGGGCACTGCTGGTAGGTCACTCCTTCTTTCACCAGAACTTCCTCGAGTTCCTTGCGCTCTGAACCGGCTTGGGTGACATATATAACCATCTCTCTTCCTCCTTCAGTCAATAGCCCGGCATTGCCATCAACTTCTTAGGGTGGTGAAGGCACCTGCAGCTTCAAGGGGATTCCTGATCCGCTGAACCGGGATTTGTCTTGAAAGGTAAGAAAAATTTGAGCGATGTCAATGCCGCCCGTAGCAAAGCGCAACTTACTTAGTAAAGAATAAAAAGCGCTAGACGTGGCTGATGCGGGCAATATTTCCGTGGTGCGGCAGACAGAGCAAAGGGGATGGAGCACAAGGGCCGGCAGCCGGCTCATGCAGTTATTGAAGGGCGCGGCGCTGTTCTTCCATTTTATTCAGGAGAAATCCGAAAGACTTGGTGCGGATGGCCTGTCCGAACTGTGTCTGGTAATTATGCAGAATGCTGACCCCATCCACAATGACATCATAGAGAATCCATCCTTGACCGGTCGCGTGCATCAGATAGGTTACCGGAATGTTCTCATTGGGGCGTACGATGGTGGTGGCTACCTGGGCTCTATCGCCTTCCCGGCGTTCGGCGCCATACTGGATGTTTTCCTTTTTGAGGAAGTTGAGGACCAGGCGAGTGTAAGAATCCTGGAACAGGTAGCTGAAGGTGCTGGTGAAGTCCTGGCGCTGGCCCGCGCTGATGCTGTCATAGGTTGAGCCCAGCGAATTTTTGGCCATCATGGCAAAATCGAAGCTGCGCTCAATAATGCCGTGAATGGCGTTCGCCCTGGCCTGGCTGGACAGGGCGGCGCCATTTTGCAGGCTCATGACCTTATCCAGGATGCCCCGCGCGTAAGCCGTGGGACTTTCCGCCCGGGCGGGCATGGTCCAAACCCAGAAAACAGCCAGAGCCAGGCTAAAGATCCAGAGCGGTCTTCTCATCGGTTTTCTTCCTTATCATTCGATGCAACCAGCGTCCCAGGCCCAGAGAGGGCTTAACCGAGGGTTGGAGGTTGTAACCCTTTTCCACCAGGCGGAGGAAAGCCGGCAAGATACTCAAAGAGGCCACAAGCACACTCAGGCTGCCCACGGTTGCCAACAGCCCCAAGCTGAAGGTGCCCCGGTGCCCTGAAACCATCAGACTCCCGAACCCCAAGGTCGTGGTCAAGGCCGCCAGGGCCACCCCTTTGGCGGTGCTGGCGGGCAGAGTAATGGCCCTGGCCGATTCTTCCAACCGCCACCGGGCCAAAATAATGATCCCGAATTCAATCCCCTCCCCCAGAACCAACGGCACGAAAAGGACATTGGCCTGGTTGAACGGGAGGTTGAGCAGCCACATCAAGTTAATGGTGAGGCCCGTGCCCACCAGCAAAGGAATCAGCGCCAGCAGGGCCATTGTCAGGCTGCGGAAGAGCAGCACCAGCATGACGGCAATGGCCAATAAGGCCATGCCCGCAGCCCAGAGGATGGAATTTCGGAACCCCAGAGTGAAGTTATACAGGAGCACCGGGTCCCCGACGGAATTAGGGTCAACACTCCAGAGACTTTTAACAAACCGTTTCAGGGGGCCAAAATTCCAGGTATCTTCCGAAGGAAAAACCCGGATGAGGTACAAGCCATCAGGGCTGACGAAGCGTTGTCGGACTGGCCGGGGCAAGTCCGCCAGAGTGGGGACCGGGGCATTCAACCCCGATATGACGTAGTCCCGGAACTGGTCCCAGGTGTCTCTCAGATCCGAGAAAAAATACTTCCCATAGTCTGCCAGGCGGCGGTTCAATTGAGGATCGTCGGCCAAAAGCCGCGGCACAATCTGATTAATGAGCCGATGGGTCTCCACAAACTGCTCCTTGGTGGCCGCTTGCTCCTTTTCAAGGTTCTTGACGGCTTCAGCCATTTTAAAATTGAGCCGGCTCAAAATCCCGGCCAACTTCTGGGGATCGGAGGATCCCGCCGGGGCCCCGGGGAAGTTGATGCTGCGGATGACCGGCAGCATCTCCCTGAGGATCTGACGTTTTTCCGTTACCTGATGAGGCAGAAAAGAGAGCACTGACTCTACGTGAGAGACCGTGGGCAGCTTTTTCAGGGCCTCGCTCCGGGCCTGAAGTTCCTTGAGAGAGGCTGTGGCCAGGGCGCCATATGAGGTGGAGTATTTGGAATCCTCGATGAGCTTGTATTCCCACACCACTGATTCGGCAGAAGGATTCTGCAGGTGCAGGGGGTTCAGATCGAATGGAACATAGTGTAGAGCAACCCCCCCAAGGGCCGTAATCATCACCCCCAGAGCGACCATGAGACCAGGCCGACGCCAATGCAGATGCAGAAACGGTATGGGTTGCGGCGGACATTCCTGGGGGAAGTCCCCCGGAGTGCATTTTTCCGTAATAATCACCAGGGATGGCACCAGGACCAGGGTGGCGATCAGCATCACCAGGATGCCCATAGCGAGGATGATGCCCAATTCCGCCAGCCCCTTAAAGCCCACAAAAGCCAGAGGCACAAAGGAAACAACGGCAGCCAAACCGGCGTAGACGATCCCCGGGGCCGAGCGCTGAAACGTGCAGGCTAATACCTCGGTGCTGCAATGGCCCGCGGCGCCTTCCTCTTCTTCCAGGCGGCAAAACCAGTGAATGCCGTAGTCAATGGTGAGTCCCAACATTAACGGCGCAAAAATCAGAGAGAGGAGGTTGAGGTGGCCCACCACCAGGGTGACTAGCCCAAAAGTCCAACACAGACCCAGGATGAGCACAAACCCCTCCACCAGGGTGCGCCTCAGACTCCAGAAAAACAGTATCATCAGACATAACTGGCCGGCCAGGGATAGCCAAGTGGCCAGGGTGATGTCTTGCATGGAACTGTGCATCTCGTCGGCTTCCAGGGCGTCAGGACCGGTCACCCCCGCCTGCAAGCCGGGATACCGGGCTTGGACCCGATGCACCACGTCGCGCAGGAGAGCCAGGTCTAAACTGCGGGAAGCATAACCGTCACCTTTGGGCGTCACCAGGAACAAAAGGAATTTGTCATTATCGGTGAAAAAGTAGCCCGCGTCGCCTAAGTCGCTCAGTTCCTTTGGGAAAAAGCTGCTGAACAGGGAATTCTGGGGTTTTTTACCCTCCAGGCTGGCAACCAGGCCCCGGAGAGAGGCATTCAGCAGGGACACATCCGGTAGTTCCTTTTTCTCCTTTTCACCCAAAAAGCCAGTGAAGAGTTCCCCGATCATGGCCCGGGCCATCTGGTCATTCACTAACTGGTAGAAGGTGAGCAGGCTCGGGTTGGCGGCCAGGCCCGACAGCAGACTTTGCTGCCCCAGAAGACTATCTTTGATCTTGGTGAGATCTTTGTCGTCCAGATAGAGGAGGGCCGAATGCTTGAAGCTCTCTGGGTTGATATGATAGAAAAGTTCAGGAAAATGCTCAGGATAGCGCCGCAACTCCGTGGCCAAGTCTTCGGCGAACTTAATGGCCCGGCGGGGATGCCCGTTCTCTACCACCACCACCATGCCGTCACGGCCCCCAAAGGCCTTGTCCATCTTCTCGCTCTGTTGGATAAGGCGCTGGTTACTGGCCACCAGGTCGTTGCGGCTGGTGCGGACCGTCAGGTGGGTAAAAGTATAATAGACTGAAGCCACGGCCAGAACCACGGCCACAATCAGGATGGGCCAGGCGCACAGTCTAAACCCGCGCATTAACGAGGCGCAGGATGATTTTTCATGCTTGCGAAGAGGCAAAGTCTTCCTCAACTCTTGAGGCGAATTTTTTGGGGATTAGGGTACAGCTGAAGTAACGCTTGCGGCAGCGCGTCCGTGTGTTCCCAGGCCCGGGAAGGCCTCCCTCCCCCAAGGATAGACTCCGGACCAGGGCTCATCCCAAAATCTTTTGATATTGCTCATATATTCAGCTTATAGTAAAAATAAAGTCAAGTAATATTTTCCCTCGTTCCCGGCTCCTGGCGGAATAAAGAGCGCCACGACTACAGCACCGTATACCTTAAGATTTAATGGCCCAGAAGGTGTGATCGAGAAGATGCCAATGCAGTGCTTGGGACTGTTAGTAGAGTTAGGATATATATAAAACTATCTGAAATCTTGCGGCTTGGCAACCGGGAAGAAAAAATCCTTGGTTTTTAATGGATTTTTGGCTATTTTCTAAAAAGAATAAGGCCATGGCAAGAAAAAGAACCGATCATGGCCGGGGCACTGCCCTGGCCGAAAGTCCCGCCCCCACCGGGTTTAAGATCAAGGGCCGCCTTTGGCTGGAAAAAGACGGCGAGGCTTTCCTGAGTTGGGGACGGGTGGTGCTCCTGGAACGCATCCGGGAGCTGGGCTCCATTGCGGCTGCAGCCCGGTCCATGGATATGGCCTACAGCCATGCCTGGTCGCTGGTAGCCGAAATGAACCGGCTCGCGGGCGAAGAACTGGTGTCCCGGAGCTTTGGCGGGAAAAATGGCGGCCGGGCCTGGCTCACCCCTGCCGGTGAGGAAATCGTGGCCCAGTTCTGGCGTCTGGTGGACACCTTCCGGGAGTGGATTCAGACCCAGAAGCTTTAAGTACGGACAAAATTTTTTTGGACATGGATATTCCCTGAAAAGAATAGCCATATCAGAAACTCAAAAATTTTCTATAACGGGAGGTGGGGCATGGTGAAAAAATTTCTGGCAGCGGTAGCGGGTCTCATTTTATTACTGGCGTCTCTCGCAGCGCTGGCAGCCCCGGCTCCATTTAACGGCGTATATGGCAGCGGTCCCGAAAAATTTACGCTCGCCACCGGCAGCCCCGGGGAGTTGGGGCTGCTCAAGGCCCTGGGGGAAGGGTTTGATAAGGCCATGCAGGGGAAGATTACCCTCCAGTGGCTTAAGGCCGGTTCGGGAAAATCGCTCCAGTTGCTCAAAGAAAAGCAAGTCGACATGATCATGGTGCATGCCCCGGCCGCCGAAAAGCAGGCGGTGCAGGAGGGCTGGGCCATTGACCGCACTCTTATCGGCTCCAACGAATTCTATATAGTCGGCCCGGCCAACGATCCGGCCAAAATCGCTGAAGCCAAGAGTGCCCTGGACGCCTATCGCCGCATTGCCGCGGCCAAAGCAAAATTTTTCTCCCGGGGCGACAATTCCGGCACCCATAAGAAAGAATTGGCCATCTGGAAAGAGGCCGGCGTCAAGCCGGAGGGACCCTGGTATATCGTCACCAAAGATTTTATGACCGCCACCCTGAAGCGAGCCGACCAGGAGAAGGGCTACTTCATGGTGGACAGCAGCACCTGGGCGGCCGAGAAAAAGAATATGCCCAATCTCAAGGTGCTTTACAAGGGCGACAAGCTGTTGATAAACACCTACCATGCCCTCTGCCAGCCCCAGGGCGCTACCCCGCAAGCGGCGCTGGCGGCCAAGTTTATCGCATTTGTGGCCTCTCCGGCGGGCCAGCAGATCATCAAAGATTATGGCAAAGACCGGTACGGCGAGGGACTCTATAATGATGCCGCTTACGCCCGTCAGTATGTGCATTAACCGGCTGCCGAGTGGCAAGCTAAGGAGGACTGAGCACAATTTAGCCCAGGGAGAATAATTTTGGCCGGCAAGCAAGTTTATAGTATCTGTGGCATGTGTACGGTGCGGTGTCCCATTCAGGTTGAGGTGAGGGAAAACCGTATCAGCTTTATTCAAGGCAATCCTCATGCGGCCGGAATGGAAGGCGCCCTCTGCGCCCGGGGGGGAGCAGGCATTGCCCTCATCGAGGATCGGGAACGTCCACAGTATCCGATGATTCGCACTGGCGCCCGGGGCGAGGGCAAGTGGCGCCAGGTAAGTTGGGATGAGGCCCTGGATTATACTGCGGAGCGGCTCAAGGACGTCATGGACAAATACGGGGCGAAAACGGTGCTCTTCTCCGACCGTGGTGGCCCCTTCCGGGACCTGTACCAGGCCTTCATGCGGGGCCTGGGGTCACCTAATTACTGCAACCACGATTCGGCCTGCGCCCGTAATGTGCAACATGCGGCGCTCTCGGTCATCGGGGGCGGCCGTAAAGAAGTGGGCTACGACTATAAGAATGCCCGCCACGTGGTCCTCCAGACCCGCAATATCTTTGAGGCCATCAACGTCAAAGAAGTAAATGACCTGTTGGAAGGCATGGCCAAAGGCTGCAAACTGACGGTCATCGACATCCGGGCCAATATCTCCGCCGCCAAGGCGGACCGGTTTCTCCTCGTCCGTCCCGGCACAGACTATGCCTTAAACCTGGCGATCATCCATGAACTCCTGGCCCACAAGCTCTACGATGTGGACTTTGCCCAACGCTGGATCCACGATCTGGATAAGTTGGCGGCCTTTGTCAAAGACTACACCCCGGAATGGGCCGCGGCGGAAACCGGCGTTGACGCCGCCGAAATCAGTGTCTTCGCCCAGGACTTGGCCAAGGCCAGCCCCGCGGTCATCTGGCACCCCGGCTGGATGAACGCCCGGTATAAGAACTCCTTTTACCAGTCCCGGACCGCCTACCTGATCAACGCCCTGTTGGGCAGTATCGGGGCCAAGGGCGGGCTGCCGGTGGCTAACAAGCCCAGCGACGTGGGGCGCAAGGGCCTTAAAAAGCTGGTGGATTTGGTCCCCAAACCGAAAGACCAGCGCTCCGATGGCGTGGGATGGCGGTATTCCCATTTTGACAGCGGCCCGGGTTTGCTGCATCTGGCCTTTCAGGCCATCGCCACCGAAGACCCTTACCCAGTCAAGGCGTACATCGCCTATCGTCATGACCCCCTCATGGCCTACCCGGATTCGGCCGCCTTGAAAAATATTTTTGATAAACTGGATTTCCTGGTATCCGTCACCTTCAGTTGGTCCGATACGGCCTGGTACTCCGACGTGGTGCTACCCCTGTCCCCCTACCTGGAGCGGGAAAGCATCCTGGCTTGTAAAAACGGCCTCAAGCCATACTTCTTTCTGCGTCAGCGGGCCGTGGACCCCGCGTTCGACACGAAGGCTGATTGGGAGATTTTAAGCGGGCTGGCCCGGCGCCTGGATCTTGCTCCCCTGGTCTTCGACAGCATCAATGATATCTGGGACTATCAGCTCCAGGGCACTGGGGTCACCATGGCGGATTTCGAGGCCACGGGGATGGTGTCGCTGGCCGAAAAACCGAAGTATCGCTCCCGGGAGGAACTCAGCTTCAAGACCCCTTCCGGCAAAATCGAGATCATCACCGACCGTCTGGAGAAGGCCGGGGTTCCGTCCTTGCTGCCGTATGAATCTCCAGCCACACCAGGTCCGGGGCAATTCCGCCTGACCTTCGGGCGCTGCGCGGTGCACACCCAGGGGCATACCGTCAATAATCCCCTGTTGTCGGAGCAGATGCCGGAAAACGTGCTGTGGATCAACCGGCAACGAGCGGATGAACTGAAAATCGCTGACGGCGAGGTGGTGGAACTGGCCAGCAACGGCCACCGAGGTAGAATCAAGACCAAGGTGACGGATATGATTCACCCCGACGCGGTCTTCATGGTCCACGGTTTCGGGCATACCCTGCCCGTCGAAAGCCGAGCCCGGGGCAAAGGAGTGGCCGATAACGATTTTATGGTCGGAGGGCTAGCTATGTGGGATCAGGCTGGCGGCGCCATGGCCTTACAGGAGCATTTCGTCACGGTCCATAAGCTTGAGAAGGCCTAGTCTTCCAAACTTTAAGAATAGAAATGATCAGCGACATTTCTCGGGAAATCGTCTAATTAAGGAGGATCGAAGATGTTGAAGGGTCTCTGCGTATTCACAGTATTAGCGGTGGTCGTGGCGGCGGGAAGCGTGTCGGCTGAAACCCGGATCAAATGCGCCTCCACCACCAGCACCCAGAATTCGGGCTTGTTTGATTACATCCTGCCCATTTTCGCCAAAAAGACCGGTATCCAGGTTGACGTGGTGGCGGTGGGCACCGGGGCCGCCATCGAAATCGGCAAGAGAGGTGACGCAGATGTCGTCTTCGTCCATGCCAAGTCTCTGGAATTAAAGGCCGTCGAAGAGGGTTACTTCGTGAATCGCCACGACGTCATGTACAACGATTTCGTCATCATCGGTCCTACCAATGACCCGGCCAAAATCAAGGGTCTGAAGTCCGCCGCCGAGGCCTTCAAGAAGATTGCGGCCAGTGGTTCCCCGTTTGTCTCCCGGGGTGACAAATCCGGCACCAATATCAAAGAGCTGGCCGTCTGGAAGGGCGCGGGGATTGACCCAAAAGGCCAAAAATGGTATCTGGAAGCCGGCCAGGGCATGGAAAAGACCCAGCGGGTGGCCAATGAAAAGCAGGCCTATACCTTAAGCGACCGCGGCACTTGGCTGGCCACCAAGGACAAGGACAAGCTGGACATGGTGGTGGTCCTGGAAGGCGACCCCGTGCTGTTCAATCAGTACGGCGTGATGGCCGTCAACCCGGAAAAGCATAAAAACGTCAAAAACAAAGAGGCCATGGTGTTCATCAACTGGCTCATCTCCCCGGAAGGCCAGGATGCCATCAAGTCTTTCAAAGACAAGCACGGGAATGCCCTGTTTGTTCCCAATGCCAAATAATTAAGGCTTAAGGGCAGGTCAAGGGTCACGGCCTTTGACCTGCCCGCCATCTCCTTATGCACTCCATCCTCTACGGGTTTATCGGCGCCTTCAAGCTCATCTTCACGATCAACGCCGAGCTCTTCAAGATCATCCTCCTCTCCGTGCAGGTCTCGGGTTCGGCCCTGGTGATCGCTACGCTCCTGGGTCTGCCCTTGGGGGTTGCCTTGGCCTGGCGGCGAGTGCCCTTCAGGGGCCTGGTGATGAGCCTGCTGAATACCGGCATGGGCCTGCCTCCAGTGGTGGTCGGGCTCTTCCTTTACCTGATCCTGTCCCGGAGTGGCCCGCTGGGATTTTTCGGCCTGCTCTATACCCCCAGCGCCATGATTATCGCTCAAGCTATCCTGGTCTTTCCCATTGTGGCTTCCCTCTCCCATGCCGCCATCGTCAAGGTGGACCCGGTGATCCGCCAGGCTGCCATCACCCTGGGGGCCACGCCCTTCCAAGAGGTCATGGCAGTGGTACGGGAGGCCCGTTACGGCATCATGGCGGGCGTGATGGCTGGATTGGGCCGGGTCATGGCTGAGGTGGGGGCCATCCTCATTGTCGGGGGCAACATTGCCGGTTATACCCGGGTCATGACCACGACCATCGCTTTAGAGACCGATAAAGGCGAATTTGAGCTGGCTATCGCCCTGGGAATTATCCTTCTGCTCATTGCCCTGGGGATCAACGTGGGCCTGAGGTTTTTCCAGCGGCACGGCCGGGTCAGGTCGGGAGTCATCCTATGGGATTGAGCCTGGATGTCTTCGGCATCTCTAAGAGCTACCACGGCCAGGCCATTTTGCGGGACTGCTCGTTCTCTTTTGACCCTGGCCGGACCTACGCCTTGCTGGGGCCCAACGGCAGCGGCAAATCCACCTTTTTGCGGATCGCCGCCCTCCTGGAGCCTCCCGATGCCGGGCAGGTGCGCTATCTTGACCAGGGTGTCTTGCTCCCCCCTGATCTCTCCTTACGCCGCCGGATCACCTTATTGCTCCCCAAAATCGGGGTCTTCAACACCTCGGTGTTCAATAACGTGGCTTATGGCTTGAAGATCCGGGGTCGGCATGCCTCTGAGGTCGAGGCCCGGGTTAATGTGGTTTTAGAGCGCGTCGGCCTGTTCCACAAACGGCGGCAAAATGGCCCGGACCTTTCCAGCGGCGAGACCAAGCGCCTTGGGCTGGCCCGTGCCCTGATCCTCGAGCCCGAGGTCTTTTGGCTGGATGAGCCCACTGCCAATATCGACCCAAAAAATACCGAAATTATTGAACAAATCATGTTAGACATGAAATCTGGGGGAAAATCCACCATAATAGTAGTGACGCACGATCCCGCTCAGGCTCGACGGCTGGGCGATCACTTACTGGTTATGGAGCATGGCAGAATTGTCCCCCTCTAGCGACTCCACTTCGGCGCCGCCGGCTTTCCCCAGGTTCAAGCCTCTTGTCCTGGAAGATCGAGACATTATCCGCAACCTCCTCTGGGCCTATCAGCCCGAGACCTCCGAGCTGACCTTCACCAATTGCTTCATGTGGCAGTCCCATTATGGCTACCAGTGGTCCCTGGATCAGGACCGACTTCTGGTAGTGAGCTTAGCTGCCGATAACCAAGCCTGGGCCCTGCCGCCCGTGGGTCCTCCGCCCCGGGCCGGCCTCTGCCGCCGGCTTTTGGAGTGGCTGAGGGATGCACACGGAGTGGCTAACCCCGCCATCGAGCGGGCCGACCCTAAGCTTGCGGCCGAACTCGAAGGCCAGCCCGGCTTCGTGGTGGAGCCGGTGCGAGATCATTTCGATTACGTCTACTCAACCGCTGATCTTATTGAGTTAGCCGGGGGCAAATACCATGCCCAGCGCAACCACATCAATAGCCTGGGCCGGGCTTACCGCTACCGCTATGCACCCCTTCGGGAGGAATACCTCTCTGCCTGTTTGTACCTGTGCGCCCGCTGGTGCCAGGTAAAAAAGTGTGATGAGGATATGTCTCTGATGGGGGAGTGGGAAGCCATCGGTGCGGTTCTGGCCAATTACCAGGCCTTGGGCCTTCAGGGCGGGGTGATCCTCATCGATGACCGGGTACAGGCCTTTTCCTGTGGCGAACTGCTGAATCAGGACACTGCGGTGATCCATTTGGAAAAAGCCGACCCCGAGTTGCGAAGCCTTTATGCGGTCATCAATCAGCAGTTCACCCGCGAGGTCTGGGCCGGGGTGCCGTTCATCAACCGGGAGCAGGACCTGGGGGAGCCGGGCTTGAGAAAGGCGAAATTATCATACCACCCCCACCGCCTGGTAGAGAAATATCGTATCCGCCTGGCGTGAGGCAGTAGGATATTGTGGTATCCGTTCCGCTTTTCATGTAGGGTGGGCATTGCCCACCGTAATCACCTAAACCTGTATGTATATGACGCAACAATAATATGAGACGCAACCTCGCCCTTACCACCGCTTCCCGGCAGGCCAAATGGCTGGCGGCCGGAGCAATTATCCTGGCGGTCCTGGTGCTGTCCTTAATCCTGGAATTTTCCGGGGCCATCCAGCCCTATCGCCTCAAGACCTTGGATACGCTCTTCCGTCAGGTGCCCTTGCCGGCCGCCTCACCCGACGTAGTGGTGGTGACGGTGGATCAGCCCGACCTGGATTTCTTTAAAAACCAGGGTATTACCTGGCCCTGGCCCCGGCAGGTCTACGCCCCGCTCATCGATTATTGCCGGTGGGCCGGGGCCAAAGCGGTGATCTTCGACATTCTGTACACCGAGGCCTCGTCTTATGGCCCCGAAGACGACCAGCGTCTCGCCCAGGCTACGGCCGCGGCCGGTAACGTGGCGCTGCCGTTCTTTCTATCCCGGGATACCAAGCCGCCCAACCCAACGGAGGCGGACCTGCTCCAAAAAGCCGGCCTTACCATCCCCGGTCCCCCGCCCCGAGATCAGACGAGCTATCGCTCTGTGGTCACGCCCATCCCGCCCCTGCTTAAGGCCGCTGCCGCCCTGGGCAATGTCGAGTCCCGCCCGGATGCGGACGGGATCTTTCGCCGGGTGCCCCTGGTGGTGCCCTTTCAGGATAAATGGCTGCCTACCCTGGGGTTCGCGGCATTTCAGCGCTTCGGGACCCTGGACGCAATGCGGTTTACTCCCGGCGCCCTGCTGGTGGGCAAGAACCCCATCCCGGTGGACCCCCAGGGGCTCTTCCTCCTCAAGTTCCGGGGCCCGAGCCGCAGCCATAAACGTTTTTCCGCGGCCAACGTCATCGCCTCGGAGTCCCGGCGCCAACACGGCCTCCCCCCGGTCTACCCCCCGCAAGCCTTCGCGGGCAAGTGGGTCCTGGTGGGCCTCACTGCGCCGGGTCTCCTGGATATGAAGGCCTGCCCCGTGGCCTCCATTTATCCCGGAGTGGAGGTGCACGCCACCCTGCTGGATAATCTCTTGCGGCGCGACTTCCTTCGGCCAGTCCCTGCTTGGCTGCTTTGGGCCGGGATCCTTATCCTCTCCAGCGCCATGGTCCTGGTGGTCCTGTGGTTTTCAGGACTTGCGGCCACCCTGGCCGGGTTCGCGGTGCTGGCCTTGGGTTACCTGGCCCTGGTTGTGGCGGCCTTTCATTTTAGCTGGTGGGCCGACCCGGTGCTACCCGGCATCGCCCTGAGCTTGAGCTTCGCCCTGGCCGCAGCCTTCAGTTATGCAACCGAAGGGCGCCAAAAATTGTATATCCGGCGCATGTTCGGCCAGTATATGTCGGATGCCGTCATCAACCATTTGCTGGAGCATCCGGAAAAGCTGCAACTGGGGGGCGAGCGTCGCCGGGTCACCCTGTTTTTCTCGGACCTGGCCGGGTTTACCACCATCTCAGAACGCCTCAGCCCCGAAACCGTGGTGGGACTCTTGAACGATTACCTGTCTTCCATGACCGAGATCATCCTGGCAGAGGAAGGCACGGTGGATAAGTTCGAAGGGGATGCCATCATGGCCTTCTGGGGCGCGCCTCTGGACCAGCCGGACCAGGCCCGGCGCGCCTGCCGGGCCGCGCTCAAGCAGCAGGCGGCCCTGAAGGAGTTGAACCGCCAGTTTGCCAGCCTGAACCTGCCCCCTCTAGCCATGCGCATTGGCCTGCATACCGGTGATGCCATCGTGGGCAATCTGGGTTCCGAGAAGCGCTTCGACTACACGGTCATCGGCGACACCGTCAACCTGGCTTCCCGCCTGGAAGGCGTGAACAAATTTTACGGCTCCCATGTCATGGCCAGTGAAGTTACTGTGGCCGCGTGTGACGGCGGAGTGGAGTTCAGGGAACTGGACCTGGTGGCGGTGAAGGGCAAGGAGCGGGCGGTCCGGGTCTTCGAGGTCCTGGGCCTCACGGGAGAGTTGGCCCCTGAGGTCATCCGGCGGCGCCAGGATTTTGCCCAAGGGTTAGAGCTTTACCGGCAGGGCCGCTTCCCCGAAGCTCAGGCCGCCTTCGATTCCATCCTGACAGAGGACCCCGAAGATGGTCCCGCCAAAATCTTTCTGGCGCGCTGTCGGCACTTCCAGTCCACGCCGCCTCCGGCCCCATGGGATACGGTCTTCCGGCCCGACGCCAAATAAGATATAATATAAAGAATTTTGAACCCTTACTTTAAGCCGGAACTGCCGGAAGTTGAAACCCACATAAGATGCGCGACTTCGATAAGACCAAATCCCAGCTGATTGAAGAGCTGACCACCTTGCGGCGGCGCAACGCCGAATTGGAGATCATTAAGGATTACCGGAAGCTCGCCGAAGAGGCCCGGCGTCGAGCTCTGGGTGAACTGGAATACCGCATCGCCGAGCGCACCACCGAACTCCTCAAAGCCAACCAGCAATTGACCCAAGAGATCGAAGACCGCAAGCGCACCGAGGCCGAACTCCAACGGACCACGGAATACCTCGAAAATGTCATTGACAACTCGGTGGATGCCATCGGCATCGTTGACCGGCATGGCAAATTCATCCTGTGGAACCGACGGTCGGTGGAAATCTATGGCTACACCCGGGAGGAATTGGCCGACAAGACGGCCTTCGAGCTCTATGCTGATCCCGCCGAATTGGACTGCATGCTCCAAACACTCCGCCGCGACGGTGTCGTCAGAGAATTTGAGATCCCCATGCAGAAAAAGGACGGCGCCATCGTCCCCATGGATATTTCCATCAGTTTGCTTAAGGATAATGCAGGCCGCACCATCGGCAGCGTCTGTCTGGCCCGGGACCTTTCGGAGCGCAAGCAGGCGGAGGCCGCGCTTAAAAATGCCCAGGAAGAGTTGAGCCGGCACTCCCGGGACCTGGAACGCCAGGTGCGGGAGCGGACCCAGGAAATTAACAGTATTCTGCGGTATACTCCTTCCGTGGTGTATATCAAAGACCGCGCGGGGCGCTACACTCTGGTCAATTCCCGCTATGAAGAGGTGTTCGGCATCCGCAATGAGCAGATTCGCGGCAAAACCGACCACGAAATCTTTCCCGGGACGATAGCTGACCAGTTCCGCGCCTCCGACCTGCGGGTACTCACCCACCGGGAGTCTTACCAGGTGGAGGAAGTCATCCCGCAACCGGACGGCACGCGCACCTATCTGTCCGTTAAATTTCCCATATATGATGAACAAGAAGTCCCCATCGGTCTGTGCGGGATTGCCACGGACATCACCGAACTGAAAAGGGCCCAGGATCAATTACGGCGTCTCTCCGGCAGCATCATGGCCAACCAGGAGAAGGAGCGCAAAGCCATCGCCAGGGAGCTGCACGATGAGCTGGGGCAGGTTCTGACCGCCTTGCGTATGGATGCGGTGTGGCTCAGCGCCCGTCTGCGGCGAGAGGACCCCAAGGCCGGCGACCGTGCCCTGGCGATGTGCCAACTCATTGATAAAACTATTGATGAAGTCAGGAGCCTGGCCACCCGCTTGCGCCCTGGAGTCTTGGACGATTTAGGGCTCCTCGATGCGCTGGATTGGTTTATCACGGATTTTGAAAAGCGTACCGGGATTACCTGCATCTTTAAGCACCGCAACGTGCCCGAAGTCGATGGTATCGGGGCCACGGCTGCGTACCGCATCGCCCAGGAGGCCTTGACCAACGTCACCCGCCACGCCGCGGCCACCGAGGTCAGGGTGAGTCTCCAGCCCGAAAAAGGCGCTCTGACCCTGGCGGTGACTGACAATGGCCAAGGTTTCGACCTTAAGGAGATTGAGGCCTCGGAGTGCCTGGGGCTGGCCGGTATGCGGGAGCGCGCCGGTCTGCTGGGCGGCAGCTTGGAGATCCGGTCCCAACCTGGGAAGGGAACGAAGGTCTGTTTCAGATTACCCGTCCATGGCAGCGGAGGATAGCTCAATGATCCGGGTCCTGTTGGCCGATGATCATGATATTGTGCGGGCCGGCCTGCGCCGCATTGTGGAAGACTGCGGCGACTTCGAAGTGGTGGCCGAAGCCGCCGACGGCCAGGAGGCCATTCTCAAGGTGCAGGAGACCTCGCCGGAGGTGGCGGTCATCGATATTTCCATGCCCGGCCTGGACGGTCTGGAAGTTGTCAGCCGGCTGCGCCTCTCCCACCCGAAACTGCCCATCCTCATCCTTACCATGCACGAGGAAGAGCAGTATGTGGTCCGGGCCATCGAGGCGGGCGCCATGGGTTACATCACCAAGCGCTCGGCCCCGGAATTGCTGGTGAAAGCCCTCCGCAAAGTCCACGCCGGCGGGCGCTTTCTGACCGACGCCGCGGCCGAAGCCCTGGCCCTGCGGCTGGCTCGCGGAACCCAGGGCGGCTCTCCCTTGGATTCCCTCTCCACCCGGGAAATCCAGGTCCTCCGTCACCTGGCCCTGGGTAAGACGGTCCGGGAGATTGCTGAAGATTACAATCTGAGCACCAAGACCGTGGATACCTACCGGGCCCGCCTGCTGAAAAAACTCAACCTGCGGAACAATGCCGAACTGTCGCGCTTCGCGATTCAGAACCGGGTGGTGGATCTGTAAGAAGTGAGGATAGTTAAAGAGTATGTGACCCTCATATAATTTGTGATGACCAAGAGTTATGGGACTCATCCTACCAGATTAAACCTGACAGCTATGGCCCGAATTTACAATTTGGTTAGGTGTAAATATAATCTGAATATAGAAGACGCTAAGTTCGCTTAGA
The DNA here is from genome assembly GCA_041648175.1 of Desulfobaccales bacterium. Classification (NCBI taxonomy): domain Bacteria; kingdom Pseudomonadati; phylum Thermodesulfobacteriota; class Desulfobaccia; order Desulfobaccales; species Desulfobaccales bacterium. The sequence continues at coordinate 167,809 of JBAZPO010000003.1, read as the reverse complement.
AAGTTTTCAAAAATAGCAGTTAGCGTCAATTTATGGCTCTGGGTCTTTCCCCTTGGATGAGCAAATTTCTGGGAAAGAATTTAGCCCTAAGCCCCTCCTCGAAAAATTACCTCTATCAAATCTGAAGCCCGGCTTGGATCAGATCTAAGAAACTGCGAGCAGCCTGCCAGCCAGGCCATGCTGATTTTTTTAATCCTGCAGGGCCCAAGCTCCATCAATCAGACTTCTAAAAACCTCTTGACATTAAAACATTTGTATAATACATACGTTTATATAATTTTATGAGGGACGCCATGAGTCAAAGAGATAGGGATGCAAGCACCAGAGAGCGTTTGTTGGACGAGGCCGAAGCCCTGTTTGCCGAAAAGGGCTATAACGCCGTGAGCGTCCGGGAAATCATTACCGCCGCCAACTGCAACCTGGCTGCCATCAACTACTATTTCGGCACCAAGAAAAATCTCTACCTGGAGGTGTTCCGGTCGCGTTGGATTTCCAGAGCGCGACGCGTGCAAGAACATTTCTGGAGGTTATTGGAAGACCAAAAACCTTTGTCATTAACCGTGGTGGTTAAGTGCCTGGCTCAGACATTCTTGGAGGGACCGTTTTCGGATGAAGAGAATCGAAGGCAGCATCAACTCATGGGCCGGGAGATGGATCGTCCCACGGAGGCCTCTGACCTGGTGCATGAGCAAGCAATGAAACCGTTTTTTGCCAAACTGGCGGGAATCATGCGCCCCCTCTTACCTGAGAAACTCACGGAAGAGCAGTTAATGCTCAATATTATGAGCATCTTCGCCCTGGTGCTCCATTTTTATCTCGCTCGGAATGGGATAAGCCGGATAACAGGCCGGCAATATGATACCGCGCTCAAGGCCCAGTTGGTCGAACATATCATTAGATTTTCCTTAACCGGCCTTGGCCAAGGCTTCACGCCGGAAGCGGAGACCAACCAGGAAAGGAACTGAGCCACGCTGAGAATCAAGGCCGGGGAATTCTTGGGGATCATCCAAGCGATGGGGAAAGTCGCAGCAAAACTGGGAGCCGCCAGGGGCATCGGTCGCCGCCCCTGGGGAATTTCCGGTCACATCCAGCCGATCAGGAAGCTGCTTTAAGCACTCTAACTGTTATGACCCGCCGCCGCAGAACAGGAGCCAGTTTCCATGCTTAACATCGCTTTGAAGATGCTCTTTGGTGATCGAGGCAAATATCTCGGCATCATCACCGGCATTGCCCTGGCCTCCCTCATCATGATTCAGCAACCGGGCATTCTGATTTCCATCTTAGGTCACACCTACGGCTTCATTTCCGATATCAATCTGCCCGACATCTGGGTCATGGACCCCAAGGTACAGTTTATTGACGACTCCAAGCCTTTGCAGGACACCCAGCTCTATCGGGTGCGAGGGGTGATAGGAGTCGAGTGGGCCATGCCGCTCTATAAGGGCAGTCAGCGGGTGCGTCTGGACAACGGGGAACTGGTGGGTTCCATCCTGCTGGGACTGGATGACGCCACGCTCATCGGCGCGCCCGCAATCATGCTTGAAGGGAGGCTGGCCGATTTGTGCCTGCCGGATAGCGTCATCGTGGACGAAGCCGGCGCCAAGGGCCGGTTGGCCAAACAGTCGGCCACCCTGGGGGGCAAGGCCATTCCCCTCAAGGTCGGCGACGTGGTGGAGCTGAACGACAAGCGGGCCACGGTGGTGGGCATCGCCCGGGGGACCCCGACCTTTCAGTCTCAACCTATCATCTATACCACCTACAGCCGGGCCAAGAACTACGCCCTGAGCGAACGCAAGATGCTCTCTTATATTCTGGTCAAGCCCAAGTTCGATGAGTCACCCCAGGCCGTGGCCCGCCGCATCACCCGGCAGACCGGCCTGGCGGCTTATACGGCAGAAGAGTTTAAGTCGATGTCGTTGAGCTATTTCATAAAAAACACCAGCATTCTCACTAACTTTGGCTTCATGGTCCTCGTCGGCTTTATTGTCGGCGCCGCGGTCACCGGGCAGATTTTCTACAACTTTACCCTGGACAACTTGCGCTACTTCGGGGTCTTCAAGGCCATGGGAACCACGGACCGGATGTTGCGGCGAATGATTCTGCTGCAGGCGCTGCTGGTGGGCTTCGTGGGCTTCGGCCTCGGGGCCGGCATTTGCGGCGTCTTCACGGTCGCAACCCAGGGCAGCAGTGATCTCACCATGAACCTCAACTGGCAGTTACTGCTGGGGAGCGGCATGGCCGTGCTGCTCATTGTGGTGGTCGCCGCCCTGATCAGCGTCCGCAAGGTCCTGAAGCTGGAACCGGCCGTGGTCTTCAAGGGGTGGTGATGAATAACCAGGATATACTGGCCGTCTCCTGTCGTGGCCTTACCAAGACTTACGGCACCGGCGAGACGCAGGTGAAAGCCCTGCGGGGGGTCGACCTGGAGGTGCATCCCGGTGAACTGCTCATGCTGGTGGGTCCCTCCGGCTGCGGCAAAACGACGCTCATCTCCGTCATTGCAGGCATTCTCGACGCCGACGACGGCGATCAAGGTCCTCAAGGCCAAAATTCAGGAAAAATCCTTACCCTGATGAACTGCCCTCACGGGTTAGCCCAGACCAGAACTATATAAGTTAGAGTTGAGGCTAAGTTGGCTTAGATTTCCCGCCAATCAAGTGCTGGTACGAATAAAAGATCACTTGCCACCTGCAAAACTTATCAAAAATTTCATAGAGTTGCGGATATGATTGTCGTATCTGGCGTGGTCATTGTGGGGACTATTCAAGCAGGCCGTGTTCAGTTACCTCTCATCTGAAGCTCGAGTTCTCCAAGACCATCCGCTCCGGCCGATTCGGAAAATGGTGAACCAAGCTTTTGCGGACTTATCCGGAGAGTTTCGTTCCACGTATTTTCGGGAGTGACGCCCTTCCGCTGCTCCGGAGAAGTCGTTGCAGATCGCTTACTATGTCAATTATTCCGATATCCTTTTCAAATTTTGGTCTAAACGAAGCTACTATCATCCATCACCCGCTATTGACAAGCCTCTTGTGCCACCTTACCTTTCCCAATAAACAAGAGATAATGATGTAAACCTAGGCTGATATTTCAGCAAGTTTTTTAGGAAGACTTCGTATCAAGACAATTTTAAAAATCTCATAAGATACCTTAGTCGGAGATAATGACCGACGCACAAATCACTTTTATGGAACTCAGGAAAACCGCATTGAGCCAAAAAAAGGTTGTGGAAACGCAGCTTAGAAGAGGAATGATGTTATTCATTTCCAGGAGGTGTCATCATGGTACAGGTCGATGTTCCCGTGGCCTTTGCGATCGGGACGATATTTGCGGATGCAGCCCACAAACAGCTGCAGACGGGGCGACCCGAATACTTCTGGCGCACTTTGTTGCTGAACAACATTTACCAAATCTTTTTCTTTAGCTGGATCCCTGTTTATTTCATTCTCAATTACTTTGGGTGGGAAACCACCCACATGTGGTGGCATGAAGATTCGGTAATGGCCTATCCCTTCTTCATCCCCATCTTCATGGTGATCTTTTTCTCTGCAGTCAATGGCGGTTTCTTGTTGGGGAATCGGCTTGTCAAACAAGGACAAGTCAAGACCAATCGCATAGTTTACCTGGTCATTCTTATCTATTCGGGCATCTGGATTTTCGGCCAGGTAGGAAGTACTTTCCGCCTGGGAACCTTTAAGCAATGGCAAGCCGGAGCCGCCCCCTGGTTTTATGAAGACCCAACCTTTCTCGCCATGCTAATTTTTAGTCTGCTGATTTGGGGCGTCCCTTTGGCCATTTTTGTCCGCAAGCTCGTAAAGGAAGGCAGCCGTTTGGCAACCCGGTAAGGTTGAGAATGAGATTATAGGTGCAATGAGCCCTTCCTCCAGCAGACGGGTGGTTGGATAAATGACGATGTTTGTTCTTGTCATGGGAGCCCTGGTTTTGGGATACCTGATTCTCAGAGCTAATTCCCTTTGGGTCTACAAAGTCTTAGACCGGGCTTTGAGAAACGACAGAAATATCCTGCCTAAAAGTTATGAGTTACCCAAGTATTATAAGTTGAAAGCAGGGGGTGAAATAGACGTATCCAGCCGTTGGCCCGGTTGGGATGGATGGTACTTCTTCATGGTACCGGATGATAAGAACCTGCCTGTCAAGATGGTGCGCGCCAGCCTCATGACCGGTCTATATGGCTTGAAGGGCATTGATAATTACGAGAACCTGCCGCCGGGATTGTCAGCCTTCGATGTGGTGGAGTACTTAACCCTCATCCCCATGGAGGATGGAGCCGGAGGTACCAGCACAAAGGAGAACCATTTAAGCCAACATTATCTGCCCAAAGGAACCAGCTTGGCCATGAACCCAAATGAGCTGGAAATAACGGTGGCCGAGGGCCAGAGGGGACGATACGGCCAGATCTCGGGAAGCTGGCCAACCTATGAATTTCAATTTATCACCCCCGAAACCGGGATCAATTTCAGCCTCAGTTATACAGGAGAGAAACTCGTCTGGTGGACGGATATGCCTCAGGTCTTCACTTACTTTGCCGCGTTCGGTAGGTTTTCCGGAAGCCTCACCTACAAGCGGGAGACAGGAGTGGAGCAGGTATATGCCCTGGAGGGCAGCGGCTTTTTTGAACACGGTTTTGCCCGCAAACCAGGCAATTTTGACAACCTATGGGCCCCCATCAGATGGTTAAAGAAGCTCCTGCCTTCCCTGAGGCCGGTGCGCTACCACTATGAGTTGCTGTTGGGCGATCAGCCACATCAAGGCGGTTTTATGTATGTCAGAGCCTTGGGGATTACCTGGCGTAATCGTGGCGGGCTTTATGTGGATAACTCTTATCGGGAAGTCAACCACGTGCAAGTAGAATATCTCCAGGACCCGGCGCCTGACTTGCTGCCTATTCGAGAAGGGGAACCACCACTCCCCTTTTACCGGAGTTGGAAAGTAAAGGCAGAAACCGGGGAGGGAATTTTAGAATATGTGGGAATAAGGCAATGGCCGCCGGCGCTCATTGCCAGCAACATGATTTATTATAACTTTTCCTATGAAGGGACCTATAGGGGGGAAGTGATCAGCGGCCGAGGCTATGGCGAGTATGTCCATATTTAGCGTGGGCGTAAACGCAGGTTTAGCCCTGCGCCCTGGGCGTCGCTGAGGTTAACCATTCTTCACTGCAGAGGCGCTGAGAACGCGGAGAGGGCTTCCCGCGCGGAGAAGAGAAATGAGCAAGAGTTTTTATAAAAAAGTATTTCTTATCGGGGCCTTATGGAACATCGGAGGCGGGGTGGTCATTGTGCTGTTCACCGGATGGATATTTGCTTCAGCCAATCTTACCCCGCCTCAACCCTCGGTTTATTACTATTCCTGGATTGCCCTGTTTGTCACCTTTGGTATTGGTTACTACATGGTTTACCAGGATATGTATGCCAACAAGAACCTGGTGATTCTGGGCATGATCGGCAAGTCAAGTTTTGCCGCCATTTTTCTTGCCGGCTTCGCAGCTATGCCGGGACAGATTCCTGGCGTTTTTCTTATCGCAGTCATCGGTGATCTGATTTTTGTGGTGTTATATGGGATGTTCTTAAATTTTGCCAAAAAAAGGGTAGACGAATGATAAGTTGCCGACCAGCTTAGTGGCCTGCGTTCTGAGAAAAGCCGAAGGTTTACAGTCATGAGAGACTTATACGATGTGGTGATTATCGGCTCGGGATTTGGCGGCGCCATTACCGGCTGTCGGTTGGCCCAAGCCGGACGCTCGGTCTGTATCCTGGAACGGGGCAAAAGATGGAGAAGAGAAGAATTCCCCAGAACCACCGGCGAGATCGCCGGGGCTTTCTGGCATAAAGACGAAAACCCTGGCTTTATAGACTACCGGGTCTTTAAAAATATCGATGTTATCCAGGGCAGTGGTGTAGGTGGAGGCTCCCTGCACTACTTCAATGTTCATATCAGAACCCCTGAGGAGATCTTTGAGAAGCAGGGCTGGCCGGCTCAGATCAACCGCAGGGTCCTTTCGCCCTACTATGATCTAGTGCAAGATATGTTGGATGCGGTTCCTTTAAGTCCGCCGGCAGGGCTTGAAATGCCCCCCAGAACCAAGGCGTTTTTGGCCGCGGCAGAACGCAGCGGGCGCCAGGCCGAACTGCTTCATATTGCTGTTTATACCGGCCCGGATCGGGACAACCCCCATAGCGGGGCACCGCAGCGGGCCTGTGATTACTCGGGCAACTGCCTGTTAGGTTGCCAGGTTCATGCCAAGAACACCCTGGATCTTAATTATATACCACTAGCAGAGAAACATGGCGCCGAAGTCTGTCAACTGCATCTGGTGGATAAAATAGAGCCACTGGAAGGCGGAGGCTATAGGGTGCATTTTGACCGAAGCGAGCCCGGCGGCATCGATCATGGCGAGCCTGGGTCGGTCATCGGCAAAAAGGTCATCCTGGCGGCGGGGACTCTGGGAACCACTGAACTCCTGCTGCGCAGCCGGGACGTGCATAAGACTTTGCCTAATCTCAGTCCGGCTCTGGGGACCAGGTTTTCCGGCAATGGCGACTTTCTTCTGGCTGGAACTATGGAGGCCGACCGCCTGGTGGATCCCAGTCAGGGCCCCAGCATTACTGCCGTGGCAGATTTTTCCACCGGCACCAACCAGATCCATATCGAAGATCTGGGCTTTCCCGATGCCGTCACGTGGATGCTGGAAGGCGCCATGCCCAGCCCCAACCGGATTAAGAATCTGTTCATTTCCCTGAGGAATTATCTGTGGTCAACTTTCGGATTTTACCGGGGAGCAAGCCGGCTCAGTTTCGAGTTGGAGAAATTGTTTTCCGGAGGAGCAACCTCCAGATTTTTGCCTTATCTGGGGATGGGAAGCGATGCGGCGGACGGGCGGCTGCGGTTGACAGATGGATGGATCGATATCAGCTGGAGCCATCGCCGGAGCCGGAAGATGTTTAAAGAAATGGAAAAGGCCCTTCGGGCCTTGAGCCGGGGCCTCGGCGGCAGGTATGTCACCAGCCTGCTATGGCGCTGGCCATTCCGAAAGCTGCTCACTGCCCATCCGTTAGGAGGATGTACTATGGCGGATAGCCAAGCCCAAGGTGTAGTCAATCAATTCGGCGAAGTCTGGGGATACCCGGACCTTTATGTGGCTGACGGGTCCATTATCCCGACCGCACTGTCGGTTAACCCTTCCATGACCATCAGCGCCCTGGCAGAAAGGATCGCTTTTTGGTTGATCCATGGTAGGGAGATGGAGCCGGGAGATATGAGAACACCGGAGAATAGGTGAACTTATCTATGAGGCGCTACCTGGTAGCATACCCATCTTTATTGCAGGATCACGCGTTTCCCGATCAAAAAGGAGTCAGAGCATGGCCCGATTAGCCTCACCCATTGAGAATATTAAAGACTACTATACTGTGGTGGTGATCGGTTCCGGGTATGGCGGCGCCATCGCCGCCTCCCGCTTGGCGCGGGCCGGGCAACAGGTTTGCATCCTGGAACGGGGGAAAGAATTCCAACCGGGCGAATATCCGGACACCGAAGCCGAAGCCCTGTCTGAAATGCAAACCGATCTCCCCCAGAAGCATATCGGCCCCAAGACCGGCCTCTACGATTTCCGGGTCAATGAAGATATCAATGTGGTGCTGGGGTGCGGATTGGGGGGCACATCCCTGATCAATGCCAACGTTTGCCTGCCTCCCGAGCCTCGCATCTTTGATGATCCTTGCTGGCCTCAAGAGCTGCGCAATGATCTGGCAACTTTGGTGATGGATGGGCTCCGGCGCGCTGAGGAAATGCTTAAACCCACGCCATTCCCCGACGATTTCCCCAAGTTGAACAAGTTGCAGGCCTTGGAAAAATCGGCTGCTCATCTGAAGGAGAAATTCTATCGCCCGCCCATCAAAGTAACCTTCAAAGACGGCATCAATCATGTGGGGGTGGAGCAACAGGCCTGCAAGGTGTGCGGCGACTGCGTCTCGGGCTGTAACTACGCCGCCAAAAACACCTTGATCATGAATTACTTGCCTGATGCCAAAAATCATGGCGCCGAAATTTACACCCAGGTGGCGGTACGGCGCCTTGAGCGCCAAAATGGGCGTTGGCTGGTGCATTATCGGGTGCTGGAAGCAGGGCGGGAGATATTTGATGCCCCTGACATGTTTGTGAGCGCCGACCTGGTGATCTTGGGCGCCGGCGCCCTGGGTTCCACCGAAATCCTCCTGCGTTCGCGAGGCGCCGGCTTATCCCTGTCTGATCAGTTGGGGCAGCATTTCACCGGCAACGGTGATGTGTTGGGTTTCAGCTATAACGCCGACGTCGAGATCGACGGGGTCGGCTGGGGCCCCCGCCCGCCAGGGGAATTGCCGCCGGTGGGACCGACCATCACCGGCATCATCGATAAACGTCAATCGCCTCAATTGGAAGAAGGCCTGGTGATCGAGGAAGGAGCCATCCCCGGGGTGCTGGCAAAATTTATCCCCCAAACCATGGCCCTGGCGGCAAAATTAATGGGCCAGGACACCGACGCCGGCTTGCTGGACCTGGTCAGAGAAAAGGCCCGGGAACTGGACAGCCTGGTGCGGGGCCCTTATCACGGCGCTATCCGCAACACCCAAACCTACCTGGTTATGACCCATGACAATGCCGGCGGCCGCATGTATCTGGAAGATGACCGTCTGCGCATCGATTGGCCCGGGGTGGGTAGTCAACCCATCTTTGCGCGGGTCAATGACCTCCTGAAACAGGCAACCGTTCCCCTGGGCGGCACCTATCTGACCAACCCCATTTGGAGTCAGCTTTTCAAGCATGATCTGATCACCGTCCATCCATTGGGCGGCTGCCGCATGGCCGAAAATGCGGCCGATGGAGTGGTCAACCACAAGGGCCAGGTCTTCTCAGGCCAGACTGGCGCCGCAGTCTACGACAGCCTGTACGTGTGTGATGGCTCCATCATGCCCCGGTCACTGGGGGTGAACCCCCTGCTGACGATTTGCGCCCTGGCCGAGCGTTGCCTGGCGCGGTTGGCCCAGGACCGGGGCTGGACCATTAACTACCAGCTCCCTTCAGCTCCCAGCCAGGCGGCGGCGCCGGCCCGCCTGGGCCTGCAATTCACCGAAACCATGAAGGGTTATTTCTCCACCAAAGTTAAGGATGATTATGCCCAGGGAGCTCAGCAAGGCAAGGAGGACGGCTCCCCTTGCGAATTCACCCTCACTATCATCTCTGAGGATTCAGAGGACATGATTGCCAACCCCCAACACCGGGCCCGCATGCTGGGCACTCTTACTGGACCGGCCCTTTCGTCTCAACCCCTCACGGTTACCCAGGGAGAATTTAACCTGTTTATCGAGGACCCGGACCGTCCCGATACCCGGCAGATGCGTTATGGCATGAAGCTGGCCAGTACCGAGGGCAGGCAGTATTATTTTTACGGTTTCAAGGTGATCCACAACGATCCGGGATATGATGTGTGGGCGGATACTACTACCTTATATATCACCCTCTACGATGGCGACAGCCGCCAAAGCCCGGTCCTCGGAAAAGGCGTCTTGATCATTCAACCGGAAGATTTCCTGAGGCAAATGACCACCATGCAGGTGACCAACGCGGTGACCTCCACCCAGAGGTTGGAAGCTCTGGCCCGCTTCGGCCACTTCTTTGCGGGGGTATTGTATGACACTTATGGCGGCATTTTCGCCAACCCCATGGCGTTCAATCCGGAAGCCCCACCCCGGAAGAAAAGGCCCCTGCGGGTCGGGGCTCCCCAGGTCCATTCTTTCCCCACCCAAGACGGGGTGCAGCTTAAGCTCACCCGCTATCAGGGGGGAGATAAAGGTCCGGTGATTCTGTCCCACGGCCTGGGGGTATCCAGCTTAATTTTCTCGATGGACACCATCGACACCAATTTATTGGAGTATCTCTGGTCCCACGGCTATGATGTCTGGCTGCTGGATTACCGGGCCAGCATCGATCTGCCCGCGGCCGCGACTCAATTCACGGCTGACGATATTGCCACTTACGATTACCCCGCCGCGGTGGCCAAAGTCCAAGAATTGACCGGCGCCGACACGGTGCAGATGGTGGTCCATTGCTTCGGCTCCACCACCTTTTTCATGGCCATGCTCGCCGGACTCAAAGGGGTCCGGTCGGCGGTGTGTTCCCAAGTCGCCACCCATATGCAGGCCCCCATTTTGACGCGGCTCAAGACCGGTTTACACCTGCCCTCTTTTTTGGAAGCTCTGGGCGTGCCATCCCTGACCGCTTATACCGATACTCATGCCAACTGGCAGGATCGGCTTTATGACAAGTTCCTGCAGCTCTATCCGGTGGAAGCCGAAGAACGCTGCGACAGCGCCGTCTGTCATCGCATCACTTTTATGTATGGCCAGCTGTTCGAACATGACCAACTGAACAGTGCCACCCATAATGCTTTGCACGAAATGTTTGGCGTGGCCAACATCAGAGCCTTCGAGCATCTGGCCTTGATGACCCGCCAGGGGCATTTGGTGAGGGCTGACGGGGCCGAGATCTACCTCCCTCATTTGGAACGCCTGGCCCTTCCCATTACTTTTATTCATGGGGCGGAAAACCAGGTCTTTTTGCCGGAAAGCACGGAAATCACTTATAACCTGCTGCGGGAGCAAAATGGCAGCAATCTATACCAGCGCTATGTCATCCCCCATTACGGCCATATTGATTGCATCTTTGGGAAAAATGCCGTAGTGGATGTTTACCCGTTAGTTTTGCAACACTTGGAAGCTACGAAATAGCGGCCCGGGCAGGATGGTTGAATTGCGGCAATCTGACTGGCTTAATATCAAGTTACTCTTTATTTAAACCGCGAGGCAATCGTTATCAAAGGAGGAGGAAAATGCCTGACATTCGTTATGTCTGTCTGTCTGACATGCATCTTGGAGCCGAAACCAGTCTTTTAACCAATCTAAAAGTGGCGCAAAGTGAAGTCGACCCCTTGAGCCCAAGCCCGGTTCTGGCAAAACTGGTGGAATGCCTGCAATACCTCATCTCGCAAAACGAAGATAAAAGTAAAAAACCGATATTGGTTTTAAATGGAGATATTCTGGAACTTGCTTTAGCTGCAGAGCACAATGCCGCCATGACTTTCGAGCGCTTCATTGATCTGACCATGGACCAGGGCAAGGAACTTTTTGAAGAAATTATTTATAACCCCGGCAATCATGATCACCACCTGTGGGAGTCGGCTCGGGAAACGCAGTATGTCGATCATATCACTGCCACCAAGCCCTGGGGCGCAGAACTACCCTATCCCTGGCATGTTACCAATATTTTTAGCAACCCGGTTCCGGCCTACTTTTTGACCAGATTGATTCAGAGACGTCCCAACTTGAACAAGATGATTATCCAGACGGCCTTTCCGAACTTTGGGTTATTAAATCAGGATAGAACCAGGTGCGTCATCTTTCACCATGGCCATTTCATTGAATCGGTTTACCTGTTGATGAGCATTTTGAAGACGATGTTCTTTCCGGGTAGCGAAATACCTAAGGATATTTGGGGCATACAGAAAGAAAATTTTGCCTGGATCGATTTTCTCTGGTCGACTCTGGGTCGCTCCGGCGATGTGGGCAAGGGAGTAGGGCGGATTTATGAAAAACTGCGAAACCCGAAGCAAACCAGGAGACTCTTGACGAATCTGGCTAACGGTTTGGCCGCGAGATACGATCTTCCCGGTTGGGGAGACCGTATGGAGGCAAAGCTGCTTGAACTGGCCTTCAACATGGTGGCAGGTGCCATCGAAAACCTGGAACGAAGCATATCCGATACGGTATTAAGTGAGGATGCCGAGAAGGGGTTATGGGCTTATGTGGAAGGGCCTCTGTTGAAACAACTAAGCGAAGAATGGCAACGGATAACCGGAGAAGTCGACATCTCCAGGCTTAATAAACTAGCCTTCATCTTCGGACATACCCACAAGCCTTTCCAAGAAGACCTGAATTTTTCAGGATATCCCGGCTGGGTGGATGTCTATAACAGCGGGGGCTGGGTCGTGGATACGGTGGATAGTCAACCCCTGCATGGTGGGGCCGTTATCCTGATCGACGAGAACCTCGAGGCCACCTCTTTGCGGATGTACAATGAGACCAACGATAAATACGCGGTCAGTGTTCAAGAAGCACGCCATCCCGGGGATCAGCCTGGCGGTTTTCATACCCGGATGGCTCGGCTGGTCAATGGATCCCCTTCCCTCTGGCAGGCCTTTTCCGATACGGTGGCGCGGGCAGTGAACGTCAGGGAGCAGAATTTACGGGCCAGAATCAACAGTCCGAGCTAGCAAAAATCTCATGTCCGATTTCGCTTAAACATCCTGGACACCACTGCCACGTTTTGGCGCGACAAGAAGAGTTCCCGAGAGGAATTCTCGCAAATTCCGACAACAGCGGTTCCCCTGGAAGCCATTTGGTTTCAAGCGAAGGAAGAATAGCTGATCACTTGCCAAAGCCTTTCCTTATCACCCAACCAGCAAGAACCACATGAATGATCTACATAGTGCAATGCGGTTCTGGTGGGGGGTAAAATTCAAAAAATCTGCACCTAAAAATGAACTTTCTCAGCAGGACGAATTTTTTTGCTCCGCCCCCTTGTAAGAAAATTTCTGACAAAAGAATCAAAGAATACCCGATTTGCAATCTTGCCCTATTCCGATATCCTTTTCCATTATTGATTCCCTCCTTAGTTTGGCTGGAAAAATCGGTGGAATAATGACCGGGCCGCGGTATCCGGGTGTCTACCCTTGGAACCAGGCCCGTGTATGCGCTTTAAAACCCTGAACATAATCTTGGTTGAAGAGGAATCGCCATATGAAGACCGTATCGGAGAAGATCCGGGAGTTAAAGGAGAAAGAGGGGCAGATCAAGGCCATGGGTGGGGCCAAGGGCGTGGAGAAGCAGCACACCAGCGGCAAACTCACCGCTCGGGAGCGCCTCGACCTCTTTTTTGACCCGGGGACCTTCCGGGAGACCGATATCTTTGTGAAGCACCGCTGCGTCAATTTCGGCATGGAGAAGGTGGAGATCCCCGCTGACGGCGTGGTCACCGGCTTCGGCCAGGTGAACGGCCGCCCGGTCTTTGCCTTTGCCCAGGACTTTACCTCTCGCGCCGGTTCGCTGGGCGAGATGCACAGCAAAAAGATCTGCAAGATCATGGACCTGGCTTTGAAGTCCGGGGTGCCCTTCGTGGGCTTCAACGACTCAGGCGGAGCCCGTATCCAGGAAGGCGTGGACTCACTTTCCGCCTACGGCCAGATCTTCTACCGGAACGCTATCGCCAGCGGCGTCATTCCTCAGATATCCGCCATCATGGGACCCACCGCCGGAGGCGCAGTCTATTCCCCGGCCATGACCGATTTTATCTTCATGGTGAAGAACACTTCCTATATGTTCATCACCGGCCCCGACGTCATCAAGAGCGTCACCGGCGAGGAGATCACCTTTGAGGACTTAGGCGGCGCCATGGCCCACAACGCCAAGAGCGGTGTGGCCCAATTCGCCTGCGAGTCCGACGCTGACGCCATCGACCAAATCAAGCGTCTGCTCAGCTTTTTGCCCAGCAATAACATGGAAGACCCGCCCATCGCGGCGTGCACCGACCCCGCGGGCCGGGAGGATGCGGCCCTGGATAGCATTGTTCCGGACAGTGCCGGCCAATCCTACGACATGCATGACGTGATTGCCGCCATCGTGGACAATGGCGACTTCTTTGAGCCGCACCACTACTTTGCTCAAAACATCATTACCGCCTTTGCCCGTCTGAACGGCAGGCCTATCGGCATTATCGCCAATAACCCGCAGGTCATGGCGGGCTGCCTGGACGTGGACGCCGCGGACAAGGCCACACGCTTTATCCGCTTCTGCGATGCCTTCAATATCCCGCTTTTGACCATCGCCGACGTACCCGGATACCTGCCCGGCAGCGACCAGGAGTGGCAGGGCATTATCCGCCACGGCGCCAAGCTCCTGTGGTGCTACTCCGAGGCCACGGTGCCCAAAATCACCCTGGTGACCCGCAAGGACTACGGCGGCTCGTATCTGGCCATGTGTTCCCGGGATTTGGGCGCTGACATGGTAATCGCCTGGCCAACCGCCGAGATCGCGGTCATGGGGGCCTCGGGCGCGGCCAATGTCATCTTCCGCAAAGAGATTAAGGAAGCCGCGGACCCCAAGGCCAAGCGCCAGGAAATCATCGATAATTACGAAAACCTGCTCTATAACCCTTACATTGCCGCATCCCGGGGGTTTGTGGACCAGGTGATCGCCCCCCGGGAGACCCGGCCCCGGCTCATCGAGGCCTTGGAAATTCTCAGCACCAAGCGGGAGACCCTGCCAGCCAAGAAGCACGGCAATATCCCGGTCTAATGGGCAGTAGGGGCGAGCCCATAGGGTCGCCCAATTAAACAGGAGATTGGCAATGCCCTCAATCAAACCCCAAATCCTGGCCGCCATCAGCGGGGCCATATCGGCCTATATCGCCGACGAGGAGGCCTGTCAGGCTGCCGCGTTGGGACAGGCGGCACGGCCTATGGGCCCGCCGGTAAACCTCTGGGCCTTGGCGGGACGTCAGGAGGCCATGCAGCTCAGGCTCCTGATGCAGCGCCGGAGTTTGCGATAGTGTAGGGCGCGCCCTACGTTGACCGTTATAGGGCGGCCCGTGGCCGCCATCAAGGTGCGTGCGTGGCACGCCCTATAAGCTGAATGCTTTAAAGGAGCACATATGGCCGGAAAACACCCCATCAAATTTACAGACACTACCTTTCGTGACGGGCACCAGTCGCTGTTGGCGACTCGCATGCGGTCTGAAGACATCATTCCCTTCATGGAGCGCATGGACCAGATGGGCTACTTTGCCATCGAGGTCTGGGGCGGCGCCACCTTCGACACCACCCACCGTTTTCTGGGCGACGACCCCTGGGAGCGGATCCGCACCATCAAGGGGATTCTCAAAAAGACCCCCACCATGATGCTCCTGCGGGGCCAGAACCTGGTGGGCTACCGCAACTACGCCGACGATCTCACCTACCGTTTCGTGCGCTACACCGCCGAAGCCGGGGTGGACATCTTCCGGGTCTTCGACGCCTTGAACGACATGCGCAACTGGGAAGTGGCGGTCAAGGCCCTCATGGACGCCAAAAAGACCGGCCTCATGGCCCACTTCCAGGCCGCGGTGTGCTACAGCCTGACCCAGCGCCGCATGGGCGGCCCCATCTTCAACCTGGACTATTACGTCAACTTCGCCAAAAAGTCCGAGGACATGGGGGCCGACTCCTTTGTCCTCAAGGACATGGCCGGCATGTGTTCCCCCAACGACGCCTACGCCATCATCAAGGCGATCAAAGAGACCGTCAAGATCCCGATTGAGTTCCACACCCACTACACCAGCGGTTCCGGTTCCATGAGCTATTTAAAAGCCATTGAGGCCGGGGTGGACGTGGTGGATACCTGCCTGTCGCCCTTTGCTCTGCGCACTTCCCAGCCGGCCATCGAGCCGCTGGTGGTGGCGGTGGAAGGCACCGACCGTGAAACCGACATGAATCTACCCAAACTCATCGAGATCGGCTACGATCTGGAGAATGTGGCCAAGAAATATCGGGACCTGTTGGATACCTCTAAGATGGCCCCGATCGACACCGGCGTGCTGCTCCACCAGATTCCCGGCGGCATGTACTCCAACCTGGTGAACCAGCTCAAGGAGTTGGACGCCCTGGATCGCATCCACGAAGTCATGGATGAACTGCCCCAGACCCGGAAAGAGCTGGGTTACCCGCCGCTCGTGACCCCCACCAGCCAGATCGTGGGCATCCAGGCGGTGATGAACGTCTTGTTCGGGCGCTATAACAAGGTGACCGCCGAGACCCAGGGTCTGGCCTACGGCCTCTACGGCAAGACTCCGGCCCCCATGGACCTCGACGTGCAGAAGCTGATCCTCAAAGGCTACGAGCGGGGCGAAACCCCCACCACCGGACGCCCCGGGGACATCCTGGAGCCCGAGTGGGATAAGGCGGTGGCGGATACCAAGAGCATCGCCAAAAGCGAGGGCGACATCCTGATCTACGCCCTGTACCCCACCACCGGCATGCGCTTCCTGAAGTGGAAGTACGGGCTGGAGCCTATCCCCGCCGACGTTAAGGGGAAGACCCTGGAGCAGATTGCCTTGGAAGACGCAGTCTACACCAAGATCAAGCAGAAGAAGCTCTTCGCCAAGGTCAAGGAGTATCTGGATTCCCTGGAACAGGCCGCGCCGGAGAAGGGCTCGGGCCTCAGGAGCTTCAACGTCTTCGTGGACAATCAGTACTACCAGGTGGAGGTGGAGTGCACCTCAGGCGCCCCGGTGATCACCGGTGTGGCCCCCATGGCGGCACCGCGGCCTGCGGCCGCACCTGCGCCCGCAGCGGCTCCCAGACCCGCGGCGGCAGCTCCGGCGGCAGAAACTCTGGCCGCGGGGGACGTGCCGCTCAAGGCCCCCATGCCCGGGATGATCATCAGCTACAGTGTCAAGGTGGGCGATAAGGTCAACAACGGCGACCTGATCTGCGTGCTCGAAGCTATGAAGATGCAAAACTCGCTGCCGGCCCCGGCCAGCGGCGTGGTCAAGGCCATCAACTTCGAACCTGGCGCCTCCGTTGCCAAAGACGCCACCATTATGGTGATCGGAAAGTAGGATTTTCCGTTGGGCGGACTTATTCCGCCTCAACGCGCAGTTCCTCCAGTCCTGGTAAGGGGGGTCGGGAACAGCCGGCCCCCATCTCTAAACCGCAAGCTTAAGAAGAGACCTGTAGGGGCGGGTTTGAAACCTGCCCCTACGTGCTCACGACAACCATCACCAGACTGCCGGTGTCACCATCGAAGGCGGCCCAGTGGCCCCCCTAGTTTGATGCCTCCCGACCCGCCGCTGTTCAGCTCCCGTAGGGCGGGAAAGCGCAGCGCATCCCGCCTTTAGGACAGCATCCCCTCAGCTATTGTAGGTAAGCACTACCCGGGTGGCCTCACGGGGGTGCCGCAGGGCCAGGGTGCACAGGCTGACTGCATCAGCGCCGAGGTCGAAGTAGCGCCGGACGGCGTCCCTGCTGGTGACGCCGCCGCCCATGATCAAAAACAAGCTAACCTTGGGACGCAATTCCTGGTTGTACTTATAGGCCAGATCGAAGGCCGGGCCTCCGGAGACTCCACCTCCGCCCACTGCATCCAGGGGGGAGCATTGGAATGGAAAGACGATACAATAGGGAATGGTGTTCACGGCATGGAGGGCGTTGACCCCGATGTGTTCCAACTCCTGGGCGAACTCGTAGGGGTGGCAGATGCTGAGCTTGGCGATCAAAAACAGGGCGGGATAGAGGCTACGCACTTTCCGAGTGCACTGGATGGCCTGGACCACATTTTTAGCAATGGCTTCCTCGGAGTTGGGGCAGGAATAGTTGAGTTCCAGGGCCTTAAATAGAGGACCCAGACCGCGCTGATAGATTTCCACGGCCTCCAGGGTCTCTCGGATGGCCGTATCCGTGCCCTTGATGAACTCCGGATAGAGGTTGGGGATCACCATGAGCCCCCCATCGCAGGCCCGCCGGACATCCGCGGCGCAGGTTTCCGCCCCCTTGTTGGTAAGGCCATAGGCGTTGACCATGCCCATATCCGGGAGGCGCCGGATGTGTTTCCAGGTGAGGGGGTTGCCGGGGATAAAGTTCCCGCGGCGGGCAAAGCGCGTGGCGGATTTGGTGAACACCGTGGTGCCGGTATCCATAACCGTCTTGAGCAACTGACGGTACCCGGGCAGCAAGGTGTAGGGGAAGATACCGCGGCCGTCATGCCCCAGGGCGGTGGAGATGACCACGGGAGATATGGGGTTTTTGCCGGATTGCATGGTCGTGGGATTTATGTGGGCTGCGCCATGGCAATTTCTTCCACCACTTGACGGGCCGCGGCCACTTGAACATGAGCCTGACGGATGGGGCGGCCCACCACGATGTAGTCGGCGCCATTGCTGATGGCCTCAAAAGGCGTGACAATGCGCTTTTGGTCGTCTCCAGGTACCTCGGACCAGGCCGGGCGGATACCGGGGCAAACCGCCAGAAAATTTCGCCCACAGGCCTCCTTCACGGCCTTGACCTCCCGCCCCGAACAGACCACGCCGTGGCAGCCGGCCGCTTGGGCCATTTTGGCCTTGCGCACTACCAGGCTGGTGGGGTCCTGGGCAAACTGAACCTCAAAGCCCAGGGCCAGAAGGTCATCTGCAGTTATGCTGGTGAGAACGGTAACTGCCAATATTTTTGCGCCACCCGACGACTCCACAATTTTTTTCAACCCCGTAGGCCCTAGGTCGCTGGGGACTGTGAACAGTGCCAATCCGTGCACAATGGTGTGAAAGGCCCCCAAAACGGTAGCGGGGATATCGTATAACTTCAGGTCTAGAAAAATCCGATGACCGCCTACGATCTCAGCCAATTCCTGGAGCAAGCCCTGTCCCTCGGCCAAAAACAGCTCAAGCCCCACCTTGAAGAGCCCTACGTGATCACGAAGTTCGTGTACGCAGCTTAAGGCAGTCGCTTTATCTGGCACATCCAGAGCAAAAATCAACTGTTCTCGGGGAGTTAGCATGGTCGATAACTTCCTGTTCGGGTCAACTTGAGGGCAGTTTCCCCCCCTTTTTCAAAAACTATAGTCTAATCCGGTGCCTCTGGCAAGGCCTTAGGACTCAACACTTCGCTATCGACTATTGTTGATCGATCATGAGGCGCTGTTAGCAACCTCACAGATGACAAGGCTGGAATCCCCTTGACAATTTAAGGTGTTATGATAAAAACAAGTAATCGGGAGCGAAAAGTAATGGTAGTAAACGAAGTATCTAAAACAACACTGAGTGGTAACTTAGGTAACCTCGGCAAAAATCTCTTTGTTTTATTGATAAGTCTGATTCTGGTATTAAGTTTCTGTGAATTGGTCTTGCGAATTTATAATCCTCTGGGCTTCAGGATCAAAGGCAACAAACTTATCCTACCCATTAATAAAAAAGAAACCATCCATCATGAACACGGCTTGGGGAAACTGGACCAGGTCGTTATTCATCAGAGAAATTCTCTGGGCTTCCGCGGCCCGGAGCCGCCCGCGGATTTTGCCAAAGATCTGACCATAATCACTGTGGGGGGTAGTACCACCGAATGTTTCGATCTAGCCGAGGATAAGACTTGGCCTCATGATCTAGGCGTGCAGCTTAAGCGGGATTTCACCCATCTTTGGCTCAACAACGCCGGACTGAGCGGCAATTCCACCTTCGGGCATTACATCTTAATGCAGGATTACCTGGTGAAGTTGCAGCCCAAGGTGGCGCTCTTCCTGGTGGGAATTAACGACGTGGGGCTTCAGAGTGAACGCGATTTTGACGAGAGGATTCATGAGCTTAATTTCCGTTCCCTGGAACGCTTTCTGGCTTCCGCGGCGGTGCATAGCGAACTGGCCACCGCGGCCTTGAACCTGTACCGCTTCTATTTTCCCAAATCAGTTATGATTAACAACCAGAACGATCCCCAGGAGACCGATTTGAGGAAGCTTGCGCCATTTGAGGTCTCGAAAGAAGCGCAAGCCGCCATCATTAAAGATCATCAGGATCATTACGTGGGTCCGTATCGGCAGAGACTGGAAAAGCTCCTCGCTATTTGCCGAGAGCATAATATCATTCCGGTGTTGCTGACCCAGCCGGTGCTCTATGGCAAAAGTGTTGACCCAACCACCGGCGTCAATCTGGGGCACAAGTTTGTGGCCAAGGATATGGATGGCGCGACGGGCTGGCAGGTCTTGGAGTTATATAACGACGTTACCCGTCAGGTGGGGCGTGACCAAGGGGTCCTGGTGATCGATCTGGCCCGGGAGATGCCCAAGGATTCCCGCTACTATTACGACTTGATGCACTATACCAATGCCGGGGCAGATAAAATGGCGGATCTCATTGCCGGTCAACTAACACCGTTTTTGGCCCGGAAGTTCCCCCAGTATTATAAAGGTCCGGCTGCTCCCCACGCCGCCCCTTAGTCTTCTGACCTCGTCCTCATTTTCTTCTCTTGCAGGCAGGGCCCCCTTACGAAAATACGAAAATACGAAAAAGTCCCTGGCCCCTTTCCCCAAGGTCTTGTCTGTCTTATCGCCGCAGAAACTCCTCCACCTTCCGCAGATCTTCCGGGCTATCCACTTCCTGGGTATCCTTGTCCGTCTCCACGATGTGAATGGGGTAACCGTGCTCCAGGGCCCGAAGCTGCTCCAGCTTCTCGGCCTCTTCCCAGCGGCCGGCCGGCAGGTGTACGAATTCTTTGAGGAACTGCACCCGGTAGGCGTAGATGCCGATATGTTTGTAAAAATAGGCCTGTCCGCCGTCTCGCCAAAAAGGCAGGGGGCTCCGGGAGAAGTATAAAGCGCGGCCGGCCCGGTCGAAGACTGCCTTGACCACGTTGGGATTGGCCGCAGCCACAGCATCATTTATCTGCCGCACCGGCGTGACCATGACCACTTCCGGGTCCCGGTTGAGGACTTCGGCTAATCGGGAAATGAGATCCGGGGGAAAAACCGGCTGGTCCCCCTGGATATTGATGACGAGGTCATTGGGCGCCAGGTCAAGAAGCGTGGCGGCTTCGGCCAGGCGGTCGCTCCCTGAAGGGTGATCATCCCGGGTCATAACCACGTGCCCGCCGAAGGCCTCCACGCACCCCTTGATGCGCTTATCATCCGTGGCCACCCAGACCCCGTCTAATTCCTTCACCTGCATCGCCTGCTCATAAGTCCACTGAATCAAAGGCTTTCCCAGGATCGGCGCCAGGGGCTTCCCCGGAAAGCGCGTGGAGCCGAAGCGGGCAGGAATGATGGCCACCGTGGGCATCGGGTTTAACCTCCATTTTTTTCCCATCATAGTACCGTATTTGATGCAAACTAACCGAGAGATATTCTTGACTTCATAATTTCCATGCTTATTTTAAATACTTACAGAATTCCAATTCTTGGAACTATATTCGGAGGCAGAATACTTTGATACCCATCGATAAGTTAACCTACAAAGCCCAGGAGGTCCTGCAAGGGGGCCAGGAGCTGGCTCGGCAGTTGGGGAACCCCCAGATTGAGCCGGCCCACCTGCTCCGCACCCTCCTGGCCCAGGAAGAGGGCCTGATTCGGCCCCTCCTGAAGAAACTGGAGATCGACCCCGGAAAAGTCATCCAGGACGTGGATGACCTGCTGACCCGGCTGCCCAAAGTGAGCGGCGAGGCCCAGGTCTACCTTTCCCCTGGTTTGAATAAGGCCCTGGACGATGCGCTTAAACAGGCCGGCCAGATGAAAGATGAATATGTTTCCACCGAGCACCTCTTTTGGGCGTTGGCCGCGGACAAGGCCGGCGACGTGGGACGGCTGCTCCAGGCCCAAAAGGTCACCCCAGAAGCCATCCTCAAGGCCCTGGCTGACCTTCGGGGGTCCCAGCGCGTTACCGACCAGTCCCCGGAGGAGAAATTCCAGGCCCTGGAGAAATACGGCCGGGATTTGACCGAGATGGCCCGGACTGGCAAGCTGGACCCGGTCATCGGCCGGGACAGCGAAATCCGGCGGATTGTGCAGGTGCTCTCCCGGCGCACCAAGAACAACCCGGTGCTCATCGGCGAAGCCGGGGTGGGCAAAACCGCTATCGTGGAGGGTCTGGCCCAACGCATCGTCAACGGTGACGTGCCCGAAAGCCTGAAAGACAAGCGCTTGGTGGCCCTGGATTTAGGGGCGCTCATTGCCGGAGCCAAATTCCGGGGCGAATTCGAAGACCGTCTCAAGGCGGTGCTCAAGGAAGTCACCGAATCCAGCGGTCAGATCATCATGTTCATCGATGAGCTGCACACCCTGGTGGGCGCCGGGGCCGCGGAGGGGGCGATGGACGCCTCTAATATGCTCAAGCCCGCCCTGGCCCGGGGCGAGCTGCGCTGCGTGGGCGCCACTACCATCAACGAGTACCGCAAGTACATTGAAAAGGACGCGGCCCTGGAGCGCCGTTTCCAGCCCATCATGGTGGCCGAGCCCTCGGTGGAGGATACCATCGCCATCCTTAGGGGCCTGAAGGAAAAATACGAAGTGCACCACGGGGTGCGCATCAAGGATAGCGCCATCGTGGCCGCAGCCACGTTAAGTGACCGCTATATCACCGACCGGCAGTTGCCGGACAAGGCCGTGGACTCAATTGACGAGGCTGCGTCCAAATTGCGCATGGAGATCGACAGCCGGCCAGCAGAGATTGACGAGGTTGAGCGCAGAATCACCCAGGAGGAGATCGAGCGGGAGGCGTTGCGTAAGGAGCAAGACCCGGCTTCCAAAGACCGCCTGGAGAAGATCGAAAAATCGCTGGCCGACCTCAAGGAGAAGAGTGCGGCCCTGAAGGCCCGTTGGCAGCAGGAAAAAGAGGTCATCACCAAGATCCAGGCCATCAAGGAGCAGATCGAAAAGGCCAAGATCGACGCGGCCCACGCCGAGCGCATCGGCGATTTGGCCCGGGCCGCGGAGTTGACCTACGGCACGCTCCTCAACCTCCAGAAAGAGTTGGAGGAAGAGAACCGGAAGTTGACGGATATGCAGGCAAAAGGGGCCATGCTCAAAGAAGAGGTGGACGCCGAGGACGTGGCCGAAGTGGTGGCCAAGTGGTCCGGTATCCCTGTCACCCGGCTCCTGGAGGGTGAGAAGCAGAAGCTTCTGCACATGGAAGAGCGCCTGGCGGCCCGGGTGGTGGGTCAGGCGGAAGCGGTCCGGGCCGTGTCCAATGCGGTGCGCCGGGCTCGCTCCGGCCTGCAAGACCCCAACCGGCCCTTGGGCTCCTTTATCTTCCTGGGCCCCACCGGCGTGGGTAAGACCGAACTGGCCCGGGCGCTGGCCGAGTTCCTGTTCGACTCGGAAGCGGCCATGATCCGCCTGGACATGAGCGAATACATGGAGAAGCATACGGTCTCGCGCCTCATTGGCGCCCCGCCGGGCTACGTGGGCTACGATGAAGGAGGCCAGCTCACGGAAGCGGTGCGCCGCCGGCCCTACTCGGTGGTGTTGTTCGACGAGATCGAAAAGGCCCACCCGGAGGTGTTTAACTCGCTCCTCCAGATCCTGGACGACGGGCGGCTCACCGACGGCCACGGCCGTACCGTGGACTTTAAAAACACTATCGTTATCATGACCTCGAACATCGGCAGCCAGTATATCGCCGAGATTGCCGACGAAAAAGCCATGCGGGAGCGGGTTACGGATGCCCTGCGGCTCCATTTCAAGCCGGAGTTCCTGAACCGGGTGGACGATATTCTCATCTTTCACCGCCTCACCAAAGCGCAGCTGCGGAAGATCGTGGAGCTGCAAATGGTCCGTTTAACCAAGCGCTTGGAAGAGCGGCACCTCGCCCTGGAACTCACTGAGAAGGCGAAAGATTTCCTGGCCGACGCGGGCTACGACCCGGTCTACGGGGCGCGTCCCCTGCGGCGGGCCATCCAGCATTATCTGCAAGATAAGCTGGCGCCCATGCTGTTGTCCGGGGAATTCAAGGAAGGCGACACCGTCAAGGTGGACGCCGACCAAGACGGCCTGACCTTTGAGCAGCAGGAGGAGCTTAAGGTCGCAGCTAACTGACGAGCATCATTCAGGGGCGGGATTACCAGCCCTTGGGGCAACAATATACGGCCAGGGGCGGGTTTTGAAACCCGCCCCTACGTTTTTATAAGCACTCATTTTTGGCTCTTTTTTCTGTTCTATTTGTCTTTTGCTGGCGCTGGCCGTGTCGGAAGGGGTTGGCGCGCCGCATGTCGCGCCGCATCCTGATCGGAGGCAGGCACTACCCGTTCTCATGCTCTATGGAGTAAACCTCAATCGGGACACCGGCAACGGCGAGTTCCAATTTGCGACCCCGGATGCCGGCAGTTGGGGGAATCTGTTTGAATGCAGTGGCAGTGACCAGGATTTCCCCAGGGCCCGCGATGTCTTCGCCTATTTTACAGGCGCAGTTGACCGAATTACCGAAATAGTCGGGGCCGCCGATGAGCAGGACGTCGCCATAGTCAATGCCGATGGAGACGCGAATGTCGAACTCGTCTGCGGTCAAGATGTTCAGGGCAAAGAAGGCCGTATTCAAGGCAATGGCGGCGCGCACCGCCGAGAGCGGGTCGTCGAACATGGCGAAGCAGTTGTCCGCCTCGAATTTGACCACCTGGCCGCGGTATTTCTCAACAATGGGCATTGTCGTCAACTGCATGCGGCGCACTATGGAAAGGTAATGCACAATCCCGTGCCGGGCAGACAGCAGGGAAAACCCCGACATGTCCATTACGAACACTGCCTTGATCTTTCCGAACTCTTGCCACAGCGTAGCTTCGATCTTCTGCCGTTTGTCCCGCTCGTTTTCCTGGGCATAAAGCAGGAGTAAATCTTTAAAACGCGTGTCCATAACATGCCTCGCATTCCAGACGCCGGGTTGGGCAGCGCCTGCTGCGGGCGTCAACGGCTCATGACAACTCTTCTGAACCGAGATTATGCCACATCCTCAACTATATCTGTCATACAAAGTTCTCGTTCTTGAAAATAGAAAGCTCTTGTAAACGCATCAAGGTGTAGGCCCTCTTGGGGACGGACACATGGGTCCGCCCCTAAAAATTAAATACGGTAAACTGTGGGGGGCCGCCGAGAATGGGGACGTTAGGGGAGCGCTTCGACACGGATCTTAAACGACGCTTCAAACTGCCCACCCGGCGGGACCAGCGTGAGACCGTGGCCACTCGTAAGGGCGCTGGTTGGTGCGGTCATGGGCTCAAGCGCAACGTAATCTTGGTCCTTGGGCCCATAGACCTGGGCGTACCGGTAGCCTGCCAGCAGCTCCACGGTGATGCGGCGGCCGGCCCCGGCGAGGGAGAACGCGGGGCGGTCCTCGAGCACAGCAAAGCCATTGTCGAAGTCAAGCTCCCCGAGTTCGGCATCAAACCCGCCAAAGGGCTCCTCTGAACCGGTGGGTATGCCGCGCGGGTCGAGCCCCAGCCTCCGCATGGGAGGCAGTTTCAAACGCCACTCGGCCCGGGGCAGCCCGGGAAGCACGAAGTAGGGGTGGAAGCCAAAGCTCACCGGCACCGGGCCGTCGAGACCGGCGGAAAGCTGCGTTTTAAGGGTCAGGCCAACGGGTGAGAGCGTCACCGCCATCTCGAGCCGGTGGGGAAACGGGAAGACCGCCAGGAGCTCGCCTTGGGTCCAGGCGAGCCGGGCCGTCAGACCGTTTGGGCTGGATTCAGTCAGCTCCCAGGCGAGGCGGGACCAGGGCACCCCGTGAATCGGCAGGCCGTGGGCGTCGAAGTGCAGGAAGGGCGAGGCCGGGTCTAGCGCCAATTCCCGCCCGGCGGCGTGATAGCGGGGGCCTGCCAGGCGGTTCGCCCAGGGATGGAGAAGCGGGATACCGGCGGTGCTCCCCTCTGCGGCTGCGGTCGTAAGGTCTTGGACGCGTCCCAGGAGCTCGACGCCGCGGTGGCGCAACGAGGCACCGAGCATCCCATAGCCGGGAAGGAAGACGGCTTCCAGATCGCCCGCGTTGAGGGTGCGGGCGGCTGTATCGTTTAAGAGGTTTGGGTGGCCGGCGTTATGGCCTCCAGTTCCCACGTGCATGGCTGATTTCCCCGGTCAGTGAGATCGCCGGTGACTCCGAAGTTGGCTTGTACTCGCTCACCCCTCACCCTCTCCCACAAGGGGAGAGAGGATAAGGAAGGAACTTTGGGCAAGCCCTCTGCCTCACTTCGCCGGTTTCTCCAAGTGTCCACCGAACTCGAAGCGCATCGCGGACATTATTTTATCCGCAAAGTCTGCCTCACCCCGGGAGCTAAAGCGTTCGTAAAGCGCCGTGGTGAGCACCGGCGCGGGCACGGCCTCATCGATGGCCGCCTTGATCGTCCAGCGTCCTTCGCCCGAATCCGAGACCCGGCCGGCGAACTGGGACAGATCCGGGTCCTTAAGCAGGGCGGCCGCCGTCAGGTCCAACAGCCACGAAGCGATCACACTGCCACGCCGCCAGACTTCGGCGATATCCCGCAGGTTGAGATCGTACTGGTAGTTTTCGGGGTTGCGGAGCGGGGTGGTTTCGGCATCGACGGCCTGCTGCTGCTTGCCGGCGTTGGCATGATGCAGAATGTTAAGTCCCTCGGCATAGGCCGCCATGATGCCGTACTCAATGCCGTTATGCACCATTTTGACAAAGTGGCCGGCGCCGTTGGGTCCGCAATGGAGGTAGCCGTGCTCCGCGGTGCCGCCGATTTTCTCCCGGCCCGGAAGGCGAGGGGCCTCTTTCACGCCGGGCGCCAGGACGGCAAAGATGGGATCGAGGTGCTGGACAACCGCAGGCTCGCCGCCGATCATCAGGCAATAACCGCGTTCTAAGCCCCAGACGCCGCCGCTGGTGCCGCAATCGACGTAATGAATCCCTTTGGGAGCAAGCATTTGGGCTCGCCGGATA
This sequence comes from Desulfobaccales bacterium, assembly GCA_041648175.1. Taxonomy (NCBI): domain Bacteria; kingdom Pseudomonadati; phylum Thermodesulfobacteriota; class Desulfobaccia; order Desulfobaccales; species Desulfobaccales bacterium. The sequence goes on along the minus strand of JBAZPO010000003.1, from coordinate 141,310 downwards.
TCATCGATGTAGTAAGAATTGCCCCCATCGACAAGGATATCATCTTTCTGCATCCGCGCCGCCAGATCGTCCAAGGTTTGATCCACCACCGCGGCAGGCACCATCAGCCAGATTACCCGCGGCGGCTTGAGCTTGGCCACCATTTCGTCAAGGGAGGAGGCCGCAAACGCGCCGGTCTGCTTCGCAAAGGGTTCCCTCGTGGAGGCATGGGCGGAATAAACGATCACTTCGTGTCCTGCGGCCATCAAGCGGCGCACCATATTCCCGCCCATTCTGCCAAGGCCAATCATCCCGAGTTGCATAGGCGTCTCCTTTTGAGTCGTCAAATTGCCGCCTTAAGCTTCCGGTAGCGGCGGATCAGGGTGTTCGTGGAACTATCATGGCCAAGTTGGGGTTCCGCCGGGCTCTCCAGTTCGGGAATAATGCGCTGGGCCAACGCCTTGCCCAGCTCAACGCCCCATTGGTCGAACGAGTTAATGTTCCAGATGGCGCCCTGGGTAAAGACGCAGTGCTCATAGAGCGCGACGAGTTTGCCCAGGTTTGAAGGGGTTAACTGCGCTGCGAGGATAGTGTTGGAAGGGCGGTTGCCCTGAAAGACCCGGTGGGGCACGAGCCAATCCGGCGTTCCCTCAGCTTTGACCTGCTCAGGCGTCTTGCCGAAAGCCAACGCCTCGGTCTGGGCGAAGACGTTGGCCAGGAGTATGTCGTGGTGCCGGCCCAGGGCGTTGAGCGGCCGGCCGAAGGCGATGAAATCACAGGGAATGAGCCTGGTGCCTTGATGGATCAACTGGTAGAAGGAGTGTTGGCCGTTGGTCCCCGGTTCACCCCAGTAGATGGGGCCAGTCTGGTAGGTGACCTCAGTTCCCTGAAGGATGACGTGTTTGCCGTTGCTCTCCATGGTGAGCTGCTGCAGATAGGCCGGAAAGCGCTTCAGGTACTGCTCATACGGCAGGACCGCCACGGTCTGGGCGCCGAAAAAATTATTGTACCAGATGGACAAAAGGCCCATGAGCACGGGCAGATTGCGTTCGAACGGGGTGGTGCGGAAATGCTCATCCATCTGATGGAAGCCGTCCAACATACTGTTGAAGTTATCCGGGCCGATGGCCAGCATGGTGGACAGGCCGATAGCGGAGTCCATGGAATAGCGCCCGCCGACCCAATCCCAGAACTCGAACATGTTGGCGGTATCGATGCCGAACTCCTGCACTTTCTCCGTGTTCGTCGAGACCGCGACAAAGTGCTTGGCCACTGATTTTTCGTCGCCCCCAAGACCAGCCAGGGACCAGTCGCGGGCTGTGTGGGCGTTGGTCATGGTCTCCAGGGTGGTAAAGGTTTTGGACGAGATAATAAAGAGAGTTTCCGACGGGTCAAGATCCTGGACCGCTTCCGCAAAGTCAGTGCCATCGACATTTGAAACGAACCGGAAGGTCATGGCGCGCTCGCTGTAATGCTTGAGCGCCTCGTAGGTCATCACCGGCCCGAGGTCGGAGCCCCCGATGCCGATGTTGATGACGTTTTTAATCCGCTTACCGGTGTAGCCGAGCCACTCGCCGCTCCGGACGCGGTTGGCAAAGCCGGCCATTTTGTCCAGCACGGCATGGACCTGGGGCACCACGTTTTCGCCGTCGACGATGATGGACGCGCCTTTCGGGGCGCGTAGGGCCACGTGCAGGACGGCGCGTTTTTCCGTAATATTGATCTTGTCGCCGTGAAACATGGCGTCGAGGCGCGCTCGCAGGCCGGACTCTTCAGCCAGTTGCAGGAGCAGCTTGAGGGTTTCGCCGGTGACCCGATTCTTGGAGTAATCCAGGTAGAGGCCCGCGGCCTCGACGGTCAGACGCTCGCCGCGCTGGAGATCGTCAGCAAAAAGCTGCTTGAGATGCACCTCCCGGACCTGCTGATAATGGGCTTGAAGGGCCTTCCAGGCCGGGCGGTCCAAGAGTGGGGCGCTTGCCGCGTTCATGTTCGTGCTCCTTTCGTTTCCTCACGGGCTGGAATGCCTGTGCTCCCGGCGATTTAAAGTAGCCTTCTAAGAATCTGCCAGGGCGTTGTTGACGATCCTCTGAGCCTCAGCCACCATGGCGTCCAGATGGGCCTGGTCCTTGAAGCTTTCGGCGTAGATTTTGTAGATGTTCTCCGTGCCCGACGGCCGGGCTGCGAACCAGCCATGCGCGGCCATGACCTTGAGGCCGCCGATGGGGGCGTTGTTGCCCGGCGCGTTGGTCAGCTTGGCCGTGATGAGCTCGCCGGCCAGCTCTGAATCCTTGACGGCTTCGGGGGACAACTTCGCCAGCTTCGCCTTTTGCGCCGGGGTGGCGGGCGCGTCAATCCGCGTGTAGTATGGCGTGCCGAACTCCGCGGTCAGCTTCTGGTAATGCTCGCCCGGGTCAAGGCCTGTGCGGGCGGTAATCTCCGCGGCCAAGAGGTTTGGGATCAGCCCATCTTTATCCGTCGTCCAGACAGAGCCGTCCCGACGCAAAAAGGTCGCACCCGCGCTCTCCTCGCCGCCGAAGCCCAGCGACCCGTCGATAAGTCCTTCCACGAACCACTTGAAGCCTACCGGCACTTCAACCAACCGCCGGTTTAAACGGGCGGCTACCCGATCAATCATGCTGCTGCTCACCAGGGTCTTGCCCACGGCCACTGTTTTCGGCCACTGGGGCCGGTTGGCGAACAAGTAGGCTATGGCCACGGCAAGGTAATGGTTGGGGGGCAGCAAGCCCTGGCTGTGGCTGACGATCCCGTGGCGATCGGCATCGGTGTCGCTGGCAAAGGCCACCGCAAACCGGTCCTTGAGGCCGATCAGGCTCGCCATGGCGTAAACCGAGGATGGGTCCATACGGATTTGACCGTCCCAGTCAACGGTCATGAACCGGAACGTAGGGTCGACGCTATGATTCACGACCTCCATATTAAGGTGGTAACGTTCGGCAATGGCATCATAATAGGCCACGCTGGCGCCGCCCAACGGATCGGCCCCCAGATGCACCTTGCTGTCTTGAATTATCTGCATATCCACCACTGCGGGCAGATCATTCACATAGGCGTCAAGGAAGCGATGCGGATGCGTAGTAGCGGCTTTGCGGGCGCGCTCAAACGGGACTCTCGCCACCCCTTTCAGGCCATCGGCGAGGAAGGTGTTGGCCTGCTGTTCGATCCATTGGGTCACCTGGGTTTCCGCAGGCCCGCCGTTAGGCGGATTGTATTTGAAGCCGCCGTAGCGCGGCGGGTTGTGCGAAGGCGTGATGACGATGCCGTCGGCCAGGCTAAACTTTCGCCCGCGGTTGTAGGTGAGAATGGCATGGGACACCACGGGCGTCGGTGTGTAGCCCCCGTCTGCGTCGACCATGACAGTGACGCCGTTGGCCGCCAGGACTTCAAGCGCGCTGGCAAAGGCCGGCTCGGAAAGGGCGTGGGTATCGATGCCCATGAACAGCGGCCCATCGATATTCTGCTGCTTGCGGTAGAGACAGATGGCCTGGGTGATCGCCAGAATATGCGCCTCGTTGAAGGCGTTGTCCAAAGATGAGCCGCGATGTCCGGAGGTTCCGAAGGCAACGCGTTGTGCCGGCACCGTCGGGTCTGGCTGCTCCGTATAGTAGGCCGTCACCAGCCTGGGAGTGTTGATCAAGATCGCAGGTTCGGCAGGCTTGCCGGCGAGCGGGCTGACTTCCATAATCGGTCCTCCGTAAATATGGGCGCGAAAATACTCCCTAATCTACCGGGCACGGCTTGACGTTCCAGATGTCGGCGGCGTACTCGGCGATGGTGCGATCGCTGGAAAATTTTCCGGAGCTGGCCACGTTCAAGATAGCCATGCGGGCCCAGGCGTCCGGATTTGTATACAACTCGCCCAGGCGCTGGTGCGCTTCGCCATAGGACTTCAGGTCCGCCAGATGCATGTAGTAGTCCCCGTGCGTCAAGAGCGTATCGATAAGGGGTGCAAAAACGCCTCGTTCATGGGGGCTGAAGTGGTTGAAGATGATCAGATCCAGCGCTCCCCGGGTCTCAGGCTCGTGGTCATAGTGCCAGTGGGGATTATACCAGCCGCGGCTGTCGGCCACCTGCTGGGCGGTCAGGCCAAACAGGAAGAAGTTTTCCTCGCCCGCCTCGGCGGCCATCTCGATGGTGGCGCCGTCCCGGGTGCCGATGGTAATGGCCCCGTTCATCATGAACTTCATGTTGCTCGTGCCGCTGGCTTCAAAACCGGCGGTGGAGATTTGTTCGGAGACGTCGCTGGCGGGGATCAGGCGCTCGGCCAGGGAAACGTCGTACTCAGGCACGAAGAGGACCTTGAGGCGGCCGGCCATGACCGGGTCGCTGTCGATGGTGTCGGCCAGGTTGTTGATGAACTTGATGATAACTTTGGCCAGTTGGTAGGCCGGCGCGGCCTTGCCGGCGAAGAAGAAGGTCCGGGGCGGCATCTTAAGGTTCGGGTTCTCCCGCAGGCGGTTATAGAGCACCAGGATGTGCAGGGCGTTGAGCAGTTGCCGCTTGTATTCGTGGATGCGCTTGACCTGGCAATCGAAGATGGTGTCCGGGTCTACCGTCTGGCCCGTGGATGATTTGAGCCAAGCTGCGAACTGCAACTTGGCCTCGCGCTTGGCCTGGTGGAAGGCGTCGCGGAAGCCCGCATCTTCGGCGAGCGGTTTGAGCTTGCTTAATTGTGCAAGGTCGGTGATCCAACCGTCGCCGATGGCCTCGGTGATAGTGCGAGCCAGCGCCGGGTTGGCCAGCAGCAACCAGCGGCGCGGGGTGACCCCGTTGGTTTTGTTGCTGAAACGCTCGGGAAACACCTCGGCCAAATCCTTAACGGTCTTGGTGCGCAGCAGCTCGGAATGGATGGCGGCCACGCCGTTGGTGCTATGGGTGCCGACGATGGCCAGGTTGGCCATGCGAATCTTCTGCACCGCGCCCTCCTCGACGAGGCTCACGCGCTCCGCCCGCCCCTCATCATCGGGGAAGCGGGTCCGCACGTCATCAAGCAGACGCCGGTTGATCTCATAGATGATTTCCAAAAGCCGCGGCTGCAAGGTTTCAAACCAGGCCAGCGGCCATTTCTCCAGGGCTTCGGGCAAGAGCGTATGGTTGGTGTAGGCCAGGGTCCGTTGGGTGAGGTCCCAGGCTTCTTCCCACTTCAGGTGGGCATCGTCCAAGAGAATCCGCATCAACTCGGGGACGGCCAGAGAGGGGTGGGTGTCGTTAAGCTGTATAGCCACTTTTTCGGGGAGCGTGCTCCAATCGGAGTTGGTGCGCTGGAAACGGCGGATGAGATCGGCCAGGGAGCAGGCCACCAAAAAATACTCCTGCACAAAGCGCAATCCCTGCCCCATGCTGGTGGAGTCGTCGGGATAGAGCACCCGGGTGAGAGATTCGGCTTCCAGGCTTTCGGCCAGGGCACTGACGAATTCGCCGTGGCTGAATTGCTCAAAATTGAAGAAATCGGGCGCCGCGGCGGCCCAGAGGCGCAGCGTATTAATGGTCTTGCCGCCGTAGCCCACTATGGGGCGATCGTACGGGATACCGTACAGACTGGAGGTCTGGCCGGGGATGGCGCACAAGGTCCCGGAGCAGACCTCGAAGGAGCTGTTGAGCTTCACCTCCACCTGCTCATGCGGACGGGCGATCTCCCAGGGGTCCGGATTGCGGAGCCAGTTGTCAGGCTTTTCCTGTTGCCAGCCATCTTTGATGGACTGTTTGAAGATGCCGTATTCGTAGCGCAGGCCATACCCCATAGCCGGGAGCTGCATGGTGGCCATAGAGTCCAGGAAGCAGGCCGCCAGGCGTCCGAGCCCCCCATTCCCCAGACCGGCATCAGGCTCTTCTTCCAGTAATTCATACCAATCGATGTTCCGCCGCTGGGCGATTTTTTTCACCCAGGGATCGAGCAGGAGGTTCGTGACGTTGTTGGCCAGGGAGCGCCCGATGAGGAACTCCATGGACAGATAGTAAATCCGTTTGGGGTTGACCCTCTCGTAGGTGTCCCTGGTGAGCACCCAGCGCTGGGAGAGGACATCGCGCACCGCCCGGGCCGCGGCTTCAAAACGCTCCCGGTGGCCGGCAGTCGCCACATCTATAACGTTGTCGAAGAGGAGATGCCGCTCATAGAGCCCGTCCTTCCCCGTAAACTGAATCAGGCCGCAACCGTATTGCCCTAAAAGTCTTGCCAGCGCCTCGTCGGGTTCCGTTGAGGCCCGGAGGGGCTCCACGTTCTTTTCCTTTTCGCTCATCGTCGCATCCTTTCCGGACTCAAGCTAATAAATAAACATAAGATCAACTGTCGGCACTTTAAAGTGATAATGTGGCTTGCAGGTTAGAAAAATTATTGTTTCGCATTTTTTTCGGGTCGGCGGGATGCAGAAATATTTTGACAATACTCGTATAAACGGTTGCTGAAGCCCGGCTCTTCAAATCACTGGCGGACTGCGGTTGAATAAGAAAAAACTTTTTCACAATCAGGATAAAATCAAATCCTAGTGAGGATACATTAGTTTACAAGTAAGTGCCCGGTTGCCCCAAATGCGTGGAGTTGGCCAAGCGTACGGAAGCTGCGGCCCAGGCCTAGGCCGGGGATTTTGAAGTGGAGAAGGTCTCCGAGCTCAGCAAAATTATGGCCTTCGGGATCTTCACCACCCCGGCCCTGGTGATGGATGGGGAAGTGAAAGTGGTGGGTCAGGTGCCTAGCGTGGACCAGATAAAAAAAATTATCGGCTAACGAAGTTAAGGGGCGCAGCTCATGCTCAAAGTCTTATTTCTCTGTACGGAAAACGCCTGCCGCAGTCAGATGGCGGAGGGTCTGGTTAACCATGATCTGGCCGGTCGCGTGCAGGCCTGGTCCGCAGGGGTGCAGCCCGGCCGGGTCAACCCCCGGGCCATCCAGGTCATGGCGGAACTGGGCATCGATATCAGCCAACACCGTTCCAAGTCGGTGGCTGAACTGGCAGGGGAGCAGTTTGACCTGGTCATCACGCTGTGCGACCAGGCCCAGCAACAATGCCCAATTTTCCCCGGTGACACTGAGATCATGCATGTAGGTTTCCCGGACCCGGCGGAAGCCACCGGCACCGAAGCAGAGATCATGGTGGTCTTCCGGCAGGTGCGGGACGCCTTGCGGGGTCGGTTGGTGCCGCTTCTCAAAGAAAAATCATGAGCCCCCGCGGGGTTACTGCCCCAGGTTGATTACTCCGAGCAAAATGAAAAGGACCGGAGGATTCGCCTGCCCTCCGGTCCTGGTTTAAAACTCGGGAACCTGAGCCCCTATTTGACCTTGAGGGCAAGGGTCACGGTGACCTGGGTTGCATCCTTCTGGGACCCAGGGAATTGCAGGCTCCGGAAAGCCGCAGCCAGGCAGCTTTCCAGCCCTTGGCTCGCCAGAGGCGGCTTACCGATCGGGTCAGCGCTTACCTTGCCGTCGGTCCCCACCGTAAACACCAGGGTGATGGTCGCCGGGAGCATCAAGCCGCTCTTGACCGTATCCTGACAGCACCGTTCCAGCTTGGCCACCTCATTTTCCAGGACCTTTTTCACCGCCGCCGGGGGCAAATCTCCCTTGGTCTGGATATCTTGGAGGGTGACGGTCACGCTTGTTTCGGAGGCGGCCACGTCATGACTGGGCTTGGTAGCCTTCGATTTTCTTACAAAGGCTTCTTCGGGCAACCGGCTTGCCATCATGCCTTTGGTTCCCCAGGGGGCGCCGGGCGCCATGGCCGGCATGGCCTGCCCAACGGCTGAGTCCGAGACTCCTTCCGGCAGGGGCAAGGGTTGCTTCACCGTGACCACCTGGCCGTCGGCCCGCTTGAGCTTATCCACCGCCACAAACGAAGTATAGGGGGTCATCAGGCTATATTTCAGGCCCAAAGCCGTAACTTCCTTCACCACCTCTTGATTATCCCGTTCCAGGGAGGCGAAATCCACCAGATTCATGATACGCTGCCGGGCCCAGAGGAACCGCAGGGCGGCGTTTTCCGGGGACGCCTTGGCTTCCGCCAGGTTGATCTTGCGCTCAAAGGCGCCCTGGGCCGTCTTGCCCTTAACCACAATGGCTCCCGTGGGGCTGCCCCGGTATTTGCCCAAGATGGTGATGGGCCTTAAGGCGAACAGGTCCGGCACTGCTTTCGGTTCCACGTCGAAGGCATCGAAGCCTTCGAAGGCGATCCTGATGTCCGTCAGCACCGGGTTGGCAATATAGTTACGGAACCTGGCGGCCTGTTTGGCGGCCTCGCCGCCATTGAGGACCACGAAAGATTCCCCCATACCGGCCCGGGCCATGCCTTCAATGAGGTGACGGTTGACCGAGGTGCCGATGCCGAAGGCAAACAGGTTGGCGGCGCCCAAATTATCGCGAATCAGTTGAAAGACTTGGGGTTCAACGTCCACATAGCCGTCGGTGGCCACCGTCACTATCCGGGAAACTCCCGGGGTGCGGGGCAGAGCCAGGGCCTGCTGCATGGCCGGGACGATGTTGGTGCCTCCCCCGCCAGATTGAGCCTTGATGAAATCCAGGGCCTTTTGTTTGTTAGCCTCCGTGGCCGGCAGTGAACCGGAAGGCGATAAGGTCGCCGAACCGCCGGCAAACAGGAGAACGTTCATGGAATCTTTGGGCGTAAGTCCCTTAATGATGTCTTGCATCAGGGCCTTGGTGGTCTCCAGGGGGAAGCCGTACATGGACCCGGAGACGTCGACGATGAAAATATATTCCCGGGGCAGCACTGCCTGAGACGCCACCTTGGCCGGCGGCTCCATCATCAACAGGAAAAAGTTTTCATCCTGGCCGGGGTAAAGGAGCAGGCCGGTGTCGATTTTTCCGCCGGCCAGGCCGTAGCGCAGCACAAAATCCTTATTGCCCGCGGTCTTCTCATCCTTGATTTTAATCTTAGCCGCAGTTTTGCCGGAGTAGCTGATCTCCACATCATGGCTGGGGCTGGCCAGTTTGTCGATGGGCACCGGGCTCAACAGTTCTACGTTGAGGCCAAAGGTATAAGGCGGCGGCTGCCCTGCGTGGAGATAAGGATTCTTGACCCACTTGTCGGAATCCGGGGCTCCCGCCGCCGTTTTGGTGGTATACCGGGGCCCCACCACCGTGGGGTAGACAAACTCATAGACCTTGTCCTCCGGCTGCAGGAGTTCCATGTAGGTGAGTTCCACCTTGATCTCATCATTCGGCAAGATATTGGCCACATTCATCTGAAAGACGTTGGGCCGCTGCTGTTCCAACAGCGAGGCGGTCTTCCCCTCTTTTTTAGCCGTTTGGTAAGTTTCCCGGGCCTTTTGCCGCTCCATGATCTCGGCTTGAATCACCCGCTCCCCGATGGTCATACGCATGGCATGCACCGCGGCCCGGGTCGACCCCGGGAAAACATAGAGGGCCTCCAGGGTTTTCTTGCCGGTATTGCGGTAAACCTGGGTGATCTTGACTTCCGCCACCGTTCCGGCGATCCTCACGTCGGCTTGGGTGCTTTTTAAAGGCATGACGTCTTTTTCCGGATCGTCGCTGACGACCATAAAGTAGGGCGACAGCGTCTTATCCGGGTCTGATTGGGCAGATGTTCCGGTTTCTCCCAGAGGCCGTGAGGCGATGGCGGTGAGGCAGCCCACAAGTAACACCAGTATGGCGACGAGGGTACGCGAGGTTTTGAGCATGGCTAACTCCTGTGCAGGTAAGTGTGCTATAGTGCTTGATCCGTGCGGTTAATGAAAATCGGTAACTTCCATTTGTTGAATTAGATCAGGCAAGCGAAAATTTGTTAATTTTATTATCTTAAAGAAATATTGCTTTCAAATTCGGACAGAGTCAATAATCGAATCGGGTGCATCCAACCCCTGAAGCTTAGTTCAGCGGCCCAGAGAGCTTGGCGAAAGATATGGCCACAAAAATCCGAAAAGATACCCTGCTCTTGGTTGCGATGCTGATGCTCCTGGTTTACGGAGCGGTGGCGACAATGACCTGGGCCGGGTGGCTGGAGAGACCGGAAGAGATTTATTACGATCTCTGGCACCAGTTGGCCGGGCTGCGCTATCAGCCTCAGCATGTGGTGATCGTGGCCTTGGATGAGGCAACCCTGCAGGAACATCCGACTGAGCCGCTGGTGTCTTGGACGCCCCATTTTGCCCGGGTGATAGAGGTCTTGCGCCGGGCGGGGGCCAAAGTTATCGGCATGGACTATCTCTTTCAGGTCAGCATTACCCCCTGGCTCCAGACCCTGGATTTACCGGCAAACCACCGCAGCCTGAATTATGACGGCCCCTTCAAAACACAGCTCGCGTCGGGCCAGGTCGTCCTGGCTGGAAATCTATCTGTCGATGAACATCAGAAGAGCACCATTACCCTGCCCATAAAGGAGTACCTGCTCTCCCTGCCCCGGCAGAGGCTGGACGTGGGGTTGATCAATTTTTACAATGATGACGACGGGGCGATCCGGCGTTTCGTGCCGGCGCTGGCCGATGACTACGGCCAGGTCGGGCTCACGTTCGGAAACCTGCTGGCCCTGCGAGCCGCAAATCGGGACCCGGCCGCCACCATCGCACTCCTGACCCATGATCCCGTCCTGAAGCTTTGGTCGGGCGTGGACCCTCAGGGGATTAATGCCACCACCTTTCCCATTATCGGCTTTGCTGGTCCGCCGGGCACCTTTTCCCGCCTCTCCATGCAGCGGTTTCTGGCCTCCGGCGCCGAGGACGACCCGGCTATCAAGGCTCTCAAAGACAAAATCGTCATTATCGCCTATGAACCGGCGGCGCTGCAGGATAGCCATCCCACCCCGTATTCCCTGAGCCTGTGGACGTGGCAGGGCAATGACATGAGCGGTCCTGAAATTCACGCCAATATCATTGAAACCCTGCTCACGGGGAGATTCCCCCGGCCGATACCCGGGTATCTTGCCGCATTTTATCTTTTCGGCATGGTGGTGTGCGGCAGTATGTTATTTTATCGGCTGTCCCCCCGGGGTGGGCTGGCGGCAGGGTTAGCGTTATGCATCCTGGCCGCGTGCGCGGCCTACCTGCTGTTTCGCCAGTATTGGCTGCTGCCCACGGCTAACGCTCAAGTGGGGGTCATGGTCAGCTATATGGGTATTTTGGGGATAAAACTGACGGGAGAGGAGCGGGAGCGGGCCCGTATCCGGAAGATCTTTTCCCGGTATGTCGCGGATGAGGTGGTGGAGAAACTGCTGGCCTCGGGCAAGTTGCCGGACTTGGGGGGCGAGGTATTTCAGGTAACGGTACTTTTTTCCGATATAAGAAATTTTACGACGATTTCCGAGAGTCTGGGGCCCCGCCAGGTGGTGGAGATGCTCAACACGTATTTAAGTCAGGCCTGTGAGCCCATTTTGGCCCAAGGCGGCACGGTGGATAAATTTATCGGCGATGCCGTGATGGCGGTATTTGGCGCACCGGTGCCTTATCCGGACCATGCCCGGCGGGCCCTTAAAGCCGCTTTGGAACTGGCCCGAACAGCCCAGGAGTTTCGCACCTGGATGAAGCAGCGTTTTGGCGATCTTTCGCTGCCCGAGTTTGCCATCGGCATCGGCCTGCATACCGGCGAAGCCATTGTCGGCAATATCGGCTCCCCCAAGCGTTTGGAGTATACCTCCATCGGCGATACGGTTAACGCCGCGTCGCGCCTGGAGTCTTTAACTAAAGAATTTGGCTGGACCATCGTTGCCAGCCACAGTACCATCGAGGCAGCCCCGGGGGTGGTGACCGGCAGGCAAGAGATCCGTACGGTGAAGGGACGCCAGGCGCCCCTGGAAGTCTTTGAGGTCCTCGGCTTGAAAAGCCCCGATAGCAATGATGAGATTAATTGAAGGAGGCCTTATTATGCGACATTTCATGGGAATTTTCTTCAAGGGAGCGGTGGGCCTGACGGCAGCCCTTATCATGGCGGCAGCCCTTCCGGTCCAGGCGGCATCAACCCCGGATCAGGCGTCTCTTTCATTTGGGGTCAATGCCGCGGAATCCGGGTTAGTGCTCCTGGCTCAAAACACCGAGCCGCCTAAAGAGAAGCAACCCTCTCCGCCCCCGCCTCCGAAAGAACAAAAAGAATTAAAAACCATGGGAACGCCGCCATGCCCTCAAATGGAGCGCATGGAGAAGCGCGGCTTACCCGATGATCCGGAAAAAGCCGGAACCAAGAAAATCGGTGGTCAATCCATCAGGGCCAAGGAAACTCCCGGAGGGGAATGAGGCGCGGCACAAGGTCTATGCCGTAACTCATCAAACCTAAAGGGAATTCCCTGAAGCCTAAGGAAAAGACGCTAGCCTAATTGCGGCGCTTTTTTGAGGGCACGGAAAATGATGCCATAAGTTCTGCCTGCTCAAAAGCGCGGATTACCTCGCGCTCATAGGCCGTGGTGCTGGAAGCATTATACACGCGCAAAACCTTCCTGATATTCCCGTTGTATTTCTCCAACAGTCTGGCCAGGACCGCCGCCCCGCCCATGATATTCTCCCTGGGGTTATGTGCGTCCACCCCGTACTTTTTGGCGGTGTCCTTGTGCAGTTGCATCAGGCCGTAGCATCTCCCTTGCCCCGATTTCGCTTCCGGGTCATATCTCGATTCGATGGCGCAGACCGCTTGGATGAGGTAAGGTGAGATCTGGTAGCGCTGGGCGGCTTCCTTGATGTAGTTCCAGTACTCCTGCTTAAGGTACAAATTACCTATACGAGGCGGGGTCTTGGGCCAGGGTTGGGCGAAGGCGGTTGTGGTCAAAAGTAAAAATATAATTAAAGTTTTCAAACTTATTTCCTCCTGTAGTTCGGTTTAATAAATTTCGAGCGCGAGCTGGAGCAAGAGAATTGGTAAGGCTCAGGGAAGTGAAGGAAGGTCTGCCCGCTTGATAGCTGACAATGAAGCAGCTGGTATGGGAATTTAGATGTTATCTTATAGCATTAAAAATGATGCAGCGCAATATATATTGACATAGGTTCCATATCCTGAGGGTTCGCCTACTTCGGAACCGCTCCGAAATTCCGAACGGAATTCATGGCTAAGGCGCTTCATTCCTGCATGAGCGGTTATTTCGGCCCTTTCATGGACGTGCAGAAAAAAAAAGACCTTTTTCACGCGATTGTCTTTTCTCTGAGTGTTTTTATCGTTAAAATCATGCATTATAAACTGATATTGCGGCGGCAAGTCGTATTCGCCTTTGCCAAATTTTAGCCTGGAGGTCTTGATTGTCCATTCGGATATTTCCCCCCCTGCTGGCCACCGCCCTTGCGGTGGCGCTTGCCCTGACCGGCAGCACGAGCGACCGGCGCGGTGATGTGGAAGCGGCCCAAGCCGCGCCAAAAGAACCCGCGGCCGCGGTTGCCCCGGTTACCCCAGTCCCGGCCGCGCCATCTCCCACAACCCCGGCTGCACCACCTGCCGCGGCAACTCCGGCCCCTCCTGTCGCCCCAACTGCTGCGCCTGGCCCTGCCGCTCCGACGGCCGCGGTCCCTGCGGTCCCCGCAGCCCCCGTAACCCCAGCGGCCCCGGCCACTCCACCAGCGGCACCTTCAGCCCCGACCGCCACTCCCCCTATGACCGCTCCGGAGCCAGCCGGCACAAAAGAGGCGAAACCTGTCGAACCGAAGGCTCCCAAGATCGCGTACCAAGCGGGTGAGGACCCTGAGTATGCGAAACGGCAGGGCTGGCCGGTGAAAACCCCGCCAATTCCGCCGGGTGCGATCCTTCCGGAGAAGCGCATCGTCGCTTATTACGGCAACCCGCTTTCCAAGCGCATGGGGGTGCTGGGCGAGTACCCCAAGGAGGAGATGCTGCGGCGGTTGAAGGGGGAGGTGGCCAAGTGGCAGAAGGCCGATCCGTCGTTACCGGTGCAGCCCGCCTTGCACCTCGTCACGGTGGTGGCCCAGGGCGCACCGGGCAAGGCCGGCAAGTACCGGATGCTCATGCCGGACAAAGTCGTCAACGAGGTGTACGGCTGGGCTAAAGAAACGAACGCCATCATGTTCATCGACATCCAGACCGGCCATGACAACATCCGCACTATCCTGCCGCGCTTCGAGTGGCTGCTGAAGAATCCGGACGTCCACCTCGCCATAGACCCGGAGTTCAACATGGCCCAAAGCGGCAGGGTACCGGGGACCAAGATCGGCACCTATGACGCCGCAGACGTCAACTATGCTTCCGGCTACCTGCAGGAACTGGTGAAAAAGTATAATATTCCGCCCAAGGTGTTCATTGTGCACCGCTTTACCCGTAAAATGGTCACCAACGCCAATAAAATCGTGCTTCGCCCTGATGTGCAGATCATCATGAACATGGACGGCTGGGGCGCCCCCTGGCTGAAGCGGGATTCGTACAGAGATTACATCGTCAAAGAGCCGGTGGAGTATACCGGTTTCAAGCTGTTCTATCACAATGACACCAAGAAAGGCGACGCGCTGATGACGCCTCAGGAGGTGTTAAAGCTGAACCCGAAGCCGATTTACATCCAATACCAGTAAGAGCGGCGCGCACGCCGACGCCCAAGTCAAAAAAGGGGAGGCTATCTAGTCAAGATAGCCTCCCCTTTTCTGCGCGAACTCGGGCCTCGCCGCGGGATTAGGACCCGTGCGCCGCGTCGCCCTTGGTGGCGACGGCCTTACCCTTCCCCATGGAGAATGATTCCGGCCCAAAAATAGGGATGCGGCTCATGCGACCGTACTTGTTGGCGAGCCGTCTGCAGGGCCTGGAGTTTTGATTTTCCCTCTTTTAGAGATTTATAGAAGACTGTGTAGAATTTTAAGGATTCCTCCACGGGAATGTTCCATAGCGTTACCATGACGCTACGGGCTCCGGCCTGCTCAAAGGCCCGGGCAAAATTGACCACGCCTTCCCCTTGCATGACCTGACCCACCCCGGTCATGCACGCGGCCAGACTCACCAAGTCGGCATCCAACTGGAATTGCATAACTTCATTGAAGGTGAGCATGCCGTTATCCGGGGCCTTATTCTCTACCTGGGTCAAGACCAACACCGGTTCCTTGATGCCGCCCAAGTTGTTGGCCAAAAACCCGTGAGTGCCAAAGAAGAAATACCGGTACTGGTTGAGGCGGACCCGATGCAACTCCGTCTCGGTGGCTTCCACGTCCAGCAATACCTGGGGCGGCTTCGGGGCTTCGCCGAAAAGGCGGGCCAATTCGGTCACCGTCTGGCGGGTCTCCGGCAGGGGCGGGAAGGTGACCCGGCCACCGGTTGCGGACATGGTCAGGGCCTTATCGCCTTGAGACTGGATCAGCTCTCCGGCCCGGCCCTGTCCCGCTTTGAAAGCCTGATAACGGGCGCTGCCGGCATCATAGATGCAATCTCCCAAGGCAAACAGGGGCTTGGGAGCCCGGGATAAACCCAGGTGCCGGTTCAGGGCGAGAATGGCCGCGGATTGGGAGTAGGTCACCGGCCAGCGGTCTCCCACCAGCACACTCTTTGGCCAATCCCGCGCCTGCTGCACCACCAGGGCCTCCAGAGGAAATGCACCCAGAACCCCATCCGGAACGATGATCAGATGCTGGCCTGGTGAGATTCCGGACAGAGCCGGGGCCAGAAGCTGACCATACAGAGCCGCGGCTTCGGCAACCGAGAAGCGCTGCAAATCTTCCCGCTTCAGCCCGGGGTTCCGGAAGGGGGCCAAGAGGGCTCCCAGGCGTTTTTCCAGGTCTTGCCGGGTAACCGCCAGGCGGAAGATCTGGGTGCGGCCGCCGGGTTCCACCTGAAACAAATAGCTTTCTTTATCCCCCAGGACATATTCCAGCAGGACTTCTCCGGATTTTAACGGCAGTTCCTGGGACGTATACGGCTTGGGATAATACAAGGCCGCATAGCGGGGAGCGCGCCGGCGGAGTTCCTCAACCAAATCCACTTGTTTTTTCCCCAGATCTTTCTGCTCCTCCAGATACACCGCTATATCCCGCATTATGCCTACATGTGGCGAATAAACGTCATCCCATCTGCCCTTTAGGGCTTGCCACTTGCCCTGAAGCTGCTGTTCCTTGGCCGCCAAATCCGGTGGAACATCTTTGCTCAAGCCGGTCCGGGCCTTGGTCGCCATGGCCTCCAGCAGGGCGCGGCCTTTGATGGACTCGGCAAAATAAAAGGCCGCGGCTCCCGTGTCTTGGCCATAAATTCGGAAAGCCGCAGGGAGAGGCTCACCCTTTTGGGTCATCTCTGACAATAGGCCCATGAGAGCCAGGTATGATTGGTAATAGCCCTTTATTATACCGGCCTGGAAAAAGCTGGCCCGTTCTCCCGGCGTACGGGTCCGTAACTCTTCGATGGCGTTGATGGCTTCCAGGTACGCCGCTGCGGCCTCGCCCCGGCGGCCCAACCCTTGGAGCGCCTGGCCCCTTTGGGTAAAATACATGGCGAAGATTTGTGGCCGAGCCCTCGCTTTGAGGTCCATGGAATCAAGGGTTTCCAAGGCCTGGGCATAGCGTCCGGTGGAGAGATAGACTTCAACCAGTCCGCCCAGGCCTTGGCTGCCGACTTGGCCTTTGTGGAAAGAGGCCTCGGCTTGGGCGTAATCCTTGCTCCCCTGTTGCACTATGCCCAGGATGCGCTGGCTTTTGGCAGTCTCGGGATGGGTGGGTCCCAGGGCCTTTTCCTTAATTTTAATAGCCTTCTCCACCAGGGGCCGGGCCTGATCCAGGGCGCCCTGCTGTTGGTAAATCATGGCCAGGATGTCCATAGTTTCAGCGGTCCTGGGATTATCCGGGCCTAGAACTTTTTCCCTGATCTGCAAGGCCCGCTGGGCCACGGTCAAGGCCTGGGCATGGGCGCCCGTCTGGCGTTTCAAATTCGCCAAAACGGCCAGGCTGCCGGAGGTTTCCAGGGCATCCGGCCCCAGGACTTTTTCCCGAATGGCCAGGGAACGCTCCACCAGGGGCAACGCCTTGTCATAGGCCCCCACTTCAGTGTAGGCCCGCCCCAGGCGGGCCAGGGTGTCCGCGGTCTTGGGGTCCTCCGGCCCCAGGACTTTCTCCCTGATCTGTAAGGCCCGCTGATAGAGGGTAATGGCCATCAACCACCGCGGGATGAGTGTCTCAATGTTAGCCAGCCTCTGGAGGCTGCCGGCAACTTCAGGCGCCTCAGGCCCCAGGCGGCTTTCTTGCCGGTTGAGAGCCATTTGGGCAAGCTTAAGCGCCTCCTCGATTTTCCCCGCTTTGATCAGGTTATTAATCCGATCAGAAAGATTCCCATGCTCCCCTTGGGCTTCTGGAACCTCGATTCCTCTTTGGGGATCGAAATTCATGCGGTCCCCGCGGGTTCCACTCTGCCCACTCGCCGTCTCGACGTTCATGATGCCGAGACCTAAAAACATCACTGTGCAGACGAATATGGTTAGCCGACGCATAACCTCTCCCTGCTTTGCTGATGGATTAATCCTGTCAGGCCCACAAAAGGCTTTTGGGAACTGATTGTGCCATCTGCGTACTTAATATTCAATTGCTCAAAAAATTTTTCTTATTCACCCCTTACTCTGACCCTGACCCACAAGGGGAGAGGGGAATGAAGGGAAAGAACTTTTGGCAATCGCTATGTGCACTTCCACCTGACTAAAACCGACGCTTCACATGGACAAAATGATCACTCAGGGATGGCGTTTTGGTGTAGTGTCGGTTCATTAACTTTCTTAAAAAAAAGAAAACTTTTCATTGACCTTTTTCGAATGTTGATTAATAATCGCGAACACTCAGCCGATTCCATGGAGGGAATCAGGCCGCTCATTCCAAGGAGAGGATAATGCCCACCATCACCATCCGCCTCGACAACCTGCCAGCGTGTTGCCGTCAATGCCTTGAAAAGTGCCCTGAGTGCATGCTCAGGGCTGAACTATGGCGCCAAGCCACATGGCAACTCTCGCAAGAGGCGCCCCAAAAATCGCCTCGCTTTCAGGTGGAATACCAGATGGAGAATCATAGCTCTGCGCTCGCCGAATTACAACGCAGGAGACGTGAGTCTAATGAGGAAACCATCCTCCATCGTGCCCAAGGGGCGCGCCGGTCCAAAAAGTCGCGGTCAGGCTAAGGCCGGAGGAAGGCCGGATAAGTACTGGATTTCATAGAGATGCCGCCCCTGGCGTGGGCAGTTTGCGCCGTATCTTTATTGCCCCGCCAGGATCTTTTCTACTTCATCCCGGATGCGCTCCGGGAGGAGGGCTCCGGCGAAGCGTCCCTCACCGTTGATATAGATCAGCGGGCTGGGGTAGGACAGGGAGCAGAGCAGCGCCGTTTGAGGCAGGCTCGGCCCCCTAACGTCATTCAATACATTGATGTACTCCACCTGCACTTTGCCGGGGAACGCGGTGTCCAGGGTCATGGCCAGGGCCCTGGCTTGCATCTCCATGCTGACCCCGGCCAAGGGGTCGTCCGCTTCGCCATGCTGGTGGTGGCCGCCACAACCGCAGGCGCAGCTTGTGCCCTTGGCCGCGGGAGCATCATAAATAACCACCTGTATCGGGTCCAGGGGCATGCCACACTCCTTCGAAACTGCAACCATTAAAATGTCGTTCTCCGAGCCCTATGGCTGCACCGGTTATGCCCTGCAGATAACTGCGGGCCCAGCGTTCACGGATTTGCCCTTAAGTTAAGAGCGTGAGCAGCCTGCTGCCAGTCCTTGCCCCATATTTTTTCGTAGCCGCAAGCAGCCATGGAAACATGACGATCGGAAGGTGGTTGGTAAAGAGGAGAAAAGGCAGGGCGGCCTCTGACCCTGCCTTTCACGGTTTTTCATGGGGGTGTTACTTTTTTAGGGCCTCGGCGTAAATCTCCACTGCATGTTTCACCGTGATCCGCATCCCGGCCTGGGACAGCATGTCGGTGATTTGCAGCATGCAGGCGGGGCAGCCCGTGGCCACCACCCGGCTATGGGATTTAACGATGTTGTCCCGTTTACGTGTGCCGATGGCCGCCGAGGTCTCATAGTGCTGGAGATTGAAGCTGCCGCCGCAGCCGCAACACCAATCGGATTCGGACATCTCTTTCAGGACATATCCGGGGTTGGCCTGGAGCAGCACTCGGGGCTGGGCCGCCACCCCCAGGGATTTTTTCAGGTGGCAGGGATCGTGATAAGTGATGGCGATCTTGCCGTCCTCCGAGCCTGGCGCCGCGGGCGTCACCCCCACTTTATCCACCAGAAACTGGCTGATATCCAGGGTGCGGGCCGCCAGGTCGGCGACCTTTTTCTGCTCTGCTAGGCTCGCGTCCTGCATCATGAGCGGCCAGAGTTTTTTAATGGTGGAGCTGCAGGTGGCGCAGGCCGTGACCAGATAGTCGCAAGGCACGGCTGGATCATCCAGGAGTTCCAGGTTGAGGCGGACCAGTTCCTGGAAGGTTTGAGTGTCGCCGCTGGACAGGGCCGGAATGCCGCAGCATCCCTGGCTGGCCGGCAGATAGACACCCACGCCGTGGTGCTCCAATACGGTGAGCGTTGCCTCCCCCACCTGAGGAAAGATTTTGTCGATGAGGCAGCCCACAAAGAAGGCTACCTTGAGGCCTGAGGCCCCGGGCGCGGTGTCCCGCCGGGGGATCTGCCGGTGCCAGGGCACGGGGGCCAGGGCTTTAAAGTGCCGGTCGGCCAGGAGCGGCGACATGAAACGGGCGCATGATGAGCCCAGTAAGTCATCCACCGGCTTGACAAAAATTCCCTGGAACTTGGCGCCCCAGGCCAGGATGCGGTTGAACCAGTCCGGCTTGCTCAATAAACCCCGGAAGATGGCTTTCTTCACGGGAGACAACCCCAAATAGCCGGCCAGGATGGCCCGGGCCTTGATAAAAATATCCAGGACTTTGACGCCGCTGGGGCAGTTGGCGGCACAAGAGCCGCACAACAGGCAGCGGTTCAGATGATCCTGGACCCCCTGGGGATTCTTGAGGATTTCTTGGGCCAGGCCGTCCAGGAGAGCCAGCTTGCCCCGGGCCACATCGGCCTCCCGTCCGGTTTCGGCGAACAGCGGGCACACCGCCTGGCACAGGCCGCAGCGCATGCACGAAACCAGTTGGGCTTCCAATTCCTTCATGAGCCGGGCCAGCTCTTTGATGCTGGACATATTATTCTCCTCATGAGCGATCAGCCGTCAGCTGGAAAAATCCTTGGCGATGGGGATAATTTCGTTTTTTTAGCTGACTGCTGATAGCTGAAAGCTGACAGCTTCTTTTATTCTCCTATGCTCTTCCCGGGGTTGAGGATGTTCTTGGGGTCCAGGGCCGCCTTGATGCGCTTGGAGTAGAGAATGGTGCCGCGGCCCACTTCTTTTTCCATGAACCGGGATTTGGCCAGGCCGATGCCGTGTTCTCCGGAGAGCGTCCCCCCAAACCCCAGGGCCGCCTCGAAAATGGCGTCCACCGCGGCCTCCACCCGATGCCACTCGGAGACGTTCCTGCGGTCTGTCAGGATGGTGGGATGGAGATTGCCGTCCCCGGCGTGGCCGAAGGTGCCGATGGGCAGGTCAAAGCGCTGGCTGATCTCAACGATGGCCCGAATCATGGCCGGGATTTTGCTGCGCGGCACGGTGGCGTCCTCTAAGACCACGGTGGGTTTTAGCTTGGCCAGGGCCGAAAGCGCCGCGCGCCGGGCGCTCCAGACCCGGTCCCGCTCGGCGTCGTCTTTGGCGGCGTGCACTGCGGTGGCGCCGTGGCTCCGGCAGATGGCCTCCACCTTCTCGGCCTCTTCCGCCACCACCGCGGGATGGCCGTCCACCTCGATAAGCAACAGGGCCGCGGCCTCAACCGGCAGCCCGGCGTGGCTGTAATCCTCTACGGCGCGGATGGTGAAGTTATCCAGGAATTCCAGGGTGGCCGGGACGATGCGGTTGGCGATGATGGCGGCCACGGTCTCGGAGGCCTGGGCGACGTCCTCGAAGGTGGCCAGCATGGCCTTCCGGGCTTGGGGCAGGGGAATGAGCTTGAGGATAATCTCGGAGATGACCCCCAGGGTGCCCTCGGAGCCCACCAACAGGCCGGTGAGATTATAACCGGTGACGCATTTGACGGTGCGGGAGCCGGTCTTCACCACGTCGCCTGCGGCGGAGAAGAAATTGAGGCCCATGATGTAATCCAGGGTGACCCCGTATTTGAGCCCGCGCAAGCCTCCGGCATTTTCCGCCACATTGCCGCCCAGGGTGGAAACGGCCATACTGCCGGGATCGGGGGGGTAAAACAGGCCCTTGGCTTCCACGGCCTGGGCCAGCTTGGCGGTGATGACCCCGGGCTGGACCACGGCATAGAGGTCTTCGGCGTTGATCTCCAGAATCTGGTTGAGGGCATTGGTGAGCACCACCACGCCCCCGGGGAGGGGGATGGTGCCGCCGCTCAGATTCGTTCCGGCGCCCCGCACGGTCAACGGCAGGCCGTTGTCGTTGCACACCTGCACCACCTGTCCCAAAAGCTCGGTGGACTTGGGCCTGACCACCAGGGCCGGCAGGACGGGTTCCAACACCGCGGCGTCATAGGCATAGGTAAGGCGGTCGGTTTCCTGGAGAAAGACCTGGTCCTTTCCCAGGAGCCGCTGAAATTCTTTTACCAGGCTATCACTGACCATATCGGTCTCCTTGTGGGGGAGGGTAGGGCTATTACTTGTGTAAATGATATTCTCTCCCAGCGCCAATGTCAATTGGTAAGACCAATTTAATATTCGAGAATAATCATTTTCTGGCCAGGTGGTCTGATCTCTAGCGGTACGGGAAGCAGTGCGTCAATTCGATTTGCGTCCCAATGCGGCGCTTTCCGGCAGGGGGGTTTGGCTCTGCCGTTCCTGGAAGAAGTCTAGGACAAAGGTGATATGCCGTTTCATGGCGGCGTAGGCCGCCTCGGGATCGTGAGCCTTAATGCCCTGGAAGATCTCGGTATGTTGCTGCCCGATAATAATCAGATTGGCGGGGTCCTCATAGAGATAGGAGAGGTTCTCTTTGATGCCGTAATGCAGCAGGTCGTAAAACGTCTTCATGATGTGGACCTGCACCGTATTCTTGGTGGCAAAGGCGATGGCCATGTGGAAGGACACGTCTTCTTCGATACCCAGGCGCCCGGCCCGGTTTTCCTCCAGCATGTGGGCCAGAGCCTTCTCCAATACCTGGAGGTCTTCTGGAGTGGCCCGCTGGGCCGCCAGAGTTACTGCCTGGCCTTCCAGTCCCATCCTCACCTCCAGGAGTTCCTCCAGGGTGGGGCTGTGACCTTCGATCATGGCGGCTAACGGATTAAGTCCCCGCTGATCTTGAATGGAGCGCACGTAAGTGCCTTGTCCCTGGCGATGTTCCAGGAGTCCCATGGTGACGAGCTGCTTGATGGCTTCCCGCACCGTGGGGCGGCTCACCCCCAGGGCCTGGGCCAGTTCCCGTTCGGGCATGATTTGCTCCCCGGGTTTGAGTTGACCCCGAAATATGAGGTCCCGGATCTGCTCATAGGCCTGGTCCGAAACCCGCTTCACCTTGATGGGCTTAAGTAACGCCGCCATGCTCCTCCTTTGAACCTAAAAATTGCGCCCCGGCAATTTTTTCCCTTGACAACTATTTTATGGTTTCATACCATATTGTCAAGTGGTCTGACCAATGACCAAACCTCTTAGTTTAGCGCTTATTTCATGCTGGTAAGACCATAAAACAGGTGACCCCCTCCGGCCACCGCCAAACTTCCACCCACAAATAGAGGCGCTTAACTATGGGGCCACAGACTGACCTGAACCTCTTCAAGGAAAAGGCCGCGGCCGTCCAGGTAGTGATCTCCGAGATCACCGATGTGACCGCGGCCTTCGATTATGCCGCGGATCTTACCACAAAACAAGGGGGCAAATCCATGGCGGCCTTCGGTTGGGACGGCCAAGACCGGGCAGACCTGGAAAAAGCTTGCTCCCAGGCCGGAGTGAATCTGGTTATGGATAACCTGCGAGAACACGCCGCCAACCTGCACACGGCCCTCACCCTGGCCGACTGGGGCATCGCCGCCACCGGCACCCTGGTGTTGGACTCCGGCTCCGAAGACCTGCGTCTGGCCACCATGCTGGCGGAAATCCATATTGCGGTCTTACCCTTGTCTCGCCTTAGGCCTGATTCCGAGGCCTTGGAAGCGGACCTGGTCCGTTTGATGGCGTCCCCCCCCAGTTACGTGGCCTTCATAACCGGGGCCTCCCGCACCGCCGACATCGAACGGGTCCTCACCATCGGCGTCCACGGCCCTCAGGAATTACACGTACTCATTTTAAAGGACCAGGAATCATGATCGACACGGCCCAAAACCTTAAGGAATACAAAAAGCGTCTGAAGAAGGCCCTGGATAACAAATTTCTGCGCTCCGCCATGGGCACCTTTGCCTCGGCTTACAAAGAAGCCCAGGGCCGCATCTTTCAGGGAGTGGACGTGGAGGGCTTGCGCCGGGAGATCGCTAAAGGTAAGGACGAGGCCCTGCCCCACCTGGAAGAGCTTTACCAGGCCTTCAAGGCCAAGGCTGAAGCCGCCGGGGTGAAGGTCCATCTGGCCGCCACCGCCAGGGAGGCCAACGAGATCATCGCCGCCATCGCCCGGGATAACCAGGTCAAGAAGATCGTCAAATCCAAGTCCATGACCGCAGAAGAGACCTTTCTGAACGACCATCTGGAAAAAGATGGCTACGAGGTGGTGGAAACGGACCTGGGGGAGTGGATCATCCAGCTACGCCACGAAGGGCCGTCCCACATGGTCATGCCGGCCATCCACCTGTCCCGGCAGGAGGTGGCGGATTTATTCAGCAAAGTTACGGGTGAACCTCAGGAACCCGACATCGGCAATCTGGTGAAGGTGGCCCGCAAGGAGTTGCGCAAGGCCTTCCTGACCGCGGATATGGGGATTTCCGGGGCCAATTTCGCCATCGCCGCGACCGGCAGCTTGGGCATCATCAGCAACGAAGGCAACGCTCGCCTGACCACCACCCTGCCCCGGGTCCACGTGGCCCTGGTGGGGGTGGACAAGCTGGTGCCAGATCTGCATTCCGCCCTGCGGATTCTCAAGATCTTGCCGCCTCGGGCTACCGGCCAGATTATCACGTCTTACGTCTCCTGGATCACCGGGGCCAACGAGTGCCGGACCGCGACCGGCGGCCAGAAGGAGATGCACGTCGTCTTTCTGGACAACGGCCGCCTGGCCATCTCCCGGGACCCCATTTTTTCCCAGGCCCTGCGATGCGTGCGCTGCGGCTCCTGCGCCAACGTCTGCCCGATTTACAGCCTGGTGGGTGGCCACAACTACGGCCACGTCTATATCGGCGCCATCGGCCTGATCCTCACCTATTTTTACCATGGCCGCAAAAACGACCGGGCCATCGTACAGAACTGTCTCAACTGCCAGGCCTGTAAAGCGATATGCCCTGCGGGCATCGATCTTCCCCATCTTATCAAGGAAACCTATTGCCAGGTTTTGCAAGGCGAAGAGAAGCTGCCTCTGAAAAATAAACTGCTGCGCCGGGTCCTGAAGGATCGCAAACTCTTCCATTTTATCCTGCGCCGGGCCTCTCTGGCCCAGAAGCCCCTGGCCCGGGGGGATGGGTTCATCCGGCACCTGCCCTTCTTTTTCGGCAAAGAGCACGACTTCCGAAGCCTGCCGGTCATCGCCCGCACCCCCTTCCGGGACCTGTGGCCTAAGCTTTATCAGAAGGTGGACAACCCCCGTTACCGGGTGGCCCTGTTTGGCGGCTGTCTGGTGGACTTTGTTTACCCCGAACAGGGGATTGCCCTGCTCAAGGCCTTGAAGGACCAGGGGGTGCAGGTTGAGTATCCCATGGAGCAGACCTGCTGCGGCTTGCCCGCCAAGATGATGGCGGAAAAAGACGTGGCCAAGGAAGTGGCTCTCCAGAACCTCGCGGCCTTGGACCCGGCGGATTACGATTACATCCTGACCCTATGCGCCTCCTGCGGCTCCCACATCAAAGAAGCCTACCCCAAGCTGCTGGCCGGTACGCCTGCGGCCGTAAAAGCCGACCAGCTTGTGAGCAAGCTCATCGACTTCAGCTCGTTTCTGACCCAGGTCCTCAAAGTTACGCCTAAGCGCTTCAGGGGCGGCAAAAAGAAAGTGGCCTACCACTCCCCCTGCCACCTCTGCCGGGGGATGGGCGTGGTGCAGGAGCCCCGGGATTTGCTGGCCATCGCCGGCCTGGAATACCTGCCTGCCAGGGACGAAGACACCTGCTGCGGCATGGGTGGGACCTTTTCCATGGATTTCCCGGAGCTCTCCGCCGAGTTGCTCAAGAAGAAACTGGACGCGGTGGAGGAAACCGGTGCGGATTTATTGGTCACCGACTGCCCCGGCTGCGTGCTGCAACTCAAGGGTGGCATGGACAAGCGCAAAAGCCCGGTCAAGGTCAAGCACATCGCCGAAGTCGTCGCGGAGGCCCAAGAGGCTGCGCAGGATTGAGGAAGGTGGGATGAGAGCCGGCCCCGAGCCGGGTTCATCTTTTAATATTATTTAAAGCATTTCTCTATCGGAGGGTAACCTAATGACCTGGCTGCAAAATTACAACCCCCTGGGTAACCTGGGCATCTCGGCGTTGGTGGCCGCCATCCCTCTCTTCATTCTCCTTTACATGCTGGGGATCAGGCGGTCCAAAGGACACCATGCCGCCTTTTTCGGCACTTCGGCGGCCATCTTGCTGGCCATCATTATCTGGGGCATGCCCGTGCAACTCGCAGTCATGGCCACCCTTAACGGTATGTTGTTCGGCCTTTTCCCCATCGTCTGGATCGTCATTACGGCCATCTGGGTGTACAACATGTCGGTGGAGTCCGGGGAGTTTGAGATCATCAAAAATTCCCTGGCCTGCATCACCGATGACCGTCGTTTGCAGGCCTTGTTCATCGCCTTCGCGTTCGGCTCCTTCATCGAAGGAACCGCGGGTTTCGGCACCCCGGTGGCCATCACCGCGGCCATGCTGGTGGGTCTTGGATTTCAACCTGTGTACGCTGCCGGTGTCTGCCTGATCGCCAACACCGCACCGGTGGCCTTCGGCGCCATCGGCATCCCCATCGTGGTGGCCGCGGGGGTTACCGGCCTTGACATGATGCATATCAGCAAGATCGTCGGGCGTCAGTTGCCCCTTTTATCCGTGATCGTGCCCCTGTGGCTGGTGGTGACCATGAGCGGGTGGAAATCCGCCATGGAGGTTTTGCCGGCCATTATCGTCACCGGTTTGTGCTTCGCGGTTTCTCAATTCGTGGTCTCCAATTTCGTCGGCCCTTATCTGCCTGACATTATCTCGGCCATCGTCACCATCGCCGGCTTGGGTCTCTTCCTCCGGTTTTGGAAGCCGCCCACCATCTGGCGGTTCTCCGGGGTGGCCCCCACGGAACAGATAACCTGTCGCTTTTCCACGGGTGAAGTGATCCGTGCCTGGGTGCCTTACGGTATCCTGGCTATTATGGTGTTCCTGTGGGGATTGGATTCGATCAAGGTTTTCCTGAAGCCTTTCGGCACTACGTTCGACTGGCCACTGCTGCACAAGCTGGTGATCAAGACCGCGCCCATCGTGGCCAAGGATGTGCCCTACCCCGCGGTCTTCAATGTGAATATCGGCACTGCGGCGGGCACCGCCATCTTTATCGCCGGACTGCTGTCGATCCTGGTCCTTCCCAACTACGGATTCGGCAAGGCCTTTGCCTGCCTGGGCCGGACCATCAAAACCTTGAAGTGGGCCATCTTGACCATTTCCATGATCCTCGGGTTGGCCTATATCATGAACTACTCCGCCATGAGTTCAACCCTGGGCCTGGCCTTCACTGCCACCGGGGTGTTGTTCCCCCTCTTCTCGCCGATCCTGGGCTGGTTGGGGGTGTTTCTCACCGGCTCCGACACCTCCTCCAACGCCCTGTTCGGCTCCCTGCAAAAGACCACGGCGCAACAAATCGGGGTGGACCCCAATCTCATGGTGGCAGCCAACTCCAGCGGGGGCGTGACCGGCAAGATGATTTCGCCCCAGAGCATCTCCGTGGCTACCGCCGCTACGGGCCTGGTGGGGGAGGAAGGCACCATCTTTCGGTTTACCTTGAAGCACAGCATCGCCATGGTCCTGGTCATCTCCGTCATCACCCTGCTCCAGGCCTACTGGTTCAAGTTCATGCTGCCGTAAGTAACCTTAAGACTGAAAAAATGGCGGGGTTACCCCGCCATTTTTTAGGGGCTATTTACCCCAAAGCTTCAGCCTCTTATTATGTAAGGAAGGCTGCTGCGCCAGGTCTGGCTTTTGCGGAGAGGATCAGACGATTATCCACGTGGTGTCCTTAAAGGCATGTCCTTAACTCAAGGAGGAAGCACCATGAACATCACCGTAACCCCTGGCCGCAAGATCATCGGGCGGCTGGCCAAAGGCGAGGACTTGCTGGCGGCTTTGGAGAATTGCGCCCGGGAGCACGGCATCACCCTGGGAGAAGTCCAGGCCATCGGCGCGGTCACTAAAGCTCGGGTGGGCTATTACAACCAGACGGAGCGCAAATATTACTTCCTGGATTTGGCTCGTCCTTTAGAAATTTTGTCTCTTACCGGCAACATTTCGCTAAAAGACGGCAAGCCTATGGTCCATGCCCACGTCACCCTGTCCGACCATGACGGCTTGGCCCTCGGGGGGCATCTTGCCGAAGGCACCCTGGCCTTCGCCTGCGAGTTTGCCATCCAGGAATATAAGTCGGCCACGCCGCTGGTGCGCCAGATGGATGACCCCACCGGGCTGTTCCTGTGGCCTTATAAGTGAAGCGGTTAAAGCCGGCTATTCTGAACCATCTGGTGTAAGTCGTAGCGCCGCGGCTTATGCCAAACACATCTTCCTGGCTTCCTCCATCAGGCTGTCCCTAAATTTGGGATGGGCCAGCTTGACGATCTCCAGGGCTCGCTCGCAGGTGGACTTGCCCATCAAGTTGACCGCGCCATATTCGGTGACCAGGTAATGGGTGTCCATGCGGGGTGTAGTGACCACCGTGCCCGGGGCGAAGCGAGGCACCACCCGGGAGACCTCGCCGTTGTGGGCCGTGGAATAAAAGGCGATGATGGATTTCCCCCCCTTGGAATCAAAGGCTCCCCGTACGTAATCCAACTGGCCCCCGGTGCCGCTGAATTCAAACCCTCCCATATACTCCGAGTTGCACTGCCCCAATAAATCCACTTCAATGGTTGAGTTGATGGATATCATGTTGTTGTTGGCTGCAATGACTCGGGGGTTGTTGGTGTGGGAAACGGGGTAGCTCTCCATGCTGGGGTTGTCATTCATGAATTCGTACATCTCCCGGTCGCCTATGGCGTTGGTAAAGACGTGCTTGCGGTTATGCAGATTTTTTTTGCGCCCGGTGATCACCCCTTTTTTGATCAGGTGGACCATCCCCGGGCACATCAACTCGGAGTGAATTCCCAGATCCTTATGCCCCTCCAGGTAATGGCAGACTGCATTGGGAATGCCCCCCAAGCCCAGTTGAATAGTGGCGCCGTCCGGCACCATTTCGGCAATGTGGCGCCCGATGATCTCGGCTTCGGGCTTGGGCGGGTTAGGAATAAGTTCAACCAGGGGGGTGTCATATTCCACGATGGCGTCTACCTCGGAAACGTGGAGCAGGGATTCTCCAAAGACCCGGGGCATATGGCGATTGACCTCCACGACGAGCCGCTTGCAATGGAGGGCCGCGGTGGTGATGTAATCGTTGACGGTCCCGAAGCTGAAAAACCCGGCTTTATCCATGGGGGAGACGGTAGTGACCGTGACGTCTACGTGCATGAAATCCCGGATCAGCCGCGGGATTTGATGGAACTGGTTAGGCACGAAGACATGAGTGCCGGCTCTCACCTGGTCCCGGTCCGCGCCGCTGACGAACCAACAATGGGGCTGAATCAGGCCCGCCAAATCCGGGGATAAAATGGTGGTGCCGGCGTTCTTCATGGGCAGCAGCGAGTAGACCTTGAGGTCCCGAAGGCCCCCCTGCCGCACCCGCTGGGCCAGGGCCGCGAGCAGCGCCGGGGGTTCGCCGCTGGCCATGCCGTGGACGATGGTGGCCGCGTTAGGGACGGGCTCCATCGCCTGCTCCGGGGTGGTGAGTTTGCGCTGATATTCTTTTAAATACATAGCCAATTCCTCAAGAGCAGCCGGGGCTGGTTCGACGTAGGGTTGATATTTGCTCTATCGGTTAAACCCGAGAATAAACATTGCATTATTTTATCTTGAAATTGGGAGGGCCGGGGGAATTTGTTCGGCTTATTTAATTCCACCCCAAACCGCTCCCCTCGATTGGGAGAGGAAAAAAGAGCACTTTTTAAAGATCGGCGTGGGAAACGACGCCAGCCACCCTTGCTTATTACAGGCTAATCGGCATCTTCTGTCTTGGGAAGGGACGGCACAGGAGGCGAATGCGGGGTGGTATCTTCCCCCAGGATAACTTCTTTGGCCAGGTCCCTTACTTCCCGGCGCACCAGATCCAGACAGGCTCGACCCTCAAGGGTAATCTCATAATACTTTCGCACCCGGCCCCGGTAAACTTTGAGGCGGGAGGTCAAAAAGCTCGCCTTTTCCAGCAGGTGCAGGAGGGGATAGAGGCTGCCGGGGCTAATGGCATAGCCCTGCTCCCGGAGGAATTTGCTTAACTTGCCGCCATAAATCGGACCTTGGGAGGCCTGGTGCAAGATCACCAGGCGGACCATCCCTTGCCAAAAGGCCTGGTAAATCTGATCATGATAATTCATAAGTCGATTATAGATATATATCGGTTAGATAACGTTGAGGCTGCGGTTGATTTTTCGTTAGTTTTTCATTAGGTTTGCATGAGATGCTTAAAGATTAAAGGAGGCCACCCATGGCTCTTATGGATGACGGTTTGAAAGGTGCAGTGCCCAGCATTCTGGTGGTCTTGGGGGTAGCCATGGCGGCGCCCATTGTCCTGCCGGCAGTAGCAGCCGTCTCTCGCCCCCTGGCCAAGACCTTGATCAAGGGCTACCTGGTACTGGCCGATACCATCAAGGAGTTTGCCGCGGAGGCTGGTGAGCAGGTTTGTGACCTGATGGCCGAAGTCAAGGCTGAACGGGCGGCCACGGTGGACGCCGCAGACGCGGCCACCAAAGCCAAGACCGCCGGTTAACTCCCGGCCCGGGGTTTTTGGGTTTGCACGTCAGGCAAAAGGATTTTCATGCCTGGGCGGAGGAGTTTGCCTTATACCGTCTTTCGTTTTTCGTAAAATAGATTTAAAAATTACAATAAGATAAGACCATGTTAAGGGAATTCTTCGCAGTTTTCCCGTACGCCACAATCCCGGCATTTGGTCTCGTACCTCAGGAAGGTTGCGAGACTTCCCACCACTGCCCCCAGGGTAAAAAAGATAATGTACCACATCTTAAGCCTCCTACAAATCATCCCAGTTCGAAGCTCACCCGGCACTCTTCACTACCAACGTCAAGATAAACCCTTTATTGATTTATGTAGAAAAACAATATTATAGGCCAATGTCGTATTTGTTAATATTTAGTTAGTTTTAACAAAAGCCCACCATTCCATCCGAGCATCGGATATCTTCTCCAAGGAAAATCGCTTTGCAAAAGCGGAAGTTTGTGGCATACTAGTGAGTATCAGGCGGTATAATGCATCCTTGCGTTTTTATTAGGTAAATGTCTTTTTTGGTTTGGCTTTGGGTTATCTATAACTAACCTGACGTTCAATAAGAGGATAAACGCCCATGAGAAAGACTTATATCTTAGACACCAACGTGTTGCTGCACGACCCTGATTCATTATTCTCTTTTGAAGATAATGCTATAGTGTTGACCCTTTCAGTAGTAGAAGAGTTGGATCGTATTAAACGAAGAAGTGATGAAGTCGGTAGAAACGCCCGAGAAGTATCTCGAAAATTAGATGAATTAAGGTTACTGGGACGCTTGTCAGAAGGCGTGGAGCTCATCAATGGCGGGTCGCTGCGCATTGAGATCAACGGTCATAACTCCCACAATCCACTGAATGGCATTGATTTAACCAGCGTGGACAATAGGATTCTGGCCTTGGCCTATTCTCTCGGCAAGAATGGCGACAACCCGGTCATCTTGGTGACCAAAGATTTAAATCTGCGCATCAAAGCCGATGTCTTGGGGGTAACCTGCGAAGATTTTTACAGCGACAAGGTGGATTATCATCAATTATACAGCGGGGTCAGGGAATTATATCTGGCTCCCGCGGATATCGACCGTTTCTATCAGGAGGGCTCCCTGGATTATGACCAGGCCGAACTCCACCCCCATCAGTTCTGTATCCTGAAGTTGAGCGAATCTTCCTCCAAGTCCGCCTTGGCCCGGTATTGCAACCGCCGGCTCCATAAACTGTCGCATGACGGCAAAGCGGTTTACGGCATTAAGGCTCTGAACAAGGAGCAAAAATTCGCCCTGGATTTGCTGTTGGATGACAATGTCCAGGTGGTAACCCTGGTGGGCAGGGCCGGCACCGGCAAGACCATCATGGCCCTGGCCGCAGGGCTAGAAAAGGTCCTGGAAGGGGGCGGCCGCTACAACCGCATCCTCATCACCCGTCCTATCGTGCCCTTGGGCAACGATCTCGGCTACCTGCCCGGCGACAAAGAAGATAAGATCAGGCCCTGGATGCAGCCCATTTACGACAACCTGGAGTACCTGTGCAACGAGCATATCCAACCCAACGGCTGTATCGATTACCTGATCGCTAACGGCAAGATCGAGTTGGAGGCCCTTACCTACATCCGGGGCCGGAGTATTCCCAAGCAATTCATCATCTGTGACGAGAGTCAAAACTTGAGCCCGCACGTGATCAAAACCATCCTTACCCGGGTGGGCCGGGGCAGTAAGATTATCTTTACCGGGGACCCCGAGCAAATCGACCATCCTTACCTGGACGCCTCTTCCAACGGCCTCAGTTATCTGGTGGAAAAGATCAAAGAAGAAGAAATCTCCGGCCACATCACCCTGCTCAAAGGTGAGAGGTCCGGTATTGCCGAGTTGGGCGCCAAACTGCTCTAAGAGTCACAACCACTTCTATTTTCACGGAAATTCCTTACTTCACCGCGGGCCGGCTGCCTGATGCCATGGGGCCCCAGGGATAGCCACGTACTCAAAGAATCGGGGCGGCTGCTGTGGGGTGGGAAGATTTAAGAAATTAGAGTAAAATTCGATATATATCGTAATCTTTTTATTGGAGGCTGGGGTGAAGTCGAGTATAGTTAAAAAAGCTATCCCCAGGATAAGTATTAGATTTATATTAGGTTTTTGTTAGCATGCATTTAATTTAAGAACCTGGGGAAACCCAGGAGGGGGTAAGCCGATTCATGGACGGATTCGCTGTGGTTCATTCTCAGCCGGGGCAACTCAGTCTGGCTATTGACAAGCTCAAGGGCAACCATGACCTGACCCGTGATTTCCAGGCTGGGTTAGCCGGCATCCGGGGAATCCGGAGGGTGGAAACTGACCCCGACCGGGGCCTGGTGGAAGTTTCCTATGATAAGCAGCAGTTGACGTCGCTCATGTCGCTGTTGGCCCTGAAAGCTACCTTTACGACGTTTTTCCCGGAAGTTAACGCCATGCACCTGGCTTCCTGGCTGAGCCAGAGCATGTGACCCGGGCCGGACTCTTTGGCCGTTAGGTGATTGTTTATGGAAAAGCCTACTGTCCTTTTTCTGTGCACGGGTAATACGGCCCGCTCGCAAATGGCCGAAGCTTTTCTCAAAAAGTATGGCGGGGACCGGTTCGAAGTTCTCAGCGCCGGATATGAGCCTAAAGAGATCAATCCGTATACCAAACAAGTGATGGCTGAGGCCGGCATCGATATCAGCCATCAACATGCCAAGAGCGTTAAAGAATTTTTGGGAAAAATTGACATTCGCTATCTGATCATCGTCTGCGAACAAGCTGAAAAAACCTGTCCCAAAGTCTTCCCCGGCGTGTTGGTCAGACTGTTCTGGCCCTTCGATGATCCGGCGGCCGCAGGTGGCAGTAAAGAAGAAAAGTTAGCCAAGTTCCGTGAAGTCAGGGACCAGATAGAAGAACAGGTAAAATCTTGGTTGAGCAAGTTTGCTTAAACCGATCTTGTTTTGTCGATCCTCAATAACTAACGTTAATTTTTAATTATCCCGCAATCAGTCTCCGGAGGAAGGAATCATGGCTGAAAAAGAACCGAGTGAAGGCAAAGGGCTCGGCAACATGCTGGGTCAGGCCGGTACTACCGTGAAAGATGGCGTTGTCGGCAGCCTCAAGGGCTTGCAGGAGATCGAAGGCCAGATCGTCACTCTGGCGAGAACCGCCGTCACCGACGCCTTAAAGACCACCGGGGCCGTGGCCTCGGAAACCGTCAATGTGAGCCGGGATGTCTTCCAAGGGGTGATCAAGGCCACGGAAGAAGTGGGAACTGGGCTCATCGTCAGCGCCAAGAACGTGGCTAAAGGCGTGATCCTGGGCGTCAGCGACGTGGGCGGCAATGTGGAGGCCGCGGCCAGCGAACTGGTAAAAGGCGCGATCAAGGGCGCCGCGGACGTAGGCGGCGACGTGGCGACGGTGGCTAAAAGCGTCGTGACCGGGGTGATTGAAGGCGCTACCGAAATAGGCGGCAACCTGGGCGGCACAGCCAAGGCGGCCGTGGGCGGGGCCATTGAAGCCGCAGGGTCCCTGGGCCAGAGCGCGGTCAAGAGCATCAGCGATATCCTGGTGGGGGCGGTGGAAGGCGTCAAGGAAGTTGCCTGTGCCGTTATGCCCAAGGCCAAAGCCCCCGAGGAGTCAGCGCCGGCGGCCAAAGAGCCTCCTCCGGCGGCGGGGAAAAAAAGCCCCGGGGCCTAAAAGGGGCGGCAGCTTCCACAGCCCCCAAAGCAACTCAATAAAGTCCCATAAAGCCCATGGTGCAGGCCATTCATACCGCGGTAGCGGGTAGGGTGAGGTTTAAGGTTGACGGGCTCTACCGCTCCGAGGCCTTGAAACGCTTCCTGGAGGCGCAACTGGCGCGGCTCCAGGAAATCACCCACGCCTCGGCCAACGCCTTGACGGGCAATCTCCTGGTCTGCTTCAATTCGGGCAACACGCCCGAAACCATCACCGCCCTCATTGCCGGGTTGGTGAAAGGATTCCACCACCAGCAGCCCGCCGCGGCGGCAGTGCAACCCGAGCCCTTGTCCGCCGACTCCCCCCCTGATGCCGCGACTACCGCCTCAACGGTCGACAAATTAAAAGCCCTTTTTACCGCGGTGGCAGACCAACCCGAGGAACCCTGGCATCTGCAGGAACCGGACACGGTGCTGGCCGCGCTCCAGACCTCTCGGCTATCGGGCCTTCCGAACCGGGTGGTTGAGAAAAATCTCCAAAAGTACGGCCCCAATGTGCTGCCTGAGGCAGAGCGCCGGTCCGGCTGGGAAATTTTTACCGAGCAGTTCAAGTCCCTGCCGGTGGCGTTGCTGGGGGCGGCCGCAGGTATTTCCGTCCTCACCGGGGGCGTTCTGGATGCCGTGCTGATTATGGGCGTGGTCACCCTCAACGCCTTCATCGGCTACAAGACCGAAAGCGAAGCCGAAAAAACCATCCGCTCCCTCCAAACCCTGGTGCGGCCCACGGCCCTGGTTATCCGGGAGGGCCACATGCGGGAGATCTCCGCGGAAGATATTGTCCTGGGTGATCTTTTGGTGCTGCGCCCGGGGAGCTACGTGTCCGCCGACTGCCGCCTGGTGGAGGCTACCCATCTGTCGGTGGATGAATCCGCCCTGACCGGGGAAAGTCTGCCCGTAGTCAAAAGTACCGAGGCCTTGGCCAATGCCCGCATCCCCCTGGGCGACCGGCTCAACATGGCCTTCATGGGAACCCTGGTCACCGGGGGTGAAGGGCTGGCCGTGGTGGTGGCCACGGGCAGCTTTACGGAAATCGGCAAAATTCAAACCATGATGGGGGAAGCCACCAGTCCGGAGACCCCGATGCAGCGCCAATTGGGCCAGGTGGGCGATCAACTGGTGGTGGTATGCTGCGGGGTTTGCGGTGTGGTGTTTCTGGTAGGGTTTGTCCGGGGGCTGGGCCTGTTGGCGATGCTGCGCACCTCCATCTGCCTGGCGGCCGCGGCGGTGCCGGAAGGCCTACCCACCGTAGCCACCACCACCCTATCCCTGGGCATCCGGGATATGCGGCGTCATAAGGTCTTGATCCGCCATCTGGATGCAGTGGAAACCCTGGGCGCCCTCCAAACCATCTGTCTGGACAAGACCGGCACCATCACCCGCAATGAGATGGTGGTGGTGGAGATTTTTACGGGCATGCGGTCCTTAAAGGTCGAAGGGGAGCGCTTCGCGGCGTCCAACGGCGATGTCTCTCCTACCACCTGTGTGGAACTGCAGCGGCTCCTGCTGGTGTCGGTGCTCTGCAACGAAACCGAGATTTATCAGGAAGGCGAGGCCCGGAAGCTCCAAGGGACCCCCACGGAAGCTGCCTTGGTGCATTTGGCCCTCAAGGTAGGCATCGATGTGGCCGGCCTCAGGGAGCAATACCCGGTGCAGCGCATCAACTACCGTTCGGAAAATCGCCAGTTCATGGGCACGCTCCATACTGAGCCGGCCGGGGGGACGCTGGTGGCCATTAAGGGCAGTCCCCTGGAAGTCCTATCCATGTGCACGGTGCACCTCAAGGGTAACCAGTTGCTCCCCCTGAGTGATGAAGACCGGCGGGAAATCGAGGCCGAAAACGAGCGCATGGCCGGCCTGGCCCAACGAGTTCTGGGGGTCGCTTATTCAGACCGGGACGACCTGATTAATGGCGAAATGCCCAGCGAGTTGGTCTGGTTGGGTATCATCGGCATGGCCGACCCCATCCGGGAGGGTGTGGAAAAGGCCATCGCCGCGTTCCACGGCGCCGGGATCGAGACCATTATGATCACCGGCGATCAGAGCCCCACGGCCTACGCCATCGGCAAGGAACTGAACCTGAGCCACGAAGATCCCCTGGAAATCCTGGACTCCACCCATCTGGCCGATATCGATCCGGAGACCTTGAAGGCCCTGGCCAAGCGGGCCCATGTCTTTGCCCGGGTCAGTCCGGCCCACAAGCTCCAGATTGTCCAGGTCCTCCAACAGACCGGCAAGGTGGTGGCCATGACCGGAGACGGCATCAATGACGGTCCCGCCCTGAAGGCTGCGGATGTGGGGATCGCCATGGGCAGCACCGGCACTGATATCGCCCGGGAAGTCGCGGACGTGGTGTTGGAGGAAGACAACCTGGACACCATGATCATTGCCATCCGGGACGGCCGCACCACGTATAACAACATCCGTAAATCGGTGCATTTTTTCCTGGCCACCAATTTAAGCGAGATCATGCTGACCTTCACGGCCCTGACCGTGGGGCTGGGCTCACCTCTGAACGCCATGCAGTTGTTGTGGATTAACCTGATCTCCGACATTTTTCCGGGATTGGCCCTGGCCATGGAAGCCCCCGAGCCCGATATCATGTCCCGGCCCCCTCGAGACCCGCAACGGCCGATTTTTACCGGCTCTGATTTCAAGCGCATGGCTTTTGAAGGCGCGACCATGACCGCAGGCGCCCTGGGAGCCTTCGGTTATGGTATCATGCGCTATGGCCTGGGGGCCCGGGCCAGCACCCTGGCCTTCCACGGCCTCACCACCGGGCAGCTTCTCCACGCCCTCAGTTGCCGTTCGGATCAGCATAGCGTGCTCACGCCCGGAAGCCTGCCGCCCAACCGCTATCTGACCGTTGCCCTGGCAGGGTCCCTGGGGGTACAGGTCTTGACCGCGGTGGTGCCGTGGTTCCGGACCATTCTTGGCTTAACCCCCCTTAGCCTGCTGGATGGTCTGGTGGTAGCCGGCGGGGCCGTGCTGCCTTTGCTGGTCAACGAAATCACCAAGAAACCGCCGGTTGAAAAAGAAGCGACCTAAGGATTAAAGAGGGCAAAGGACACCCGGATGAGAAAAGATTTTGTGTTCAATTCTGAATCCGTCACCGAGGGGCACCCGGATAAGCTGTGCGATCAGATCAGCGATGCCATCCTGGACCACTTCCTGTCCCAGGACCCCTATGCCCGGGTCCGGGCCGAGTGCGCCATCTCCACCTCCATCCTGTTCATTGCGGCCCGGTTTGCCTCGGAAATCAAGGCCGATATCCCTAATCTGGCCCGCAAGGTGATCGGGCAGGTGGGCTACTCTCAGCCTGACTTTGATGCGCGCACGTGCAGCATCTTGACCAGCCTCCAGGAGTATCCCCCCGACCTCGACCTCTATTTCAATGAAAACCGCCTGTCGGAAGCCGAGATCGACCGAATCCAGGTAAGGCAGCAGGCCACGGTCTTTGGCTATGCCTGCCGGCAGACCGAGGTTTTGATGCCTCTGCCCATCTGGCTGGCCCAGAAACTGGCCCGCCAGTTGATCGCGGCGCGGCTCCAACGCCTTATCCCTTACCTTTCCCCCGACGGCAAAACCCAGGTGGGGGTGGAATATCGGGATCGCAAACCCCACCGTATTCACAGCATCTCCATCATCGCCAGCCGGTCCAAATCCGCGCCGGAGAACATCAACACGCAACGGCTCCACGACGATGTACTGGAAGCGGTGCTCCGCCCGTCCTTTGCCGGGGAAGCCATCCGGCCGGATGACAAGACCATGATTTTCATCAACCCGGTGGAAAACCTCATGGTGGGGGGCCCGGGGGTCCATTCCGGCCTCACCGGCCGCAAAACCGACGTGGACACCTACGGCGACTACGCCCGGCACGGCGGCAATGCCCTGAGCGGCAAAGACCCCATGCGCGTAGACCGGATTGGTGCTTACGCGGCGCGCCATGCCGCCAAGAATCTGGTGGCCGCAGGTTTAGCGGAGGAATGTGAGGTGCAGTTGAGCTATTGCATCGGCCTGCCCCGCCCGGTGAGCATCAATGTGGAGACCTTCGGGACCGGCAAGCTTCCCGATGATGATCTGGCCAATCTGGTGGAGCAACATTTTGATTTTCGCCTGGCCGGCATCCTGAAACGCTTTCAACTCCGGCACTTGCCGTCCCTTCACAAAGGCAAGTTTTACCAAAGGCTGGCGGCTTATGGACAGGTGGGGAGGGCGGATCTGGAACTCCCATGGGAAGCTACGGACAAAATTGATCTGCTACAAAACAAGTAGATGCAGGTCCTGCATTTAGGGACCATTTTCCTTCTGGCTCTGGCGTGCAGCCTCGATAATATCGGGATCGGCATTGCTTATGGCGTCAGGAGGATAAGCATTCCCTTCGGCACCAACCTGCTCATCGCCTTGCTGACCGCAGGCGGCACTCTTCTGGTCATGCTGAGCGGACATCTGGTGACCAGGCTGATTCACCCCCAGACCGCCATCCTCTTAGGCGGCGTGATTATTATCCTAGCCGGCGCCTGGGTGGTCCTTCAAGAGACCGTTTTTCGCCAACCATTGAGGCCCCCGGAAGAATTGCACATGATTGCCCTGGCAGGTGTCCCCGAGGTCTCTCTGCTAAAGAAGATTTTTATGATTCTGGATAACCCTTTTATCGCAGATCGGGATTTTTCGGGCCATATTGACCTGAGAGAAGGACTCATCCTGGGATTGGCATTGTTGTTAAATAATCTGCCCATCGGCTTGGTGGCGGGATTATTGGGGTTAAGCCCGCTCCTCATCAGCTTGTCGGTGATTAGCTTGAGCATTCTGACCATCTGGGTAGGTATAAGCACGGGATATTGCCTGGGAACTCACTGGATGGGGCGTCTCTCCGGGCCTATTTCCGGATTAATTCTTATTATTATTGGAGCCTATGAAATTTGGGGAGCTTAAAACGGCATGAACCACTGGGACGCGCGGTGATGCTGGCCGCGCTGGGGTAGGCTATGTCCAAGGAAAGTATTTTGGTAATGGAAGATGAGGAGGATATTGCCGAACTCCTCAAGTATAATCTTGCCAAAGAAGGTTACCGGGTAACTGCCGCGGGGTCCGGGGAGGAAGGCTTAAAGGCCGCGCAGGCTGCGCTCCCGGATCTCGTGGTGCTGGATTTGATGTTGCCGGGGATAGATGGGCTGGAGGTCTGCCGCCGGTTCAAACAGGACGCCCGGACCCGGCCTGTGCCCATCGTCATGCTCACCGCCAAGGGGGAAGAGAGCGACATTGTGGCGGGACTGGAGTTGGGCGCCGACGATTACATCACCAAGCCTTTCAGCCCCCGGGTGCTGCTGGCCCGGGTCCGAGCGGTGCTGCGGCGCCGTGCCCCCGCACCGTCTGAAGAAGATACGCCGCTTGTCCTTCATGACCTCACCATCCATCCCGGCCGTCACGAGGTCTTGGTGCAAGGCCGGCCCGTGGAATTAACCGCCACGGAGTTCCGCCTCCTCAGTATGTTGGCCCGAAGGCCCGGTTGGGTGTTCACCCGGTCCCAAATTGTGCTTGAGGTCCACGGCGAAGATTATCCCGTCACGGATCGGGCCGTGGATGTCCAAATCGTCTGGCTCCGGAAGAAATTGGGCAACTGCGGGAAATACATCGGCACGGTTCGGGGGGTGGGTTACCGTTTTACCGAACAACCCAAGGCGGGGGAATAACCTTTCGCCCGCAACCTCCATCTTACCACAACGTAGAGCAGCAGCACAAAAATGCACAGCCCCGGGATGATCAGGCCGGGGGAATGCAGGTAATCCCACAGACGGGCCCGCTCTTCGCCCAAGACATAACCCAGGCTGAGCAGGGTCAGGGACCAGAGGCAACACCCGGAGGCGGCCAACAGGGCAAAAATGCCGACATGGAGGCGGGAGAGCCCCGCTACCACCGGCAAGAGATGGCGTATCCCCGGGATGAAATAGCTCACCGGAAGGCCCCACCTGCCCACGCGCTGAAACCAGGCCACCACGTAACCTAACTTTCTCAAGCGGCAGGGATTAGATTTCCCCCAATAAGCCAGCAGCCTGCCTCCGACGGTCCGGCCCACGATATAATTGAGCGATGTGCCGAAGAAACTCCCCAAGATTATTGCCATCAGGCTGGTTAACGGTTGTAAGACCCCGATGGAGACGAGGTAGCCGGCACCCATCAGAATGACTTCATCCGCCACTGGGATGCCGAAAACCCCCGTCGCCAGACAAGCAAAGATGCCCCAATACCCGTAGTTGGTGATCAGATAATTGAGAGTCTCCATCAGCCTGTATTCCCCGAAGATGCCATCGTGCCCGCCTGATGAACAGAACTGGGAAAATCGTGATAAGCGATAAAGTTACGGGCCTCATCCCTGCCCATGTAGCGCTCCAAGATCTTCAAAGGCGTTAGGGTTAAATCAACTAAAATAAGAGCATCCAAGACATTACTGAAATTCTGATCTTGATTAAAGGCCAGCAATTTGCCACCCAATTTCAGGTATTGTTTCAAAAGAATGGGAATGCCCTGCTGGTTTGGCTCGATATCGGCTATTAAGTCGGAGACCTCATTGATATCTGAGATGGCCGCGTTGGTTATGCTGCCATCAAAATGCCTTAGGATTTTCGATTGAAAGGGTCGCTTGGGTTTCACTAATTTCCCCAATTCCGGTAAATAATTATTCAATTTTAGCGAGTTGACCATCAGTTGCTGGGAGATGGTATGATATTGATTATTAATGGAAACCGGACCGAACAAGATTTTATAGCGTGGGTTTCTGGCCACGAAACTGCCGATACCTTTCCATAATAGCAGGAGCGCGGCATAGTTTTTCTGATATTCCGCCCGAACGAATGACCTCCCCAGCTCCAGAGCTGGATTGATCCTCTCCAGTAAAGCGGTTTTATATTTAAATAACGTGCTCGTATAAAGCCCGCTTTTGCTCAAGCGTTCCAAGATATAATCCGCCTGGCCCAAGCGGTAAGCCCCCACCACCTCGTGTTTCGCTCGATTCCAAATAAACAGATGCAGGTAGTGCCGGTCGAAAGTATCCAAGTCCCGGGACTTGCCGGTGCCTTCATGGGCCTGGCGGAAGGTGAGTTCCCGCAGCCGGCCGATCTCCCTGAGCAGACAGGGAATTTGCCGGGCTCGGGCCAGAAAAACCGTGTAATCCCCACTCTCTAATAAAATGTTCTCCGAGGGTAAGCTCAGTACTTCTTGGGTGATGCCTTGGCCATCACGGAATGGGGCCACGGGTGTCTCCCCGCTCTTGAGCCTGCCTCGCATGACGACCTTGCGGTCGGAATTCCGGCCTTGATCACGTCGCGCTTTCAGGATATAGGTCCGCAGGCGTAAATAGGTCATCATCTCCGCATCCGAGTCAAAAGACCGGAGTTTTTCAAAGGGAATGGCATTACCAATGGTCAATTGCACAGCTCTCCCCTTTTTGTTCATAAATTCATGGGGCAATAACATAGTGCGGAAGCAAGGATGCACCAGTCCTAAAATTTGAAACCAGGGTCCGTTAACGCCATGAAAAAAGACCGGCACCACCGTAGCGCCGGTTTTCCTAATCAATCTGGCACAGTTATGGTTCCAAGGCGGATCGGCAATGGCGCGCTCGCGCCACTGCACATGCGAAACCGCGCCCGCGGGGAAAATTCCCAACATCCCGCCGTCATGCAGCCATGCCAGGGCATCCTTTAAGGGTTTGATATTGTTTTTAACGGAGTCGCGGCGCTCATAAGGATCTACGTAAATAAAGATATCCCTCAACTCAGGAATCCTTTGTAGTAAAAAATTGGCCATGAGCTTTACATCATTACGGACTGATTTTAGCATCGCCGCCAGTATTACTCCCTCGATCCCGCCAAAAGGGTGGTTAGCCACGACAATCACCGGCCCTTGTGATGGAATGAGAGAAATAGCCTGATTATTGATATGAAAAGTTATGTTGAGTATGTCCAATAAATTGTTAAGAAAAATCGAGCCATCCTTGCAATAGCCGATATTTTCATAAGTTTTATCTATTCCATCCAAACCCAATGTCTTCTTAATTAACCTTCTCATAATTGGCGGCATGTAATTTAAATGATTGCCGTATTCAATCAGGCGTTGCGAAGCAGAGTTGTTGCCACAATTGTTTAACATAGTATTTATCCATGTTCTTGATGGCCGATTATGTCCATAAGAGATTTAAGCGATCTTAAGAGCAAACCATAAAACTATAAGAATAACTTAGTTAATCAAAGAGATTTTAAAGGCGAATTGTTAAGTTTTGCTGAAAATGAGATTAATTTTTGATTTATTTAACTGATAAAACGAGATGAATGAGAGCCAAAATTTTATTAAGCGTCTGAATATATGGGCGGGGCATTGGGAGGGAAGAGATTCCGGTGGCTTTGAGGGGAAAGGAAGTTATCCGCCTGTGCGTCCAGGCAGGAGTTCTATCATGGGTTTCTTTCATTCTTCAAAAGTGAAAGTTATTCCAATCAGAGCATCATTCCTCTAAAAAATATTATTTTTGATTTAAATATGATAGTGTGGCTCGTCAAAGGAGTTGATGAGAATGCTTGAATTTGCTCGAAGAGCTGACGGGTTACGGTCGGGAATCAATTCGTCACTCAGGTTCTGGGCTAATGTCTATAAGAATATCGTTGTATTATTATTGCCCATCATAGTTATTTTGACTTTATATCCTGAAACCATTGAAGCTAAAAATTTACCTCATTACGTTACAGTTGTTTTCAGATATGATGACTATTGCAGCCGCACTGATACTGAACTGGAGAAAAGAATCATAGCTGATTTCAAGAAGCATAACGTCTGCTGTACTTTCAGTATTATTCCTTTTGTGAAAGCTAAGAATTACCTTGGATTTGAGCCTCAAGATGTAATTCCACTCACCCCTGAAAAAATCGCTATTGCACGGGATGCCATTAAAGCAGGTGCTATGGACGCAACCCAACACGGATATTCCCATCAAACTCTGCAAACCAAAGGATGGCACACGGAATTCCAGACCCTCGATTATTCTACCCAGATGGATAAGCTCAAGAAAGGCAAGGCTTTTCTGGAAAAGGTTCTTGACAAGCCAATGATCACTTTTGTCCCACCTTATAACGCTTACGACGCCATTACCATAGAAGTGCTGGAAAAGCTGAATTTCCAATGTCTTTCTGCTGGCATGGAAGGCGAGACAGTTCCTTCCACTTCTCTGAAGATATTACCCGCTACCTGTAATTTAGATAATTTAAGAAATACAATCGAATATGCTCGTAAAATTGTGGATTATGATCCGATTATCTGTGTGGTCTTTCATCAATACGTCTTCAGTGACGTAGAAACGGTTACTGAACAAGAAGATATTAATTACAAGATGAGTTATGATAAATTTTCTGAACTGTTATCTTGGGTTGCTTCTCAAAAAGATATACGGATAATGTCGATAGACCAAGTCTTAAAAACCAAGGTCAACTTAAGCATGGACCGTTTTATAAATAATAAATATTATCTGCAATTAGTGCATTTAAAACCGGTATGGTGGCCACCTCATTACGGCATCTATTTGCCGGTTGATACGGCTTCTAATATCCGTTTTAGAAACTTCAAGGCGTTATTTAATATTACCAGAATGCGGAATATGCTGTATATTGCTTCATTCTATTTAATGATATTAATCATTGTATTCTCAGTTACCTATATCGTGGGGACAATAGGTTTTGCTGTTTCAAAGGTAATGGATAAAATATGCAAATATTACAGTTTGATCATGCTCGGTATTCTTCTATCTTATTTAGCTTTTGGTAGGATACAATATAAGCACCTTGAGGTCATCGTGGGGCTTTGGGGGTTAGGCTTAGGAGGATGGATGGTATTTCTTAAAAGGAAAAAATTATTAGATTCAAAGGAGAACCGTTAGGAGGCTTGAGTTATTCCCTTGCGGCTCTGCGAAATAATGATAGAGCACCGGTAGAACCACCGGAGTCAGGACGTGGCGGTGAACAGGCCGCCGACCACTACCACCGCCAGGGGCCGTTGCACTTCCGAGCCTGGCCCGCTGGCAAACAGGAGCGGGGACTGGAGGCGGAGGATACCAAAATCTCGGAGCCGAGGGTTTTCTTCCTTTGCGATCAGGCTTATGGTATATTGGAAACAGTTGGCAAGGTCAGAACTCTGGATCATAAACGATACAATAGCGTGGTTGTCCATGGTGCCAAAAGTGCATATCACCGGTTGGAAGTGGGACCGGAAAGTGGCCCGGACGAAAAAGTGCTCCCGGCGAAAGAAATTACGAAACCTAAAATTGTAAGTAGTTGATAATTAATACGGAAGTGCGAGGTTCACTGGTGGGGCCCCCGGACTTCAAATCCGGTGTACCGTCTGAATAAGGCGGTAGGTGGGTTCGATTCCCATGCACTTCCGCCAACGGTTGCGAGTTTGGAGGTCAATATTTTTGGCCTCCTTTTTCTTTGGTGAGTGGCTAGGTGAGTAGGTCAGAGTAGGGCACCCTGGCCCAGATAACCCGGCGCCAACAAGTCCGGTTCGGAGACCGCATGCCCACTCTTTTGTTAAAAAGGACGCTTATTCCGGATGAACCAGTTTTATTTACCGTTAGAAATCGAGCCTTAGCCAACCACTGGATTCGAGCCTTCCCTTTCCGAGCTCTATAAGTGTGTGGGACGCTAGCCGGGCGCCTCCGAAAAAACCCGCTATTCTCCCCTGGTAGCCGTTGATTTTGGAAGAAGAATCAGTAATACTCAAGGCCACATGAGTTGAGTGCCGGCATAGCTCAGTGGTAGAGCAGCTGATTCGTAA
The DNA here is from genome assembly GCA_041648175.1 of Desulfobaccales bacterium. Taxonomy (NCBI): domain Bacteria; kingdom Pseudomonadati; phylum Thermodesulfobacteriota; class Desulfobaccia; order Desulfobaccales; species Desulfobaccales bacterium. Next base: position 96,724 of record JBAZPO010000003.1, on the reverse strand, counting down.
TCAGCAGGCCGGGGGTTCGACCCCCCCTGCCGGCTCCAGTGATATCAAGGGGTTAGGCCAATCGGTTTAACCTTTGCTTTTTCCTGTGTGAGACTCTGTGTGAGACTTTCTTCCGGAAGAGCGTCCTGGGTAGCCATTTCGAACATTTCCATCGCTTCCCGCTCGGCCTCACCGATTGAGTGCAAGTAGATCTCGGTGGTGGTCCGGTTCTCATGGCCCAGAATCCGCTGGATGGAGCCGATGGGTACATTGGCCCGCTCCAAAATCGAGGCTCCGAAATGGCGCAAAGCGTGGAAGCCGAAGTGCCTCACCCCCGCCCGTTGACATAGGGTGGCCATGAGGTCCTTGCGGTGTTGGTAGGGACCTTCCACGAACCTCCCGGCTTTGCTGCTCCAGTGCCGCCCCCAAAAAACCCAGGGCTTGGTCTTATCACGGTTCTTATACCTTACACCGAGCAAGCTGTAGAGCCTAGTGGTCATGGGGATTTTCCTGGGGGTCAAGTGGCCACCTTTTTTCTTCCGGGTATAGAGCACCACAATTCTATGCTCGAAATCCACATCATCCCAAACCAGCCTGTTGATTTCGCCCATTCTTGCCATGGTCTCTTTGATGGCCACCAGATAGTCCTGAGTATCTGGATTTGCTGCTAACAATACCTTGGCCACATCTTCCTTGGTGGGAACCTACTTTATCTTCTAATCCACCGGCATAAATTCCAATCCCTGGGTAGGGTTGGTCTTAACCAACCCCTGCTTGATCCCAAAGTTGAATAGGGCTCGAAGATACCGCAGCTCCTTGTTGGCGGTAAAGGCCGCCACCCTGGCCCGCTTTATTAGATAAGCTTGGACTATCTGAAGGGTGATTTCACCGCACCTAAGTTTCCGCCACCCCTTAACCAGCTTCCGAGCCGTATAGATGTGGTCCACATAATATTTTTGTGATTTATACGCCCGCACATAATCCAATCTTAAGTTAAGCAGCTCCAAGAATCCCATGTCGGTTGGAGTTTGCTCCGCCATCGAATCCTCCACTTGTGGCACAGGCTGCGGGTTCTTCAACTCCTGCCTCTTTCTTGCCTCTGCCTCCTTTGCTTCTTTTTTGGTTTTGAACCAGGCCTCCGTGTGCCTGGTCCCCTTCTGGGTGAAGCCGTATCTCCACCCCTTCCCCTTTACTGAATATACGCTCATGAAGTTCCTCCTTAGAAGGGAACAGGATAGAACCCCCGAGCTTCACGCCGCCCAATATCTGCCAGTGCTTATAAACCCAGCTCTGACTTTCCCTGTAAAGCCTCAGGCAAATTCCGTTCCAAGCAAAAAAACATGTCCGACCGATCGTGTTCAGATCTTTAAAGAAGGGGTTTCAGCTATGCGGGATTGTTTGCATTCGCAAAAAATAATGAAAACTCTGAGGGAATATGCTGAGACTGATATGCAGTTTAAGCGAGACCTAAAAAAGCTTCGGAAACAAATTCACGAAATTTACGAATCTTAACTCCATGAAAAGTTTGCGACACGTGTCGCAAAGATTAAAAAGCCGTGAATGGATCGCATGCTCGGCCTACCGTGCTCTTGGTGGAGACAGGTCGAGCATGCTCTGATCCTGCGTCTTGTGTGGCAAATGGCAGCATTATGCAACCCAACTCTCTCTAAAAGGGGTTCATTTCCGTTTCCACCTTAATACACTCAGGTCGCAGTCCAGATGACCACAGAATCTTTACTGCACCGGATTGGGCCGACATCTTCTGTCCTAATGCCACAGGGTGCATCGCTTCGAAAGTTTTAGCCGTAATGTCCATAGGAGCGGTACCCCTTAGTGTCTGACAAGGGGTTCGGGGGACATCGCTCGAATACTTAAGCCGAAGCCTTCATCTGGTCCTCAGCCTTTTCTGGGTGGAGAGGTATACATCGATTTTAAAGACAACATAGGTCGTTGCTATGAGACTATCTGTTCGTTGGCTATCGTTTAACTAAATAACATGCTTCATAAAGGAGACCCATCATGTCATATGTCATGCCGCCGAAAACTTTTCAAAGGAACATCATCCGAACCTCCCTAAACGGGATCAGAGAAATCCGGCCAATCATTCATCGGTCAAGATTATTCATAAAGCAATGCAGCTTTGGCGAAGTTGAAGAGCGTCTTGGTAAGATCCGAGTCCTCTCTCCGCAACAAAGTGTCATGTACCTTAAACGAGAACCAGGCTATCGACAAGTCGGCTTTCTCCAGCGAGAATTAGGGGTGTTAACGGTTTATTTCAACCCTAAAGAAGCTTGGTTCCCCAAGTTTCGGTTCCACACATCCCAATCTAGCCAAGTAGCCCTTATGGGCTTATATGATGAATTCCCTGGCTTTCCTGAACTCAAAGTCAGTTCCTTGGAGTATGCGATTGACTTCTTCTGTCATTCGCATGAATCCTTGAATCACCTTTTCTACCTCTTGAGGCGCTATATGTTTTTCCCTTATGCCCATGAAACCCTAATGCGCGGAGATGAATTCTTGGGCTGGAATGAGCCCAGGAAATACAATACCGTTTATCACGTTGATATGGGTATAAATCATGCGAAAATTTATGAACGTGGAAATGACGACAAGGGCCTAAAGGGACGTAGCGGGTGGCTGCATAAAAAAGTAAATCGGGTGCGGTTGGAGTTCACCTTTGGAAGGCCATTTTTGGTCCGCAAAGACCTCACTGACCTACACTCGTTAGTAAATGACGCTAAATTTCACCAGCTGTGCTCCCCCAGAATTTATTTCAAGAATTTTAAAGCCTCCAGCCCATTTCCCAAAGACTGGGAAAACTACACCGCTACAAATAAGGATGGCAACATCGAGTGTCTCATGGAAGAGTTTTTTAAAGCAAAAAGGGACGCCCAATTTGAGAACCCAATGCAGTACCTTGAAGATAACGAAGTGCTTGATTCATTGAAAAAAAATATTCTCTATGAGCTCCGTAAATTTGATAATGATTGGAGGCAAGCTTATGATGACAATTACCTGCCACAGCTATAATATATATAGAATGTATATATATTATGATATTAAATCAGCTATCTGATTGAGATTGCTTGCAATGCCATTGTAAAGCAGCCTTCTTTACACAAACCACCATTCCTGTTAACTTGGTGATTTTGCCACTATTGGGTTTCGTGGTTGTTACAACCACATCTCCGGCTGGCTGACTTACCATTTACCAAATACCTCTTTTTTTCACGCTGCTCATGTCAATCAAAGGCTGAAGTTACTTGCTCTAAGGTTTCTTTGGTCAGTTAACTTAAGAACCATTCTTGTGACTTCGGAGTTTCATGGGTTATCAGGCTACCCGGATTTTTACGGGCGTCTTGACCAAACGACACAAGCCAGAAATTTCCATATCACACGGCAATGGTTGCAGACTTAGCCACTCGCCATGCGAACAAGGGTTTCTCCTTTAACAATTTCCCATTATTCAGAAAATAACCGCTCCACGTAACGCCTACATGATTTGAATGCTGGCGCTTCCCGGGCCAATGCCGTTGTGCCGTTGATTTGCCTGGTAGGTAACCCCCTTTTTTTCCTTCTAATCGACTTTTTCCTGCCTTTTTCGGAGTCAAGTAAATGAATTTGTGCCGTTTGAAGGGGTACGCGAACGATGCATTTATCTTCAATATAGGGGTGACCTATGAGCGCCAGGGGCAGAAGGTCCTTCTGTTTCCGCCGGTTGAAAGTACCATGTGGGTCGAATGGCCAATTAAGAGACCTAAAGGGGACTATTTTGTTTATTATCACTACGTATCCCTCATGATTCAGCCAGGTCAAGAAACCAATGACCTAAACTTGGTCGTTGTTGCACGAATTGCGGATAGCCCCAAGAAGTTCGTGCGGGAAATTTTTAAGGAACGTCATCGAGCGGGGTGGGAGTTCAACGACATGCATGAGAGGGTGGATGAATGGGAGGAGGAGGAATCCGATCACGGAGAAATCTATTCGGACAGAGGACTAGCAGGCTGATGAAAAACCAACGTAATTAAGCTGTATCTCCTGCTTCAGGAGGCCTTCGGTACCCTTATGATGGGCAACTTTGTTGATAAATCTGGGTCGCTTACTCCTTCGGTTACGGGTTGCCGGGAGTATTATCGCCTTCCCGGGGTCCTTTTCGGTTCAAGGAGCAACCGCTGCCGCCAGGTTGCGTATTCGCACCAGGTTGTAAGCGGCGGCGGTGAGGGTGAACATCCAGCCCACCCGTTCGATGCCTCGGTGCCGGGTTTTCCTGAGGTTGCCGACGCTCTTGATCCAGCCAAAGATTTCCTCCACCCGTTTCCGCAGCCTTTGACTGATGGCATAACCCGGATGGTGAGTGGTCCGGGCGTCAATGGCAGACTTCCTGCCCGTGCAATTTTGGGCCACATGCGGCACGGCATTAAGGGTACGCAGAGCTTGGACAAACTCCCGAGTATCATAAGCTTTATCACCGCCCACGGTAATGCGATGTCTGCCGCACAGGTCGCCGACCAAGCGCTCTGCCGTGTCCCGTTCGGCGGTGCCGGTAGCCGCCGTGAGACGGGGAGCGATGATCAGGCCGTGGCGGTTCTCCATCAATACATGCCCCATGAAGCAGAGCTTGGCCTCCTTGCCTTTGCCCTTGCGGAAAAGCCGCGCTTCCGGATCAGTGGCGGAGGCATGCGTTTGGTTCAAGCGGCGTTCACCATGAAAATCCACTTCCGGGTTGCGGCCGGAGCCGGCATCGGGAGGCGGGGTGTCCTTAGGCCGGAAACTCTTCAGTGAAGCCCAGGCCTCAATCAGGGTGCCATACACGGTGAAATGCTCGTCCGACAGCAATCCGGCTATCGCGGCCTGCTCTTTGATGCGCCCGAAAAAGGCCGCGGCCAAGTCCGAACGGAGAAAGCGGTCCCGATTCTTGGAGAAGACGGAATGATCCCAGACCTTGTCATCCATGGACAGGCCCACGAACCAGCGAAACAGGAGATTGTAATCCAACTGCTCCATCAAAAGTCGTTCGCTGCGGATGGTATAAAGGACCTGGAGCAACAAGGCGCGTAGCAGCTTTTCCGGGGCGATGGAAGGGCGACCCTCCCGGGAATACATAGTCTGGAACTCCCCGGACAGTTCGGCCAAGGCTTGATTCACCATGTTCCGGATGGGCCGGAGGGGATGATCCTGGGGCACTCGACCTTCGGGGGAAAGATAGCTGAACATGGCTTGCTGCTGCACATCGTCACCGCGCATAACCGCTGCCTCCCAGATAACATATTGTTATCATTAACTATAGCACCTAACTATCCTTATAGACAGCGATTTTTTTGGGGCTCTTAAAAAAGAGTTTTTCATCATCCTGTTAGGTCGGTACCGCTCCCGTCCCTTTTGAAGGTAAAATTTACAATATTGGTCCGTTCTTAAATGCATATATGATAACCATATGGAATGCCGATCTTTTCAATTCAAGCGGCGTATAGAGAGCAGATACTTGCTAATTTTCACTTTATGATGAACTTAATAGAGTAATGGGAATATTAAAAGAAATCCTGGTGCCGATTCCTTTTTGGCTACAAATTTTCAAGGTCCCCCCCAACATTCGCACCCGTTCCTCCATAGCCGTCAGGCCCAATCCCCGTTTGGCAACGTCCAAGGCCCTGACTTGCTCCAGGTCAAATCCCTTACCGTTATCTTCCACAGAAAAAGAGACTTTATCGTTCTCGTTTTTCAAGCTTACCGCAACCCGGCTTGCCTGGGCGTACTTGCCGATGTTGGTGAGAGATTCCTGAAATATCCGATAGATGATAATCTGGGCCTGTGAGGATAACAGATTTCCGAGGTCATCCAAGTCCAGAGAAAACTCAATGTTATGGAGGGCCCCGAACTCCTCAAGCAAGCGTTTCAGGGCGAAAATCAGACCCAGATCGTCCAAGACGTCTGGCCTCAAATCCCGGGAGAACCGCCGCACATTATTGACGATCTCGTCTATAAAGCTGGTTTGTAAAACCAGTTCCTGTTTCTGTTCCGTCAAGTTCGCAGGCATCGCTCTTTCAATCGCCCGCAAATGCATTTTCAAAACCATCAAGGATTGACCCAGGTCGTCGTGCAAGTCCCGGGAGATCCTCTGGCGCTCCCGTTCCTGGGCGGTGAGGAGTTGGCTGGCCAGGTAGCGCATGTTCTGCTCGGATTCCCGCAGTTTTTTCTCGGCCCGTTTATGTTCAGTGATATCGAAAAATACACCTTTGACATAATCTACCTTGCCGGTGTCATCGCAGTAAATCTGTCCCCTGTCTTGAATCCAGCGGATCTCTTCGTCTTTCCGCCTGATGCGGTACTCCCGCACATAAGACTTGTCGCCCTTGAGGGCCTCGATAAAAAATCTTCGGGCCTCAGCACGGTCTTCCGGTAGGATCAGACCACCCCATTTGAGTTTCCGAGAATCGAACTCTTCTTTAAGGTAACCGGTGAGTGCTTCCACTTTCCGGTCAAAGAGATCGATGCTGCAATCAGCATAACCTTGATAAACCACCGCCGGGATTTGATTAACCAGCAGCCGGTATTTCTCTTCACTCTTTTTTAGGGCCCCCTCGGCCTGGCGCCGCTCGGTGATGTCCCGCACCAGGGCCAGCCTGAGGCGGCGCCCCCCATAGTAAAAATTGTCGGCCCGCACTTCCACCGGGAAAGTTGAACCGTCTTTACGCCGGTGAGCCCCGAAGATCGTCAGCGGCCCGACTTCCTGCTGCCAGTTCCGGATCAAGTCTTCGGAAGGGTTTTCCACTTCGAGATCTAACACCGACAGGCTCAGAAGTTCTTCACGAGTATAGCCGAGGCTATCGCAAGCCCGTTGGTTAACCTCGATGATCCTCCCCTGATCATGCAGGAAAAAACCATCAGCGGCCTGCTCAATCAACTGTCGGAACCTGCCCTCGCTATCCTGCAGCTTTTCTTCGGCGCGTTTCTGCTCGGTGATATCGATCCCCAATATCAAGACCAAGGGAGAACCATCAATGTCAGCGAAGGGATAGCTGTTCACCTGCAGGATCTTGCCATTGGGCAGGGTATCCTCAAACCTTTGGGGAATTTTGGTTTCAAAAACCCGGGCAGCATGGCAATCCTCACAGGGATTTTCTCTGCCATAAATCAACTGGTAACAATGGCCCTCAATTTTTCCCCCGAAATCCTCCCAGAAGGTGCGGTTGCCAAAACGGATGGTATAATCCGGAGCCACCAGATGGACCCCTACCGGCAGGCCATCAAGCAGGGAATATAACCTCTGCCGCTCGGACTGCAAAGCTCCTTCGGCCCGCTCCAGCTGCTCTAATCGTGACCGCAGTTCCTCATTTACTTGGGCCAATTCCGTGGTTCGGTCCGCCACCTTGCGTTCCAGGTCGTCGTGCGCCTGATTGAGAGACTCCTCTGCCTCCTTGCGAGCCGTAATGTCTTCTATAAATCCTTCATAATAAAGAATGGCCCCCTGCTCGTCTTTCACGGTGCGAGCTTTGATGGAAATCCAGATTAGGCTTTTGTCTTTCCGATAAGCCTGATGCTCGAACCCCGGAACTTTCCCAAATTCCTCCATCAACCTTTTGAATCTGGCGCGCCGGCCAGGATCCACATAAATTTGGTGGTCGATATCTGTGATGCTAGTCAGCACTTCTACCGGAGAGTTGTACCCGAAAATTTTTGCAAAGGCAGGATTAACGCAAATCAGGCGTCCATCAGGGCTACTCCGGAAGATGCCTTCCACGGCGTTTTCGAAAATACTGCGATAATCCTCTTCGGCATGACGCAAGGCCTCTTCCATCTCCTTGCGCTCGGTAATGTCTTGGATCATGCCCATCTTAGATATACTGCCATCACTGTGTCTGATAGGGGAATTGACTATATAATACCAACGGTTATCTTTGGGGCTAAGCATTTCCCATCGAACAGTTTCCCCCTGGAAAACCCGATCATTAACGCACCAAGGGCAGATTTCCTCTCGATCGTGGAGGGCTTTGTAACATTTTTGTCCAATGGCATAGTTGCCCGTACGGTCGATGAAACGCCGGTTCATAAACTCGATTTCATAGTCTTGGGAGCAGATGTAGACCAGCCCGTCGAACGCTTCGATAATCGCCGCATATTGGGCCGATAAATCTCGCCAGGCATTCATCAGTCTCTCGCCTCTGGCCGCTGATTCTAATTCATCAATTTCTTGGGTTTTTTGGGCTAATTTATTCGTGCTCGGGTCCAGTTTGCTAACTCTTGAATTCATTATTCGCCTTTTAGGTGATGGCCCTCAAACTTGACAGCAGGAGGAGTGGATAGCAGGTTTGCAGAAGCGGGGGCATATTAAAAATAAGTTTATGAGAATTATACAAAAAATTCTAATCCAGATCAACGGTCCTTGCGGGAGATGAAAAGGACCTTTTAAAATTTTTTCGCGGTTGGATGATATAACAATATCTATGAAAAGAGCTTCTGAATATCGGACAGTTTCTGATTCTGCTGTAAGAAAATTGCTTACGTGGAAGGGGCGCGGCGAACAGGAAAGATCGGTGGTCGACCAGAGGTCAAGCTATCTCCTATGTGCAAAGTCAAGATTGATAGGGTAGTGTGATATATCCGCTCAGAATCCAAGCTAGTCTCCTATTCGTGGTTCCCCGCTTAAGTGGGACCGCTCCATATCTTGCCATTGGCGACAATTATCACCTGGAAGAGAAATTTCCATCTATGATCAGCATATAGAAATGCGTCCGCTGTAAGGCCTATTTTCAGACTCTATCGCGTTGCGGCAAGTACAAGCCCCATAATTTTTATCCCCCTCCGCAGTCAACAAGCCCATAAGGCTGCTAAAAATCTATCTCAAGCGTCATTCTCCCAGCCATTTTCTTCAGAGTTATCTCCCAAGAGTAAGATCAGGATATCATTTTACCATCACTCAGGCTAATAGTAGTTACTGTCATATTAGCGCAATTAAATGCCATAGTTGGTCGGTCAAGACAGTTACGCAATCAATCTTATTTGACTTCACAAGCTGTTTGTGCTACACTTACGACTATTACACAGCACAACCAGGCCTCAAAGCGCAGTGTTTAGATAGTAAAATAAATCATTTTAGCTCACCAAAGGCTATTTGATGAAGTCTTTGTTGAAGATACACCCGAAATACAAGCTATTCTTGGTCAAATGATCAGTGGTAAGCCTCACCACAAGTCTATCAAGCTTTATCAATACTTGCTGGGATCGTTTTTGTTTACCGGGGGTGGGGACCAGTCTAACTTAGGCTACTACGCTAAGCAGCGGGTCAAACCGACCTTTAACCGGGTTAAGCGAGCCCTCAAAGCCGCTCAGTGTCTGAAATTAGCCACTTTTGAAGCGTTCAAGGGGTGCGGGTACCAAAAGACCACAAAAAAGTGCGATGAACCCGCCTTCCTGAGTACCTGCCCACTCCCAACTTTCGACATGAAACGGGGGTCGCTGAACCACATGGCCTTCTCTCTGTATTCATTCTTGCGGGATGTGACTGGAGGGGACTTTTCACGTATGTGACGGAGCATTTTGGGCAAGACCAACTGGCTGCTGGGGTCATCAATGAGCTCCTCCAAAGCTTCATCAAGAAAGTCACTACAATTGCCAACGTCGGCCCGAAGCTGGCTCACATGGCCCTGTCCAGCCTGTTTTTGTCTCGCTACCCTGGCTGGGACTATCGCCAGGTGGGGCTGCACATGATTGCCGTCGACAGTCTGGTGCACAACTTCCTTCACCGGACCGGTATTTTGGACTGTTACCAACTCGACCATGCCTATGGACCCCGGTGCCACACGGAAAAGGGGTGTTTGGGGGTGATACATGACTTGGCCAGCCGCATTGACTGCCGGGAGTTTAACCCCAACCTTCCAGCCCACTTCCCCCGATTCGTCCAGTACCACATATGGGCCTATTGCGCCAAAGACGCCGAAAACATATGCAATGGCAACAAGTGCAAGCCTGGCAAGCCGAACCCGGCATGCGTCCTCCACCTGCAGCACTTGTGCGGCAAGTTCCCGCCCCAAAAGCCAGCCAATCAACCTGCGGACCCATACTTATTTCCGTGACCCACGCGAAGAAGAGGAAAACGCCCATGTCAACGTTTGAAGCCCACTGCCAGGAGTCCATCCTGCGGTTTGGACAGGCGTTCGAGGCAGTCCACCGGTGGCTAGACGAATTTGCCGGAAAGCCGCCTTATGGGATGCGTCACCGCCGGGTCCGGCACCATAAGGCTGGCATGGGGGAAGCCAAGGCCCTGTTTGGTGACATAGCTGGCGAAGTGGCCCGGCACCACATCATTTCCGACCTAAAGGAAGAAGGCTGGACCGAGAACGATCCTTTTCCCCGGGATGAGCAGCACTATGTGAAAATGGGCCTATTTTGAACCGAGTGACCCAGGAACAACAAGGAAGGCCTATGGACAGCGAACGTGAACTCAAGTGTTTGGCGGCAGTATGGGCTCTCAGGGGCATTCTCACCCCGGAAGGGTTCAAAGATTTTAAGGTGGATGACGGGTTGGTCTTTTGGGACAAAGAAGACTTGGAGGAGCTACTGGATTATGTCAAAGCTAAGGAGACGCCGGCGACGGTAAAGCTCCTGGCGGCCAACTCCCGCAACATCATAGAAAAAGGCATGGAGGCGGTCAGTCTGACCCGGAATGGGGTGTTTTTTAAAAACCTGGCGCGGCTGGGAGATTTGCTGAAGCTGAATGAAGCCGAACTGGACGTCCTTTTGTTTGCCATGCTTTTCCGGGAGGAGCCCGGTCTGCGGCAACCCCTCCACGAACTTTCGTATTGCGGAATCCAAGCATTTTTTGACCACTTGGCCCGCATTCTGAAGGTGCCCCGAGGCAGAGCTTCGAAAGGTGGTGCGCAAAGACGGCACCCTCGCCACTGCTGGCATTCTCCAAGTGTTTAAAGGCACCCACGCCTCTTTTGATCTGGAGCCGTTGGAAGGCCTCTACCAAGCCTTAGGGAAGCCGGAAGGTGGGGTTGAGGGGATACTGTCGACATATTTTACCAAGTCTCCCGCGCCAAGCCTGTCAATGAAGGATTTTGCCCACTATCCCAATCTCAGCCTTTTGGTCCGATATGTCCGCCAGGCCTTGAAACGGCGGGAACCGGGGACCAACGTTTTGCTGTATGGCTCCCCTGGTACCGGCAAGACCGAATTGGCCAGGACCCTCGCCCAGCATGTCAAGGCCCGCCTGTTTGAAGTGAGCACCGCAGACGACGACGGCGAGGCTTTACCAGGAACCCAGCGGTTGCGGGGTTACCTCCTCAGCCAACGAGTGCTGGCTCATGCCCCCGGCTGTCTTTTGCTGTTTGACGAAATTGATGACGTCTTTCCCTGGCCCGATTTCTCACTATTTCGGGACATCCCCCATGACAACTCCCGGAAGGGTTGGACCAACCGCCTCTTGGAAACCAATCCGGTCCCGGCAATTTGGATTTGTAACAGACTGGACGGGATTGACCAGGCCCATGTCCGCCGGTTCGACTTAATCATCGAAGTCCCGGTGCCGCCTCTCCGGGCCCGAGAGAAAATGCTCGCAACCAGGCTGGGCGGCTTGAAGGTTGATACAGGCCGCCTTCGGACTCTGGCCGCAAACGTTCACCTCGCCCCCGCCCACATTGACAAAGCCGCTAAAGTAGCCCAGTATTGCCAGCCCAGGAACCCGGAAGACACCGGCAAAATCCTCAAAACCGTCATTGACAACGCCCACAAAGCGCTGAACTTGAGGCAGGGGAAAGGGTTTGGCCAACCGTTGGACTCTTCCTACAGCCTCGCCCATGTCAACGCTGACCAAGACTTGCAGGGGTTGGTCACCTGCTGCCGGCGTTCTCCCGCGGTACGACTCTTCCTTTATGGGGCGCCGGGGAGCGGTAAGACGGCTTTTGTCCAGTACTTGGGGCAAGTATTAGGGAAACCGGTGCTGCTCAGAACCGCTTCGGACCTGCTTCGGCCGTATGTCGGCCAAACCGAAAGGGAAATTGCCGGCATGTTCGCGAAGGCTGAAAACCAAGCCGCGATTCTCTTTGTCGATGAGGTCGACGGGTTCTTTCAGGACCGTGAGCAGGCCCACCACTCGTGGGAAGTGACCCTGGTTAATGAGTTTTTGGGGGAGCTTGAACGGTTTGGCGGGACCTTTTTCGGCGCCACCAATCTCAAATAGACCCTGGACTTGGCGGTGTTCCGGCGGTTTGATTTCAAAGTGAAGTTTGATTACCTGAAACCGGGGCAGGCATGGCTATTGTTCAAGGCCATGGCGAAGGATTTGAACGCTCTTCTACCCCTTTCGAAGTCGGGCAGTTGCAGGCAAGACTGGCCCGCCTGCATCATTTAACGCCCGGGGATTTCGCCGTCATGAAGCGCAAATCTCTAATGCATGAGAAAAAACCTAATGCCGAACAACTCCTCTCCTGGCTGAAACAGGAAGTTGCTGCCAAACCCGGTCTTAGAAAGGGTCTGGTCGGCTTTTGAAGTCAGCATATTTGGTCTGGCCATTTCTATCAAAATTTCACATGCTTGTTTTTAGAATTCCCGTTCTTATATTTATACTTATCTATGTCACACGGTATGAAGGCCAATTTCGACACCTTCCACCTCAGGAACCTTCACAAAGGCTAACTGAGCCTCTGGTAGCGTGACAGTCAATACCAGAGATTCCCGGTCTGTCATTGAAAAGTAGGAAGAACTGTAGTATTAATGGGAAACTATAAAGGCTTCCAGCGCAACTATCCTTGAGATCATGGTGTCACCAAGCCTTTATTATTATTATAAAGGGTTCGTGACACTATTGCTGGATTCCCGAGTTTGAAGCATGACCAGCAAGGACTTGAAAGGTAGCTACCAAACAAGGCCTCTTGGTTTATCAATGAATACTCAAGGAGTATGTACCATGCCCAGCGAAATTCTCAATTTAACGGCGCAGATCGTCATATCCCATGCCCCCAAAGAATTGGTGGCGACAATTAAAGCAGTCCATGATGTTTTGGTATCATTGGATAAAGAGGATAAAGTTGAAGTTCCGGAAACCAAACCTTCAGCCAAACTTCAGCGAAAACCTCGAAAAGTCAAAATGAAAGAATCACCTGAGGCCAAAGCAGTTGAAAATGAGGAAGGATTACCTGTTGGAGACCCCGATTATATGGAGTTTATGGAAAGCCGAGAGGGGTAAACGGCACCAGGTACCGTCTCAACCCATTCTGACTTGATTTACCCTATAATCAATGAACCAAAAGGAGATAACTCCATGTCCAGCGAAGTTCTGAAACTAACCACAGAGATTGTGGTTTCCCATGTTTCCTTAACCGAACTGACCCCTGAGCAATTGGTGCAAGAAATCAAAGAAGTCTACAATGTCTTGGCTTCTCTGTATGGCGGTGGAATTTTAGAGGAGCCGGTTTCTAAAAAAGCTGAAGAAGCTGGCGTTGTAAAACCTTCAATCCCCTTGAAAGATATCGTCAAAGCCAAATATGTGGTCTGCCTGGAATGCGGCAAAAAGCTGAAGACTTTGAAAAGACACCTGCTCAAGTCTCATGGGTTGGTCCCAAAAGAATATTACCAGCGCTATAGCCTAGACCCCAAGAAATTCCCGCTTGTGTGCAAGGACTATTCCGAGCAGCGTAGCAAAATGGCCAAAGATCGGGGATTTGGAAAGAAGTAAAACGGGACGAAGGAAGACGACGGCTTAAGTAACTGTTCAATGAGCTGCTCCTTAAAACAATTGAAAAGTCGAAAAATCGGAGGAGAAAGCTGTGGGAGACAAAGGCAAAAAGGATAAAGATAAGAGGGAAGCCCAAAAGCCTAAGAAAGACAAACAGAAGGGCGATAAAAAAGAAAAGCCCAGCAATAAGTAGCAGGTTAACCCATATGAGGAGCGGGTTACATCAGCCCGCCCCTATCCCCGCACACAGTGGGCATGTTTTGAGACATTACCTTTGCGCTCACTGGTTGGTGACGCTATTTCTTGGCATGAATTGGATTTATCAGTGGATGGCGAAAATGTAGGTATGGAATGGATATGGAACATTTTTGGCAGAGTGATAAGTTTCTGAGCATAGCAGCAATCTGTAATGCTTCGGTTGCAGCGATGGAGCGTAAGCGCCGTCCGCTGCAACCGGTTGTTAACTGGTCGTCTTGGTCACTTGACCTTCTCGATGTCGCCAGGCTTCCAGCTCTTGTCGAGGGCGGCTTCGGTCGGACCATAGAGTCTGAGGACGGCGAAATACGCCTTGCCGGGAACGGTGGCGAGCCAGTTGCCTTCTTTTCCCTGGGGCGCTTTCGGCCCGAGGTAGAGATCCATGCTGCCGTCGGCATTCTGCACCGGATGGTCACGCGAACCCAGCGACGGGAACGGCTGGCCATTGGCGAGACCGGAACCGTTCGCGGCATCGTAGAGGGTCACGGACCAGAAGTTTACAGCGGGAATGTTCGGTGGCAGGTTCAGGCGGTAGTTGCTGTCGCCGGACAAGGGCGTGCCCCGGCTGTCGCTGAAGGCGATCATGTATTTGGCGCCCTTGCCAGGGATCTGGGAAATCATTCCGGGGCTGGTTGAATAGTAATTGGTGAAGTACCAGATGCGGGCGTCGAGGTCCCGATACCCTTCGGGAATTCTCTTGTCGGAGAGGTCGAGCGCCCCACCCGATTTGCCGGGCGTTGTATCAGCCATGGGATTGAGCCAGCGGCGATCCGGATAAACCTGGAACGAGCGGCCACTGACGGTCTCTTGGAAGCCAATAACGCGGCTCATTTTGTAAGCGGTCCTGGCGGCGCGATCGAGGATGTCGCGGGTGTGGGCATCCGGATTGAACGGCTGGCCCTTGACGATGCCGATGGCCGCCAGCATGCCGAGCCAATCGGCATCGGCGAGGTTGGCGCCCTCGCGGTCCACGAGCTGCTTGAGTTGGGTAAAAACGCTGCCGTCGCTGCCGGGCAGCAGGTTCGCCGGGACGCCGGAGGCATCGGGAAAAACCATCGGCTTAGCCGTATCCTTGCCATGCAGCGGATAGATTTTCGACTGTTCCAGCAGCGCCACGGCGGGCGTCAGGTTCTTGGGGTCCTGATAGAACCCGCGCAGGAAGATGAAGACGTTGTTGGTCCCTGACCGGTAAACGTAGTATCCTTCCGGCACTTCGCCCTTATAGTCCGGCGGGAGCAGCAGAAATTTGCCGCCTTGGCCGGCGTCGGGTCCGGCCAGACCTACGTCACCAGCGAACTTGCCGCCATCCACCGGGATGGGATGCTGCCAGAAATCGAGCAGGATGCCCTGCAGTTGCGGCGGGGCTTCGAACACCAACGGGCCGTCCTTGCCCAGGTCAACGTAGCTCATGGCGTAGATGACATCCGAGTTAGGGGTGGTCACCAAGGTCTTGGCATCGATTCGCTTTTTCCAAATAGGCAGCACGTTATAGCCGGCGCCGAAGATCTTTTCCGAGCCGCTCTTCATGCCGAGCGTGTTGATCAAGGGTAAGGCCCAGAGGTAGGTCTGCGCCGCCCGCTGGAAAAGCAATTCGTCCCGTAAGGTTTGCGTGGTCACCTTGGTAGGTCGGCCTGCGGTGAACGGCAGGTTGGCCAATCTATCAAAGCGGGGCTCTTGAGCGAGGGCCGGCTTTGTAAGTCCGCACATTGCCAGTGCGCCGGTAAGTATTGCGCCGATAAGGGTGACCCGGCAGGCAGGGTTCATGGTTCGCCTCCTATGATGCATTTCTTTTCCTTTCCGTGTCGGTCAATTCAACCTCTCGACGCCGGGCGACGTTCAGGTTGGGATTGACCGCGGTTGGCAGCAAGATCAGGCCGGCCAGAGAATACCAAAAATTGTCTTGGGTGGTCACCGCATCTTTCCCGGCCTGGCAATGGTCTCTTACTCCCAAGCGAAGATTTTGTTCCAGTCGTTCTTCATGGAGATTACCACCCAGCCCTGCTTTTTGGCCTGATCGTAGAGCGCCTGGGTGAAGGTACCGATTTTGGTGACCGGCAGCCCTTGCGCGGGACCGTAGGCATACTCCCTTTTGCCATCGTCATGCAGCACTATCATCATCAGCCGCGCCCCGTCACCTGCCCCGGTGTATTCCAGCATCTGCCGGTCGCCGGTGGAATTGCCGAAGGCTGCCTGCGGACGCTTGCCGATGAAAAGGTTGATACCGATGACCTTGCCGGCCTGGTCGTCGACAAAAAATATCTTGGGGAGCCGCATGAGCACGGGCTGGCCGTTGTGGTATTCGTACTTGGTGGCCACGCTCGTGCCCAATACTTGCTCCGGCGGTACCCCATAAACCCGCTCACCGTAAACCCGGACAAACTCCTGGCCGCCGCCGGTGACGATATAGGTCTTAAAGCCATTATTCCTGAGATATTGCATGGCTTCGAGCATGGGCTGGTAGACGAGCTCGGTGTAGGGCCGCTGGAAGCGGGGGTGCTGCGCCTGAGCCAGCCAGTCTCCGACGATCTTCAGAAAGGCCTCGGTGGTCATGCCGGCGTGGGTGACGCCCAGGATTTTTGCCCAGTCCCCCTCGGTGAACTTGGCCATGGCCTTCCGGTCATTCTTCAAGACCGCTTTGAACGGCTGCTTGGTCTTCCATTCGGGGTGCCCGGGGGCGAGTTCACGAATCCGGTCCAGGGCGAACATGGCCTGGGCATAGAGGGGATGTTCCACCCAGAGGGTGCCGTCCTGATCGAAAGTGGCGAGGCGCTCCTCCGGCGGCACATAGGCCGAGCTGGACTTTTCCGTAACTTTCTGGACAAAGCTCACGATGGCGTGCTTGGCCGGCCCGGTGTTCCAGGAAGGTAGCGGATCAGCGCTGCAAGCCGGCCCCACGTTCAGGGCTAAGGCCGCCCAGGTCCAGATGAACAAAAGGCCGGCAATCTTCCCCAGAAGATTATTGGGTTTCATGGATCATCGCCCTCGATTTTCCTGGGATTGGCGAGCGCCCCGGAAAGGAGCGCCCGCAATTTTGTCTATTGCGATACTCCCTTTATTTTGGGGTCGATTTTTGGATCACAGGCTCCAGGGTTTTCAACAAGCGTTGCAAGCCCTCCGGATTGTTTACCTCACGTATTAATTGATAACCCGACCCGGCCGAGGGGATGGTGGGGCGATTGGGATACATGGCCAGCTCGCCGAAGAACTGGTTAATGTAGGGCTGGAAAAGCGACACCGCCCAACCGTGGTCCTCTCCCGAATAGCGGCCGGGGGAGGTCCTCAGGTCGCCCCGGGTGGGAGCCGCGCCTCTAAACATCACGTCATACTGCTCCCCGGGATCCCAATAGAGATTGTAAATCGCCGGGAAATCCAGGTTGAGATCGGGCCCCAGCCAGGTATCCTTGGCGGTCCATAGGGCCTTGAAGTTCGTTACCCGCAGAGCGCCGAAGGACAGGTCGTTGATATAAAAGAAGTGGTCCCGCTTCGACGGCCCCTGGCCCAAGACGTAGTCGCTGTTCTCGATACCGTCGAAGACGATGGCCTTCCCTTTGTTGTCCTTCCAGATATGGGGCGGCGGGGTGCCGCCGGCCAGCTTGACGAACGTGGGCCACCAGTCCAGGTGGGACATCATGTCGTTGGCCACAGTACCCGGCTTGATGTGGCCGGGCCACCAGGCGATGGCCGGAACCCGGAAGCCGCCTTCGAAGGCGGTCCCCTTCATGCCGCGGAACGGCGTGTAGCCCGCGTCGGGCCAGGCGTCGATCCAGGCGCCGTTGTCCGTGGTCCAGACCACCAGGGTATTCTCGGAGATGCCCGCCTCGCGAATCGCCTGCAGCACCTGTCCGGTATTGTCGTCCAACTCCATCAGGGAATCCAGGTAACTGCCGGTGCCCGGGGACTTCCCTTTAAAACGCACCGAGGGGTTGTTGGGGTTGTGCACCTTCATGAAGCAGAGGTACATAAAAAAGGGTTTTTCATCCTTGGCATGGGCCTTGATATACTGAATCGCGTCGGCCCGCATAATATCGTCAATGGTCGCCAGGTCGTCCCAACCGAATTTCTTCTTGGTTACCTGGGGGGCTTGCCCGGCCTTGCCGGACCATTCGCTGAGATTCATTTTTTCCCATAGCTCCATGAATTTTTTATTATGGATGGGAAAATCAGGTTGTTTAGCCAGGTAGTCGTAGGCGTAGACCCCGGCGTAGTAGGGCAGCATGTGATACATCTCGTCGAAGCCGTGAGCGGTGGGGAAGGTATCCGGCCGGTCGCCCAGGTGCCACTTGCCGTATTGCACCGTCTGATAACCCAGTTTTTTCAGGGCCTCGGCGATGGTGGGGTCTTCCGCCCGGAGCCCGTTCAGGTCACCGGGGGCCAGCACCACGGACAAGCCTGTCCGAATGGGGATGCGGCCGGTGATGAAAGAAGCCCGCCCGGCGGTACAGCTCGCCTGGCCGTAATAGTTGGAGAAGCGCATGCCTTCCGCGGCCATGCGATCCAGGTTCGGGGTCGGGACGCCCCGGGTTTCCCCGCCGCCGTAGCATCCCAGGTCGCCCCAGCCCACGTCATCGGTCATGATAACCACGATGTTAGGCTTTTTGGGGGCCTTCGGGGCTTCGGCGGCCTTGCCCGGTCCCGGGGAGGCGCACAAGATGGTAGCCGCTGCCAGGACGCTGCCCACTGCGGCCCACTTTTTAGCCTTGCTGTGTACCCTTGGTTCCATGTGTTATTCCTCTCAGGTTGAAGCTCGTTAGTCTTGCAGGTTTTCCAACAGATATGCCAATACACTCTCGGCTACCAATAAATCCTTGAGTCGCGCCTTGCCGTCACCTTTGTCCAAGTCGGCTCGCAGGATATCGGGCGTAGTCCCGAACTCCGTGGCCTTCTCCTCAATACGTCGCTGCACGTCCGACTCCTCCACTTCGATACCTTCTTTTAGGGCGATGCGTTTCAGGATCAACATGAGCCGGAGCCTCTGGGCTGCGTCCAGCCAGGCGGCGCTTTCCGGTTGGCATTCGGACAGACCCTCGCAGGCCAGTTCACTCCGTACCAGTTCATCCGGGACAGGGAACCTTACCAGCTCAAGCAGCCAGAGCGACAGCTCGCCCTGCGGATCTGGCACCGGCATCTCTTTGGGTTGCAAGGTTTGATAATCCGGGAGTTCAAACTCCGGTAAGGGAAAAAAGCGGGCAACCAACCGCAGGGGTTGGCCCTTTTCCCACTCGACTTCCGATACTTCCACAGGACCTGCAGCCTCAACCTCGGCCTCCTGCAAGGCCAGGCGACCCAGCCGCTGGGAGCAACTCAGGCACATCTGCTCCCCAATCTCTCGGCGAAAGCGACTCTCCACTACCGGCCGGGGGACTTTGCCCGGCCGGAATCCAGGTACCTTCAGGCGCGCATAGTTCTCGAGGATATCCTCGTAGTCCGAGGCGAGCTCTTCCCAAGGGACCTCGACGTGAACTTGCCGGTAACCGTCTTCCTGGTCAACCAGTTCCCACTTCATCGCGGTTTCTCCGGGAGCCAATTCTCGGCGGGCAGCGAGTGGGCTTGCTTCAGCACCGAAGCTCCCAGGCTGCGGACTATCCTTTGGATATGGGGATCGATATGGGCAAAGAACCGCTTCCACCCCCGGCACAGGTAGTTCAAGCCCGGTTCGCCGCCGGAGGTTTTGATAAAGCGGTTCTTGGGGCATTCGCCGAAGCAGGCAAACTCATACTCACACTGCCGGCAGTACTCGGGGAGCGTCCCTTCCTTACCTTTGCCAAACTGCTCCTGGCGCTCCGAGTAGGCCATCTGTTCCAGAGGGACTGTGAGGATGTTGCCCAGGCAGTATTCGGGAAAGACATAATGATCGCAGGCATAGACCGAACCGTCATGCTCCAGGGCCAGCCCCTTGCCGCACAGGGGCGCCTGGGTGCACAACGGTGAGACGTGCCCCATCCAGGTCTCCACCGCGGCTTCGAAATAATGGACGTAGATGCGGCCCAAGTCCTTGCGGTACCATTCATCGAAGACCCGGCAGAGAAATTCGCCCCAGTCATCCGGGTCGATACACCAGTCCTCCACCACGGATTCGGGATGGCCCGGTCGGGCCTGGGGAGAGCCGTCCAGCGGCAAAGAGCGCGGGTCCCGGTATTGCGGGGCTTTATACCAAAAACCCACGGGCTCAACGATGGGAATGAACTGCAGGCGCTGCGAGCCCACCTCATCCCGAAGAAACCGGTAAACTTGAAGTGGCTGTTTTGCCGTCAGGCGGTTGACGCTGCTCAAGGTGGCGAAATTGATCCGGTGTTTTCTGAGCAGCCGGGCCGCCCGGAAGACCCTAGCGAAGCTTCCGAGCCCCGCCTTGTCCTTGCGGTAATGGTCATGCAGCTCTTTAGGGCCATCGAGGCTCAAGCCCACTAGAAAATGGTGCTCTCCCAAAAACTCGCACCAGGCCTCGTCAAGGAGTGTGCCGTTGGTCTGAAGGTCATTTTCACAGCGGACATGAGGAGGGCAGTAACGCTTTTGCAGGTCCACGACTTTCCGGAAAAAGTCTATCCCCAGCAAAGTAGGCTCGCCGCCCTGCCAGGAGAACACCACTTCCTTGTAATTTTGCCCTTGGAAATATTGACGGATGAAGGCCTCTAACACCTCGTCGCTCATACGCCACCGGTTTTCCGTGGTCAGGAGGACCTGTTTAGCAAGGTAATAGCAATAGGAGCAGTCGAGGTTGCACATCGGCCCCGTCGGCTTCGCCATCACGTGCATTCGCCGCACCGCTTTGCCACGCCAAAGGTTCGGCTTCACTACTCAGCCCTCTCTTGACTCCCTTGAACAGATTTGCTCTGGTCCCGGTGCTTAAGTCCAAACCCAGCCATATTGCCGTTCCCTCAAGGCGAGGCTCGTTTCATTCTTACTCGGAATGTTCCCTGACTAACATATAATTTTATCTGAAAGGGTTAAAGCAATATATTTTGAGAATAATTTTGTGCTAAAGTGCTTTCCACCAACCGTGGTCTGGGGAAGCCATTTCATCATTGCCACCCGGTTAAAGGCCGCTGCGAGGTGCAATCATGACCGGGTGGGCGTTTTTGCTAAACATCACCAGAAGGGTTGAACTTATGCCAAAGACCGCCAAAATGAGTCGACGGTGTTGTTGCTAAGACGACCCTTTACCAACGATCAAATCCTTGAAATAATTGAGGCTGGGATATGAATCGAGAAACGCGTACTATCTTGAGACTGGTGCAGATCGTTCTCACCTGCAGCATGGCACTCTTGCTCAGTGCCGTGGTTTTGGCCGAGACGGTGGCTGATCCCGCCAAAGCCACGCTCGTATCCTCCGAGCAGGATAACCGCCTTCCCATTTACCGGGAAGGCTGGCAATTTTTTATTGCTCCGTACATTTGGGTGGGCGGGTCTAACCAGAATATCACCAAACAGGGGTCCAATCTTGGCACGACCAAAATCGATCTCCCCTGGTATGATCTAGTGCCCAAACTCTTCAGCACTGTCTTCGGAGCCATGGGCCGCGTTGAGGTCTGGAACGGCAAATGGGGGGTTTTTGCTGAAAATCTCTTTATGTATCTGGGAGATACCGTGAGCGGCACCGGACATAAGCAAATAAATGCACCCCAGCTCCCGGTGCCCTTGAATCTCACGCTTTCGGGTCGGGCCAAGGTCATTATCCGCCAGGGCGGTCTGGATGTGGGAGGACGGTATTTGCTGGCCACCGTTCCCCTGGGATCCGCGAAGCAAACCCCCGTCCTCTCCTTCGAACTCCTGGGCGGCCTTCGCTATGTCTGGTATAACCAGTTCACCGGCCTCGGCTTCAACGCCACGCTGGCTGGCCCTGAAGGGCGAGCGCTCCTGACTCGGGCCGGCTCATCGGGCCACTCTCTTAGGCTGTCGGTGGTAGGACCTTTTCTGGGTATCCGCACCGGCCTTTGGCTCACCGAGAAGCTCGACTTCTTGGCGAAGGCCGAAATTGGAGAATTTGGCATCGTCGGTAATGATTATCTTGATTGCATTCTGGAAGCTACGGTTGGATATCAGGTGCAAAAACACACCCGGATCTACCTGGGTTATCGGGCTCTTTATTATACCTTTGACACCGGGAGTGTAAAATCTCACGGCTGGTACAGCGGCCCGATGTTGGGAGCGGTTTTCAATTTCTAAATTTCCCGGTCCTGATCCGGCAGTCGCATCCAATTTGTGCCACCCAGTTTTCGGCTCTCTCCCTCTATTGTCGAGTTTTTTTCTTTTGCCTTCTCTTTATGCCTATTCTTGTTGCCGACTGAAAATAATTGATAGCTTGCCAGATTCGGCAGTTATCACCGGATTGCTGGAAGTTCCAGGTATGATATGAATATCAGAATGGGAACCAGTGGGGGAAACAGCGCGGAGATATAGATGCTATGAAAGGTTCCTTGCGCAGGCCTTCTGATATAAAAGGTTAAGTTTTGCCAGAAAAGACTGCAAAAGGAGGCTTACCATGGACCACAAGCGGGGAAACCAGGACCGGGAACAGCGTGGCCAAGTGCCGGTTTTGTACGTGGCTTTCGAACTGGCTAACGACACCTGGAAGCTGGCATGCGGCGATGGTAGCAAGTTACGTCACGTCAGCGTGACTGCTGGGGATCTGGCCCAAGTCCAAGGAGCGATTATCGGAGCCAAGCGGCATTTCGGTATGGGCGATGAAGTGCACACAGTGAGCTGCTATGAAGCCGGGCGGGATGGTTTTTGGCTGCACCGGTGTTTGCACAGCTGGGGCATAGACAATGTGGTAGTGGACTCTGCCAGCCTGGAAGTGAATCGGCGGTTGCGGAGGACGAAAACCGACCGGGTCGATGCGGGGAAACTGTTGAGAATGTTAGTCCGCTATCACGGCGGGGAGAAGCACCTCTGGCGTGGTGCGGGTGCCGAGGCGCGAGGATGAGGACGCCAGGCATTTACACCGGGAATTGGAGGCCTTACAGAGGGAGCGAACCAGGTACCGCAACCGGATCCATGGGATTTTGATCCAACAAGGCCTGCGCATCAACAACCCAAGCAAAAAAAAGTTTGTCAAGGAGTTGGAGTTCTTGCGCACCTGGGACGGGCAGGAGTTGCCGGCCGAGTTGAAGGCGAGGCTGGTACGAACCCATGCACGGTTGCGAATGGTGGAGGAACAGGTCGGCAGCCTGGTAAAAGAGAAGACGCAGCGCCTTCAGGAAGAGAACGCCAGGACCAGCTTCTGAGGCTGCCCGGGATCGGCCCGGTGAGTTCATGGACCTTCGTCATGGAGTTTTTCGGCTGGCGCCGTTTTCGGAACCGACGGGAAGTTGCTGCCCTGGCGGGCTTGACCCCAACCCCCTACGATAGCGGGGGGAGGCTGCGAGAACAAGGGATCAGTAAAACGGGTAACCGACGGGTTCGCACCCTGGCCATCGAGATCGCCTGGGCCTGGCTGCGGTTTCAACCCCGAAGCAAGCTGAGTCGATGGTTTCTGGAACGGTTTGCCGATGGCGGGAGCCGCATGCGACGCATCGGCATCGTGGCTCTGGCCCGGCGACTGCTCATCGATCTGTGGCGTTTTTTGGAATACGGGCTGGTCCCGGAAGGTGCAGAGGTTAAACCACTGGCAGTTTAATCCAGAATGCAGAGTGATCAAGTTTTGGTTGGTGAAGTTGCCCGTCTAGCTGCTGGGTGATCCTGGTGTCACCGTTACTATAGATGGGGCGGTTCCCCCAAGCACGACCAGTGCATGCGGCATGCGGTGTCTGATCAAGGGTCAGCACGGATAGAAGCTTGAAAGGTCTTTGCAGACCATCGGATTATCGGAACCAGCCAACCAGAACAGCTCACAGGCATTAAAAACCGCTTGGGAATAGCTCTATTCGCCTCGGCCGGAAGGAAGTCTATCGCATAAAAGGAGGGCGGATTCGACCTGCCCCGCATAAAGCTGAGTGCCGGCAGGCCGAATCCGCTATCGCCGGCCTTCGGCTTGCACTGTTCAGCATTGTTATATGGTGACGAGACGTAAAAACAATTACCGTTGATCACGCTACCTGAAAAACAAAAAAAGGCTTGACAAGAGGAACTCACATAGAAGCAGTAACCTTCTATTGGTGGTATGTGTATTCGGCCTCAGTTTTTCCTCTGGCGCACCCTTGCCGAGGCGTGTTTTCTTTGGTTCTAAAGAGGGTAAGTCCAAAATTCGCAAGAAGGAATAAATAAGGAAAATTATGCTATCCTACTCCAATTAAAACTAATTGGCTACAATGAGCAAACCACTTCGGGATTGAACCTGTATGGAAGATTTTTTTACTGCAGCGAGCAAGGCGGCCGCATAACCTCACAAGAGAAGGATAAAGGCTATGCCGATAAAATGCGAGATATACTGCCCCCTCTTGACGTGCGCGGACAATTTCAAGGCCTCCCTGAGGCTTAATGGCGGGATGAGTAAGGGGACCCCCCGAACCCCTGATCCGCCGATTGTGGCCAATTAACCTTATTCAACTTAGGCGGTGCCTGCTAATGTCCTGGCCCAGCACATACAAAATGCTACCAGACACGCCTGCCACCGAAGAGGAACTTTTCGACGCTTGTGGAGGCATACCATGGCAAATCCATTTGTTCACATTGCGATTTTAACAAAGTTGCTAACGTGTTATCTTGTCAGATGGATCATCTTATGCTCCATAACCACTTGAGACGAGTGTGACCTGACATAGTACCTACTCTCGATACGTCTGCTACTGCTTAATCACATTCAAAGGCAGCCAAGGGGTGGTCCCGCCCTTAGAGTACTTCTCGGGCCGTATTTCAGGGCGCCTTGTTCGCGGAGCAACGTCGCATACAGTGTCACCATCGATTTTCCCAAGCTGAAGTTGGGGTAGCCGCTCCGGCATCGTATTCAAATAGCGCCACTGAAGCGTGGTAGGCGACTTAGCCCACCAAGTAACACCCGTTGCCATGAACTGATCTTGCTTCCCGTCGCCGAAGAAATCACCACTGCCGAGCTCGGTAATTGGGTCAGCCTTGAATACGTTGTTGGGTCGAACATCGATGGGGTTGGTAATGTCGTCGCCCCAACCACACTCACCGTTTTGAACAATGGCGTCGCTGCGACTCTTATGCTTGAAAACATTGCCGTCGACAACCGCCTTGTCGGCGGGATTTCCGCGAATCTTGATCGCGAGGCCGCTGGTATAGAGAATCGTGTTGCGTTGGATGATAATGGTTTCTCCCGCCGTCCCGCACTGCCAGTTGTGGCTGCTATACCACTCATTCTTGTCGCCGTGCATATCGATCTGGTGGGTTTGCCAACAATTGAATCTCCAACCGGTTAGTGCGAAGAGAAAGAACTCTGAGCAATGCTTCCCGCCGCCCGAAAGAATCAGGTTATCGCGCGCCGTATAGCCGGAATAATCGTTACCTTTGCTGTTTTTGCTGCCGCCGGCGATGGCGTGGCGATTCTCATCAAAAACATTTTGTTCGATCAACACATATGCGCCGGCTGTCGAGCTCACCCCGTAACCTTCGCCGGCGCCGTGGCGATTGTGATGAAAGTAGTTGTTCCTAATTCGCACCGCGCCCACGTTCGTATTGAATAAGCGGCCCCTTTCCGCCATATCCACGTTGTCGTCTACCTGAACGCCGACGCCACTCCAATGGAATATCTCCATATTGGAGATCTCGATGTTGTGAATCGGGCCAGTCGCCGGAAGCGGAGAGATTAATATGCCTTTCTCCTTATTGTCGTCACCCTGCCCGATACCGCTCGTTGGGCCTTGCAGCCGAAAACCCGAAAAACGAATATTGTCACCGCGGATCATAAATAGCGCAGAACGCCCTCGGTTTTTATCCGTCACGAAGATTCGCGGCCCAAGTCTACGCGGGCCGCGTGCGCAATCGGGCGATGCAATCAGCGATCTGTTGTCGCGATTAATATCTAAAGAATGTCCGGTCAAATCGAGGTCGACACAGCCTAATTCGACCGTTTGTTCATCGTTGGTTGAGTCGACTAATGCACCAATCAGCACTTGTACTGGATTGAGGGTATTCGGATCGATGACGACACGGGGCGGATAGGCCACTTCGACTCGCGTGGATTCGCTCTTCTCCGCATATACGCCTAACCGCGTTTCACTGATACGAACCGTATACGTTGTACTTCGAGAAGGCGACACCGATCGGCTTCCGCTTGTCGCAACTGCCTCGCCGTTCAGCCTTACATGTACCGCACTGCATCCATTCGGTAGGCCCACGGACCAACTCACAACGCTCGACTGTCCCAACGTTACCGTGGAAGGACTCGCTGTCACGCGAATCGTCGCCTCGTTGAAGCATCGCGACGGTTCGGTCTCGCTGTCCGGGTCCGACGAGCTGCCCCCAAGCATCTGCCCATTGGCCCAGACCCCTACAAGCAGAGTACCGCAAGCGATCAGCCAAAAGCCCAAAAAGACGATCCTTTTCATTCTTATTCTCCTATTTCTCTGCATTGCCGACGTCGCCGTGGCTCTCGATCCGGATGCCGATCCCGCAATCCGCTTCCTTCAAGGTCAACCATTTTTGTTAAATAATTCCACTGTTTGAATCCTCTGCAGTAAATCCTGGCATATTCATGGTGTTCATTTCATATCTCCTCTTGGCCGGTTAGACAGTAGACCGTAGGGCGGATACCCGCAGGTGATCCGCCAAACAGAGGCGTTGAATTCAAAGTCACAAAGCGGGGTGCATCCAACGACCACCGCACGAATCATAGAAAGTACATCTCCGATTCCATCCGGCGGAACCCGTCCATGGTTCCGCCCTACGCGGGCTAAAGGTGATGGCGACTAGCCCATGGAGCCAGTTAATCCTCGGCGCTGCAGCACGCCGCATCTATATCCTCGACGGCCGCGGACATCCCCAGTTGTGCGGAATGCAATTAGTACAGTTACCTTGCTCATCGCGTTCGCAGCACTTTTGACCGACCTCGCAACCGATAGGAGGCGGCGGCGGGGGAGGTGGGCACGCTGCGCCGGGGCGTAGGCACGTACCGGTGCAAAGAAGGTTGCCAACACAATGGCCACCGCAACTGCATACTGTACCCGGTGGGCAACATGACGGATCGCTGGGAGGTATATCAATGATGTCAAGGCAATCCTCGCAGTAGAGATACCAACCGGTCAGGCAAACCGCAAAGCAGCCCAAGATCTTATCAATTTCTGGCCAAGCCAACATGCAACCCATGCACCCGCCAAACAACGTAGTACAAAATATATTTTTAAAAAAGCCGCACGATTGAGGAGAAACTTGATTGCCGCTCACGTATCCGGGACAAGAACTTAAGCTGTAATGCGCGTTGCTCCGGTAAAGTGAGGCTTCTGCCGCGAATCCTGGCAGGTTCATTTCAGGTACCTCCTTTAAGATATTGACTTTCAACGATCATAATATGGCGACATTTTCGTCACCAGGAACGGCCATTCTTCGGTCACATCCACCCGCACGAAGAACTTCTCGGTAAAATCGGTGTTGCGGTTGGTGTAGGAAAAAATTACCTCGACCACCTTGCGGGTCCCGCTCAAAGGCGAAAGGCGCGCCTCCACCGCGGTCAAGGAAAAATCCTTTCCAAATTCTTCAGCCGCCTTGGCGTAGATGGCGGGGTAGCGCACCACCAGATAATTGAGGGCCCGGTGCTCATCCGTGGCCCCGGCATTGTCGGCCAACTGCATGATCCTCCAGAACAGTTCCTCGGCCGCGGCCTCAAATCTCTCTTCTTTCTTGCCTTTCTCCGGACGAGGGATGGTGGCAATTAGGGAATCGACGTCAAAGGAATAGATCTGGTTGAAAACCACAATGGGAACCATCAGGCCGTTACACAGCTCCGGCGGCGCCAGGGGCCCCCGGATGCCGATGACCACATCCACATCGGTGGGGCGGGGACCGGGACGGACTGCCTCCACCAACAAATTGAAATCGCCGAAACAGGTGGGATGGAGGATGTAAGTTTCCAGGCCCTCGATGGTGAAAACCCAGCATAGTTGCCGAGACAGGTAGCGGTTTTCGGGCTTGGATAAAATCGCATAAAGGGCCTCCCGATCCGTTAGGCCAGCGGTGCCGGCCCGGCCGGTGGCCTGGGCAAATTCCTTTTCCACAGAGAGGCGCGGAAACCGGGGCTCGATGCGGCCCAAGGCATAAACAAATGGGGGTGGGATAGGCACACTGGGGGTGCTTTGGACATCTCCCATGGCACCTCTCGGAGGCACTCCTCCTGCGAAAGCGCCACAGCCAGACCCTGGCGCCCCAGCCACCGGAGACTGCGCCGGGCGCAAGCTGCTTTCAGAAGGCGAACCAACCATGGGAGTTTCCAGCTGGCCTCCTGCTTCGGCCACTTTTTCCAGATCATCATCCATACTCATAATCTCTCCTTCCTTTGAGTTAACCAGGATAAGCCTGCTTCAAGACCCCATAAGCCGCCCGGGCATTCATTAAGGGAGGCACCAGAGTTGGCCGCCGTTGCCCTTGGGGCTGACTGATGGCTAATTTCACCTGGGCGGCTGAAGCAGCGGGAAATTCCGACCATAAAAGTCCAATGGCTCCGGTCACAAAAGGTACGGCGACACTGGTGCCGCTCAAGCTCATGAGTTGGCCCCCCACGCCCAGGCTGGTAACGTTATCCCCTGGCGCGCCCAAACCCCTGGTCCCTATCGATTTTCCCAGGTTTGAAAAACTTTGCGGCCTCCCTTGGGAATCATAAGCGATTACCGGTATAGCCCAGGGGTGGCGGGTAATTGCGGAACTGCCGAGAGTTCCCTGATTCCCTGCCGCCGCCACGATTATCACCCCCCTCTTGGCGGCATAATCCAGGACTTCTTCTAACCGGCGCTCGCCGCGCCCCGAAGGATGGGACAACGCCACACTCAAGTTGAGCACCCGGGCCCCTGATTCAATGCAATTCAGAATAGCCCCCGCCAGTTCCTCCGGCGTGGCGCTGGGCATCTGGTCCATTCCTTCTGCTGCTTCGGCGAAGATGGGCCGCACCAGGACAGTGCAATTGGGACAGATGCCCGGAACGATGGAATCCCGCTTGCCACATAAAATGCCCGCGATATAGGTACCATGGAGGCAGGCAGCGCTGCCATTTTCGGCGCACTTGCTTTGGTGGGGCCCAGAAACCTCTTTTAAATTTTCCCTGGGCAAATCCGGATGGTCGAGCGCCACCGGACCGTCGATCAACCCGATCATAACTTCAGGCCTACCTGAAGTCAGCGCTATTAAGGGGGGGAGATTAACCAGGTCGAAAGGAGTCATGGAAATCTTTGATCCTCCTTGATCTCAGATTGCCCAAAACCTCTGACGGAAATGTGTAAGGCAGATATGTGCGAAGCTCGTGACAGAGGACTTTACATAATAGTGTAAGATGAGGCAATAAACTAATCAAGGGGTGAAGCTAATTATATGAACAGGCCCAATTGGGGAGATAAGATTATACTTCGATGCTCTTTTAATCAATATAAAATAGCTGCCCCCCACGAAACATCCGAAAAATTCCAAAGTGTAGCGAATATGATCTTCTCTATCATGGTCATTTGAAGAGGTGGGGTGGAAGTTTCGAGAGTCAAAGGGATATTAATGACAAAGGTCAGGTGGTAGGATAATATTATGCCAGTCCCCCCACCGTCTGGCTTATGGGCTCTGGCCTCTTGGGCCTGGGTATTTGGAGGAAGTTAAGGAAGAGTTAATTGCTCCTCCGTTATGAATCATTTGAGGCAGGGTCAGCCGCGGCCCTGCCTTTTTTGACTCAATTTTGAAAATAGCAATTCACTTCTGGAAAATAGCAACTCACTTGCCATCCGGGAGACTTATCGGTGGATCAGGAAAAAATGAAGCTATGATTTGGCGAGTGAAAGTTTTCGAAACCGCGATAAGTTCCTGAGAATAGCAGCCATCTTCAGCCCAGGAGCCCACCCACCATCCTCCCTGCAAACAAATAAATAGCGCCAATATAGACTCCATGATTTTCATATAGTCAAAATATTCATATGAAATTGGTTATTCTGCTTATAGACTTCCCTCCCTTGTTATTTCATCCTAATAGTTTGGTTCGACAGCCTCGATCTTGTTTATTATTTTTAGGGCCTTCAGGGTATTTAAAATTAAAGGTATTTCTAAAACGAAATTGGTCCAAGAAGGAGAAGGAAAACTAAATGGCCCGAAAAATTATGACAGTTGCCTTAGTGTTTATCCTTGGAGCTTCCCTATCCGGCTGTGCCACCGGAGACTATTATTCACCGGGACGATCCGCTGCGACTGGAGCCAAGGAGCAAAATAATCCTATTTATGATGAATTGGCTGAACAGGGAAGGATGACGACAGGACAGATAGATATTGTTTATGGGGTGCCATGTGTAGAGGTTATGCTGGAGAGTGGTGAAAGCATAAGGACATTTGTCTATTCCTTACCTTCATTAAAGAAAAAGTCTATTCATGCTCAGGAGAAGATTGCTCTCATTAATGGAACCCATTACCTGTTGATCGTCAATGGACCCGGTAACATCAGCACCGATAAGAACAAAATATTCGTGCCACTCGACTTTTCTATAGAGCCGAAAATTCTGCCGGAATTTTTGTCCGAGGCGGCCAAGCATGGAAAGTACATTCTGATAGATCGCCGCCAGCAATATCTCGGCCTTTACGAATGGGGAAATTTGAAAGACTGTTATCCGATTTCTTCCGGAACCAGGAATTCTACGCCTTTAAAAAAATTCAAAGTAAATTATATGGATGAAGTTCATCTCTCCAGTAAGTATGAACAGGCGCCCATGGATCATGCGCTAAATATTGGCGGTGATTATTTTATTCATGAAGGAATAGTTCCTGGATATCCAGCATCCCATGGTTGTATTCGGGTTTTCCCCCTTCATGCCCGTTTTCTTTTTTATCAGTGGGCCAAGCCGGGAATTCCCGGGAAAATTATAGATTGAGTCCGTTGCAGTTGCTCACTTGCCAGGCCAAAACCTTATCAGAAATCTATAAGGGTTTTGATATATTCCTGATATCAGCACCATCGCGCTGAAGAACCCAACCCAGGAGGTGGACCATGAAAGTGGCCAAGGCGATTGATCTTTATCTAGAGTACCATCGGTTGAACTCCCAAAAAAAATACGAGCCGTTCGTATGAGTCCCTGTTATCGAAGTTTCGTGACCAATTTCCTGACCGAGACCCGGAGTCAATCTTACCTGAAGAAGTTCTATCATTTCTGGTAGACCTCAATGACGGCTGTAAGCAATTAACCAAGCACACCCGCTATTCCTACCTCAAAGCCTTTTTCAACTTCATCCGCAACAACCTGGATTCCCAACTCCCAAACCCCTGTGACGCTCCCATGCTGAGGAAGCTATTCCGGGCGGTGAAACTGGGACACTGGCAAATCCATGAGAAAGAGACCATTGACGAGATTATCTTTCGGACCACTAAAATGAGAAACCGTCTGATGTTGGAACTCATGGCTCGGGGTGGTATGCGGGTAGGTGAGGTTTTGAAGCTACGAGCCGCCGATGTCGATGATCAAAAACTTACGATCAGAAATCCCAAAAGCGGAAAGGTTTCAGAAGCAGTTTTCATCCCGAAAAAGCTGGCCGACCGGTTAAAAGATTACATCAGAGCCAGGGGGATGGAGGGCGAACAAAGAATTTTCCCGATCTCCTATACTGCCGCCAGAGTAATGGTCCGAAGAGCCGGTGCTCTGGTCGGTGTCCACTTGAGGCCGCATGACCTGAGGCGCCATGCCGCCACATATGCGTCACGGTCCGGTGTCCCGGTGGAGATAGTCAGTAAGGTCATCCTGCGGCACGCCAATCTCTCCACTACCCAAAGATATCTCGGGAAGGTCAGCGATGTTGAAGCGGTAAGGTGGATCGAGAATTTATACGGCTAAAACCTAATTAAGGGCGGGGTCAATCAATATAGATCTCGCCCGACTTTAAAAGCGGTCTATATGTTCAGGATATGGGAAAGCGCTATGCTCGCTGAAGAGGTTTTCAAAAATAGCAGATATCTTCCATCCGGGTCACTCGTTTATGTTCTCAAAGGAACCCATATGGCATAATAAAGTCCGGATTCGGAGGTCTAGCGGATGAACGCTCTTGGGCTTAAGAAAAAAAGACCCCGGTGGCTTCACCAAAGGGGCCAATTATTCTGAGATAGTGCTTATACCAAGTTGCGTCCATAGAAGTAAAAATAGCTTCGGTTTTGTAGGATCGTACCTGCATGTGCGGCCACCATGAGGGACATAGGTCCGCCCCTACAAAAACAAAATTACCTGTATGAGCGCAACTTGGTATTAATCTTCCGATTTGAAGGCCCTATCCTTTCGATCCCAGTCGCAGCCCACCGTGGATAAAGAAGGTTTCCCCTGCGATGGCTTCGTTACGGTAGAGTTCCCCAATCAATGAGGCCACCTCCGCCGGCTCGACAAGACGGCCGATGGGCACCTGCTCCAGGATTTTTCCCAGGGCTTTCTGGTCCATGCCGCGCACCATGGGAGTACCCACATAGCCTGGGGCGATGGCCACGCAGCGGAGCTTGTCCGCCAGGCCGCGGCGGAAAAACTCCGCGGTAATCACTTTGGGCATCACGCTCATGGCGGCTTTGGTGGAAGAATAACTTATCTGCCCGGCGGTGCCCAGGGAACTGGTGGAGGAAAACAGGCAGATCAACCCATGACAGCCGTGGTTGATCATGCGCTCGGCGCATTCACGGACCGTGATAAATACTCCGGTCAGGTTGATGTCCACAACGGCCTGGAAGTTCCCCAGGGACATTTTTTTGGTGACCTTGCCGGTTTCCCGATCAGGAGCCAGGAGCAGACCGTCCCGGATGATGCCGGCGCAGGGCGCCACCAGGTTGATGGCGCCGAAGGCTGCGATGGCCATGTCTGCCAGTTTGCCGCAATCTTCCTCTTTGGTGGTGTCACAGACCATGGTGGCCACTTGACCGCCCAGCTTCTTAATCTCAGCCTCCACACGGTTCAAACCCTCGGAGCTGACATCCGCCAGCACTAATTTGCCACCTTGCCGAACCCAGTATTTCGCCAACTCTTCACCGATGCCTCCGGCCGCTCCGGTAATCACTGCCACCGCGTCCTTAATTTCCAACATGTTAAATCCTTTCTCCGGTCAGAGTTATGGCCCTATAAGATTCTCGTTATAGGTCCAGGAATAAGAATGTCTAGGTTGGATTGCCGTCGGGGTTCACGGACTCGCCCAACCCCTGAAAGAATTGTTGGAACTGCTCTCCCTGCTTTTTGATGAGCCTCTGGAATTCCATAGTGGTGGCCTCTAGTCCCATGCCTTTCTCATCCGCCAGCATCCGCAAATGTTTGATGATTTCTGCCTGTTCAGTGACCTCTGCTTGGAGTTCTTCATATTTCCGGGCTAAGGCGGCATATTCTTCCCGAGGCACCCCCCCCAAGAGGTTGAGATAATCTTTGAACGACTCCCGGAAATCCACTTCGGCTTTTTTCCACAGGGCAAGATAATCTGGATTGTCCTCTGCCACTTCATTCAAGCCGTAAGAGGTTTTAAAAAGGGGGGTAAATTCTTGAAAGCCCAGGAAGCCTCGCGGCATCCATTTTGCCAGGTCTTCCAGCTGTTTTTGGCTCTTGGCCGCCTGCAGCAGGGCCTTCCCCCAGAATTCCAAAAAGTGGCGATTCATTTAGCCCTCCCGCTTCGGAATATCTCCAGGCTGACCCTTATCCTGCCCCTCTTTTATGGGGGCGGCGGGTT
Organism: Desulfobaccales bacterium; assembly: GCA_041648175.1. Lineage (NCBI taxonomy): Bacteria > Pseudomonadati > Thermodesulfobacteriota > Desulfobaccia > Desulfobaccales > Desulfobaccales bacterium. The sequence goes on along the minus strand of JBAZPO010000003.1, from coordinate 63,081 downwards.
GAGTCTTGACCTCTTTCGGTTTCTGACCTTCGGTAGATTGGGTCTTGACCGGCGCTGGCTTTACAACCGCAGGAGGCTGAATCTTGGCCACTTCAGCCTTTGGAGCCGCCACAGGCAGAGTCTGCTCAGTCTCGGCCTCCAAATCCAGTTGGAAGCGCACCGGGCCGCGATAATCCAGGAAGCACCGATCCAGGGAACACTCGGTGGTAGGCAGCGACCAGCTGGTGGCAATGGCCACGTGGCCCTTGGGGAAGACGGTGACCTCCGCTTCTACCCAATCCAGGGGAGCCAGGGCAGATTCTTTTTCCACCAGGTCGTCCTTTTCTGCAACGCAAATAAGCCACTTGATGCCCTGCTCTTTAATGCGCTTGAAGTTCAGGGGGCGCCCGAAGAGGGTGACCGGCAGCGTCCCGTCCTTGGCCACCGGAATGGTATAGGAGTCAAAGCTCATCTTGCAGATGTTAAGAGGCAGGTCGGTCTGATCGTATAACAGCCAATAGTTAATGGCCGCCGCGGTCTTGTTGATTTTCATGTTGCGTTCGAACAACTTCAGGTCCCGGTAGAAAGTGATAATGGGATTGTCTTTTTCCAGGCTCTTGAGCTTGTAGACCCAGCTCATAAGCTTGCCGTTCACTACCTGGTTGCCGTTGGGTAAGGTCTTGATGGCAAAGCTCATATCCTCAAAACGTTTGGGGATCTGGGCCAGAAAATCCGACAAGCTTTGGCTGCGGGTGCCGTCTAAAGGGGCGACACTGGTGATGAGCGCGTCCACCAGCCCGTCCAGTTCGCCCGACAGGTAGTTCACTGCCACGGTGAACCCTCCCTGGCAGTAACCGCACAGGGTGACGGGACGAGCATGGGCCGCCTTCACCTTCTCCAGGAATAATTTGGTATCCCGGCAGTCATCCTCGCCGGACATCTCCTGCACCGCCGGGTTGGCGTAGATATCCTTAACGATGCGGATATAGGTGGGAATACCCTGGTTGGCGAAGCAGTGCACAAAACTCTTGCCTTCTCCGGGCAGAAAGGCAAGGATATTGGCCCCCAGCACGTAAGGGGGGATGATCACGATGGGTTTGCCTTTTTTCCGGACTTTTACCGATTTGTCCCAGGGAAGCACCTGGTAGAGACTGAAGCGCTCGGTTTCTGCGGTCTTGATGTAGTTGCCGTTATCAAAGTGAAACCCGTATTCCGGCTCGATGTTGCGGATGGCCTGGGGATATTCGTGGACCACCAAATACATCAACCGGGCTTGTCTGGCCATGAACGCCGCGATGTCTTCCCCTTTATGGTGATCAAAGGTGTTGAGCCAGGCCCGGTAAACCTGGTCTAACTGGTGGGCGTGGTAGTCGTTGATGGCTTTCATCCCGTGAGCGAAGCCTTTTTCTGCCAACCGCAGGTTGAATTCCCATAAGGCCGTGTAGTCCCCGAGATTTTCCTCGGGGGATTTTTCCTTAAACTTGTCTTGCTCCACGGCGCGGAAGCTTTCCATGGCTGAAAGCGACGGCTCCATAAAGTCCAGAATATACCGGAACATCCCGACCCAGTAGGTCTGCATCATCCGGGCCTGATCAATGCTGGCCGAGATGATCTTGGCTGGGGTTTCCAGGGTCAATTCTGAAAGGCCCGTGGTTCCCTCGCATAAGCTTTGGGTCGTAACTGTAGACTCAGACATACTTATCTCCTGATATTGCCGGTAATCAGGTCCGGCTTTCGGGCCGCCCTGAAAAATTGACCGCAGTGCATGGTTCCCCAGTCCGGCGGGATGTCCGGGACCGGCACCCCGCCGATCCCTTAGGCACTTTTGGCCATCTTTTCGGATTTTTCCGTTTCCGCGACAAAAGACTCCAACTTTTTGAAGCTTTCATCCATCATTTTCTTAAAATCTTCGCAATTTTTCTTGTAGGATTTGGTCCACTCCGCCAAGCCCTTTTTGGCCTCGTCGGGGAGATTGACCATCTGGCCCCAGTACATGTTGGTCATGCGTTCCATCTGTTCCTGGAGCATCATCATGGCGCTGAAGGAATTGTCAAAGGAGGTTTTGTAAAAGTCGATCATCTGTTTGCCCATCTTTTTGGGATCCATCATTGGGTTCTCTCCTCGCGGCTTTGTCAGCCTAATTTTTCCGGTACTAAGCGGAAAAAGATTCCAGGTTTTTAAAACCGTCGTCCACCACTTTCTTGAAATCTTCGCAATTCTTGTTGTAGAATTTGGTCCACTCGTTCAGCTCCTTTTTAGCCTCTTGGGGGAGATTGACCATCTGGCCCCAATACAGGCCGGTCACGCGTTCCGTCTGCTCTTGGAGCATCATTAGGGCGTTGAAGGAATTGTCAAAGGTGGTTTTGTAAAAATCCATCATCTGTTGGCCCAGCTTTTTGGGATCCATCATTTATTTTCTCCTTGCGGCTGCGTCAGCCTGAATTTTCTTCTAAGATATACGTCGGCAAGGTGCCTGTCAAGATATTATTTTGCATTGCAAAATAATATCTATTTAAAGGGTGGTTTATAATTTATCTAACTATAATGAAAGGTTATATATTTGTAGCTTGCTTTTCTCCCCTTTAAAGAAATATTATTTTTGCGTTTTGCAAAAATTGCTCTATACTGTTTCTTCAAGGAGAAATGCATGCCTGAAAAAGTAGTGCTGAAAAAATACGCCAACCGACGCCTGTACGATACGGAAAAGCGTGCCTTTGTGAGCTTGAGCCAGGTGGCCGAACTGGTGAAACAAGGCCGGGAGATAGAGATCAGCGACGACAAAACCGGGGAGGACGTCACGGCCTTTATCCTTACCCAGATTGTTTTGGAGGAAGCCAAAAAGAAAACCCTGCTGCTCCCCGTTTCCCTCCTTTATCTCCTTATTCGCTATGGAGATAGCGTCTTAAGCGAATTCTTTGAAAATTATCTGGAACAGACCCTTAAGAACTATCTGGCCTACAAAAGCGCCATGGATGCCCAGTTCCAAAGTTGGCTGGAGATGGGCCAGGGCGTCTCCGACTTGACCCAGAAAACCATGAGCAACCTGGCTCCGTTTCAGTCCTGGATGCAATTCTTTCCAGGGAAGCTAGGGAAAAAGGAGAGAGATGAAGGAGAAGAGGAGCGTTAGCTCCCGCCCTCTCTTCCCCTGGCACTGCCCAGCATGCGGTTCCTGCCGCCAAGGCTCAAACCTCTGCCGCCTTTTCTAGGCACTCTCCTTTTTCGTGTTTAAGTTCTTAACCATTAAAACTAAGTCGGACTCGTCGCCTTGCAAGTCTTTCACGAAACCCGCCAGGTGGGCCACGTCCTTGAACCCCATCTTTTCAAACAGGTAAAAGGCCTTGTCCAGGACCGGGGGGATCTCCGCGCTCAACTGCTCCAAACCCAACCGGGTGGCGATATCGACGAGGTTCTGGATTAAAATGGTTCCCAGGCCGCGCACCCGATACTGGGTCGACGTGGTCAGACGTACCTCTCCCAGGTGCCTGGTCCAACCGATGGGGCTGAAGTGCAAAGTGGCGTCCCCCACGACGTCGCCGTTATGCAGGGCAATAAGGGGGAGCAGGTTGTCATAGTTCAATTCATAAATCCAATTCTCGATAACCTTGGGGTCGGTCACGTCATCCTTGAGACAAAGGCGGTCCTCGGGCGGCAGGCTACGGAAGTATTCCACCAGGGCGGCCTCATCCGCCTTCAAAAGGGGCCTTAAGGTAACGGGCGTGCCGTCGTCTAAGGAGATGCTTTGAGGATAGGATTTGATGAGTATCTCCGACAGGGTGTCCATAATTATCTCCCGATCATTAATCCAGCGGGGCAGCCGTTCAACCCCTTTAATAATACCAGCCTCGTTCCACGATCATTGCGTAACCCATGCCGCCTCCCACGCATAGGCTGGCCAGGCCAACCTCGACATTACGTTTCTGCATCTCGTACAAGAGGGTCACCAGGATTCTGGCGCCGCTGCTGCCGATGGGGTGACCCAGGGCGATGGCGCCCCCGTTGACATTGACGATTTCGGGGTCCAGTTGGAGTTCCTTGAGGCAAGCCAGAGATTGGGCGGCAAATGCTTCATTCAGTTCAACCAGTTCAATCTTTTTTCCCACCTTGCTCACCTTGTCGATAGCACGGCGCACGGCGTAGATCGGACCGGTGCCCATGAGCTCAGGTTCGCAACCTTCGCAGCTATAGGCGTCGATCTTGGCCAGAGGGCGTATACCCATCTTCAGGGCGTTTTCCGCGGTCATGATCAGGAGAGCCGCCGCCCCGTCATTAATGCCGGAGGAGTTCCCCGCGGTGATGGTGCCCTGTTTGACGAAGGCCGGCTTTAGTTTGCCTAACTTTTCCGCCGTACTACCGAAACGGGGAAATTCATCGGTGTCAAAGATAACGGGGTCGCCCTTTTTCTGAGGAATTTCCACGGGCACGATCTCATCCTTGAACCGGCCGCTCTTGATGGCTGCCTCGGCCTTCTGCTGGCTCAGAGCGGCATAGGCGTCTTGCTCTTCCCGGCCGAGATGGAAACGTTCCGCAATATTCTCCGCCGTGATGCCCATATGCGTGTCCCCAAAGGAACACCAGAGCCCATCATGAATCATGGTGTCTAAAACCTGCATATGACCCATGCGGGCCCCCCACCTTGCCTGTGGCATCACAAAGGGGGCATTGCTCATACATTCCATGCCTCCAGCTACCACAATTTCCGCAGCCCCCACCTGGATTTTTTGGGTGGCGGCGATCACTGCCTCCATCCCCGAACCGCACACGGCATTGATGGTAAGGGCAGGCGTGTACTGAGAAATATCCGCCAGCATTGCTGCTTGCCGGGAGGGATTCTGGCCCTCACCGGCTTGCAGGACATTGCCCATGATAACCAGGTCCACTTTATCCTGGTGAATCTTAGCCCGACGTAAAACTTCCTTAATGACGATGCCACCCAGTTCCACTGCCGGTACGTCCCGCAAGGTGCCCCCGAAGACCCCGATGGCGGTCCTTGCGGCGCTGGCAATCACTACTTCTTGCATTTGGCTCCTCCCTCCGTATGCTCCTTAATGAGTGGCTGGTTGTAACTCCTTGACCAGAAGGGCAATATCAGCATACTGCTGGCTTTGGAGATCCTTGACATAGTTTTTTAATACCGTTAGCTGGCTAAAACCGGCCTTTTTAAAGGCCGTAATCACGCCTTGCCGGCTGGTCACCATTCTGGCCAGAAGTTTCTTCACCTTACTCTGGGAAGCTAAGGCGGTGAGCTCCTCTATGAGCGCTGCACCCAGCCTCCGGCCTTGAAACTCGGGAGCCACGGTGACCCGGATCTCGGCTACATGACGCCCCCAACCGAAGGTCTGGTAGTGCAGGGTGGCATTGGCCACGATGCGCCCCTCATATTCCGCCAAAATGGGCAAAACCTGATCATAATTGAGATTGCGGGCCCATTTCTCTATCAGCTTTCGGTCGGTCACCACGTTCCGGAGAAACCGCCGGTCTTCTCCAGCCAGACCGATAAAAAAATTGTAAAGGGCGTACTGGTCATCGCGGGTCATGGGTCTTAAGGTCAGGCTGAGACCCTCGGGAAGGGTGATCTTCTTGGGATATTCTTCAAGCATTGCTTTCTCCTTTTACATTATGCTTCTTTAATGAAGAGGATTTGTAGCATTCTTACCATCTTAGCCCCAAGGTCAGATTTAGATCCTTTCCAGCCGATAAGGGTCTTGAAGCTATCTAGTTCTTTGATGCAAAATTGATCTTTCGACTTTTAATCCAATAACATTTGGTTTTCGCTAAAGTAAGGCTAAATTTCAGTATGTTTATTTCATAATTTACTGGAAGATATCAGATCGATATCTTTCATTGGGTCCAAACTACTCGGTATAATTTGAATATCAGAATGAGGTTAACCGAGGGGCGCTCTTGCGAGCCCTGACAGACATGATCTTTGGTGAGGCTCAAACATAAATTGCATCATCTTATAATGAAAAACTTCTTGTGGCCATTGAGTAAATCATCCAATTCGCCAAGGTTAAGCTCATCAATGTGTTTCATAAGCAACGAAGGAAGAATATAATCCAGGTTTTCTCCCGGTAAATCAATGAGAGGAATTGCAACACGATGAAATAGTTTTCCGAAAATTTCTTGTAATTTTGCCAATTTTATCTGCCTTGCTCTGATCTCACTTATCTCATAGATCTTTGCCACTGTTATCCCCTCATTGCCAATAAACCCATTCTCATGGCTGTTTTCATGGACTCTGATGGGCAAACCTTCCCCCGCCCGCTATTAAGAGCAGGCCGGGCATGTCTTCTGAATCGAGGTTTTACACTTAGGAGGCGGCCAAGACCCATGCTGATTTGAACAATAGGTACTACGTCACTATAGAAAAATGCAGGAGGAATGTCTCTAAGGCCGTATGACTAATTTCATCTAATCAAAATGACTAGATTATGAAACTAATCAGTATAAAATGAATTACTCAGGGGTGAATTCATGAGAGATGGCATATCTGACCAGATCGGCAAGACTTTTGAACTTCAGCTTTTTCATGAGATTGTACCGGTGAGCGCGCACGGTGTGAATGCTGACGAACAGGATATTGGCGATCTCCTGGGATTTCTTGCCCTCGGCCAAGAGTTTCAAGATTTCTCTTTCACGTCTGGTAAGGGCTTCAGTTTCTGGCCGCGTAAGAGAAAGGTCAAACATGATAGTGGAAAGGAGGGGGGACAAGTACTTATCCCCCTGTTTAAGACTTTCTATGGCGCGGTAAAGCTCAGAATCCGCATCTTCCTTGAGCAGAAAACCATCAGCCCCGGCTTTTAGGCCCAGCTGCACGAAGCTTTTTTTCTTGTGCATGGTCAAAAGCAATATTTTGATCTCAGGATACAGCCTCTTAATTTCCTCGGTAGCCTCCAGTCCTCGGAGATTGGGCATGGAAATATCCAGGATGATCAGATCAGGGCGTGCCGTTTTTAAAAGCTCCAAGAGTTCCAGGCCATCATTGGCTTCGCCGCATACAGCCACGCCGTCTATTCCTTCGATGATTTTCCGTATGCCCTTGCGGAATATGGCGTGGTCGTCAGCCAGCACGATCTCGAAATTTCTCACCCTAATCCTCCCTCAGGCAACGGCACAGTAAATGATATTCTGGTACCCCGTTTCTTTTGACTCCAGAGGCTGAAGGTTCCGCCCAGGATCTTGAGTCGCTCTTCCATAGTCAGCAATCCCAAGCTCTTTTTAGCGTCCAAAACTTTGGCCGCTTCAAAACCTTGGCCGTCATCCTCGATGGTTATAACAATCCTTTGGCTCTCCCTTTGGGCTACGATGGATACGTTCTTTGGCCTGGCATGTTTGCCGATATTCGTCATGGCTTCCTGTACTACCCGGTAGATGGCCGTCTGGACCGGCAATGGGAATAAGCCGTCGAGGTTGTCCAGCCTGACTGACCACTTTACCTCTTCTTGCAGCGCCGCCACATCTTCGATCATGTCCCGCAAAGCGGCAGTCAGACCCAGGTCTTCAAGGTCGCCTGGGCTTAAATCATGATAAAGCCGTCGCACTTCTTTAATGGTCTCGACGATAAAATGGTCAATCTTCCTAAAATCCTGGGAGAAGGAAGTGTGCTCCGGCGATAACTGTTTCTCCAGTGATCTTATCGAGAGCTTTAAAGTCAGCAGGGCATGTCCCAGCTCATCGTGCAGCTCAGCCGCAAGACGCTTCCGTTCGTTTTCCTGGGCGGTGAGAAGCTGCGCGGCAAGGGAGCGAAGTTTTTGCTCCGATTTTCTTAAGGATTGCTCCGCCCGCTCGCGGAGGATGGCGGCCCCCAGAGTGCTGGCTGCGGTTTTGAGGGCTTCCAGCTCCGCAGGTGACCATTCCCGCTCGTTGAGACACTCGTTGAAGCCAATCATACCCCACCATTGTTGACCCACAAAAATTGGCACCGCTACGATAGATTTGATTTTTTGAGACCCCAACAATTCCTGCTCCGAGGGCGGAAATTCCCGGATGCGGCCCACGATCATCTGGCCCTTAGAGAGCTGCTCCTCCCAGCGGCTAAAGCCCGCATGCCGCCAGGAAATATTTTGTAATCCGGGGTTGTTTATCTGGGGATTGATTTCCGGCGCGGCCCATTCATATCGTTGGCTGGTTAATATATCTCCTGTGCCATTGAGATGATTTTCAAAGATATAGACCCGGCTTGCGTCTGCCGATTGGCCCAGGCGCCCCAAAATATTCTGGATGTCTTTCTCCCAGGATTCGGTTTGCAAGAATTTCTCCGCAGCGATGCTCACTGCTTCCAGAATGGCCTCCCGCCGCCTGAGTGCCAGCTCCACCTTCTTGCGTTTGCTGATGTCCCGGGCAACTCCCAGGACGCCCACCGGCCGTCCTTGCTCGTCCCGCAAAAAGGAGGTTTTCACCTCGATCCAGACGATGGAGCCGTCCTTTTGGATCAGTTCCAGTTCAAGTATCCTGGACCGGCTAAGATCTTTTGGTTCTTGGAGTTCAGACAGCATCTCTTCGGCAAAGACGCGTCGGGCCTGTTCCAGGGAGACTGGTGTCAAAATCGCCTCCAGCCCCCTCAATATGACTTCTTTCGGAGAAAACCCTGTTAAAAGCTTGGTAGAAGGGCTGACATAGGTGAGGTTCAGGTTCATGTCGGTGGTCCAGAGGACATCGGAAATGTTCTCAGCCAGCAAGCGATAAAGGGCCTCGCTTTCTTTTAAAGCCTTCTCGACCCGCTTCCGTTCAGAAATGTCAAAGAGGACCCCGCTGATATAGTCAATCTGGCCGGCGGCGTTGCAGAATATCTGTCCTCGCCCTTGAATCCACAGATTCCTGCCGTCTTGTTTCCGGATGCGGTACTCCCGAACATACGAGCCATTACCCCTAAGGGCTTTAAGCAGGGTCTCTTTGAACACCGTGAGATCCTCGTGGAGTACCAGGTCTGTCCACAATAGCTGAGCGGTGTCGAAATCCTCTTTTTTATAGCCGCTCAGAGACTCGATTTTACGGTCGAAGAATTCCACCCTGCCATCGACATATCCTTTAAAAACCACGGCCGGAATTTGATTGACCAGCAGCCGGTACTGCTCTTCGCTCTTTATGAGGGCTTCCTCGGCCTGCACCCGTTTAGAGATGTCCTCATAAAACATCAACCAATCACCTGTTACCAGGGCTACCGCCCTGAAATTTATCACCTTAGTGGTGCCATCTTTACATGTGACCCGAAAAGACCTCGGATTGACTTCTCCCAGATGAGGTTTTTTAAGTTCTTCTTTCCAATCGGAAACTACCATTTCCCGGTAGGAGGCGTCCGGAAAAGCTTTGGGGAACCATTCCCGCCCGGTAGGGATATCCTCTAAGGTGTACCCGAACATTTTTTCAAATCTGGGATTGAGATATTTATATCTGCCGTTTCTGCCAATAATAGAAATACCGAAAGGTGCGGCCACCACCAGTCTGCGATATTTTATTTGCGATTGCCTGAGCGCCTCTTCAGCCTGCAGACGTTCGGTGATGTCTCGTGCCAAAGCAAGTAAGAGACGGCGTCCGCCATACATAAATCGAGCAACTCGGACCTCTACCGGAAAAGTGGAGCCGTCTTTCCGTCGATGGACACCTCGGACGGTAAACGGAGATTCGGTCTTTTGCTCCCATATTTTTTGCAAGTCTTGAGGACTTATGCCCACTTCCAAATCAAACACGGTCATTTTCAATAGTTCTTCACGGGAATATCCCAAATCATCACAAGTTTGCTGATTGACCTCGATGATCCTGCCATTGTCATGCAGAACAAGCTCGTCGGCGGCATGCTCCACCAACTGCCCAAACCGCCTTTCGCTTTCGATCAATGCCTCTTGAGTCCGGTGGCACTCGGTGACGTCTTCGCAAAGCACCATCCGGGATCGGTTTTCCAGAGTTACCATCTTGAAGTTTATGACTTTTTCCGTGCCGTCTTTGCAACCCACCGTAAAAGTTCGGGACTTGGCCTCGCCTGGCCTGGATTCCCGCGAGTCCCTGTTCCAGGCGGAGATCACCTCCTGCCGATAGTGCGGATCGGGGTAAGAGCGGGCAATCCAGTCCTGGACGGTAGGATTATCTTCCCGGGTGTAACCGAATATCTCCATGAACCGCGGATTGAGGTACAGCATCTCGCCTTTTGGTCCGACAATTGCGATTCCCAGGGGCGATTTTTCCACCAGAAGGCGGTATTTTTCTTTTTCTTGATAGAGGGCCTTTTCCGCCTTCAGGCGCTCCGTGATGTCGAGGCCTACTTTCAGGACCAGCAAAGAGCCGTCAACATCGGTAAAAGGATAGCTATAGATCTGGTAAATACGGCCGGATTGACTGGTCCATTGGGACTCTTGCGGAGATTGGGCGGTTAAAACCCGCTTTGTCGAACAATTTCCACAGGGCTGAGAACGACCCCGGAGAATTTCGTAACATAGTCTGCCGTTGGGCTCGCCGAAATGTTCCCGAAAAACGCGGTTGGCAAACCGGACGGTATGATCCGGCCCGTGGAGATAGACATAAGCGGGAAGCTCATCGAGAAGGGCAAAGAGGCGTTGACGCTCCGCTTCCAGGGCTGCCTCAGCCTGCCTGAGCCTGGTGACGTCTAGGCCGGCTGATCCTACCAGGACGGGCTGGCCATCCTTAGCCAGGATAGGAAAGTAGTTGATCAGCCAGGCATGGGTCCCATCCTCTTGTTCCAAATTTACCAGGGATTCCACGGGTTGCCCGGTTTCAACGGCCTGCTGGTCCAGTTCCAGTATGTGCCGGGCCGTATCTACCGGCCAGATGTCTTGCAAGGTCTTACCCTGCCAGTCTTCTTTTCCAGCAACGAAGGCATTTTCCCAGGCTTTATTGGCGAACAGATAGCGGCCCTGAAGGTCACGGATTACCGCGCCACCGGGCAGATGCTGCATGAAGGCCAGAAAACGCGCCTCGCTTTCCCTGAGGCGGTCTTCGATCTGCTGGCGCTCTTCAATTTCCCTCAGCAATTGCTCGTTGGCCTGCTTTAAATGAGCAGTCCGCTCATCCACCCGGCGCTCCAGTTCGTTGTGGGCCTGTCTCAAGGCCTCCTCGGTCTGTTTAAACTCGGTAATGTCCTGGATCATGGCCTGCTTGGAGACGCGGCCGTCGCTGTGGTAAATGGGGGTGTTCACCATGTAATACCAGCGGTTGTCTTTGGGGCTTTGCAATTCCCAGCGCACCGTTTCCCCTCGAAATACCCGTTCGTTGACGCACCAAAGACAGATGGAGTCCCGTTCATGCAGAACCTTGTAACAATATTCTCCGGTGCCATCATAACCGGTGCGCTCGATTAAACGCGGGTTCATGAACTCAACCCGGTAATCCGGGGAACAGATGTAGATCAACCCATCAAAGGCCTCTACCATAGCACGGTAGCGAGACTCGCTTTCCCGCTGGGGTCCCCCGACTTGCTGGGACTCCTTGACGTCCCCTGCATCTTCCTTCTGGATAGGGGCTTCGTCAATCTCGGGTCTTTTCTCTTGGTGATCTCCGGGCGCCGAGCCTGCTAATCGGCGAAGTGATTTACTGGGCTTCATTGCTTGGGTTTTCCTTGATGATGATAATGAAAGAAAATCGTGGGCAGAAAGGATTTCCTTTTGGGGGCAAAAATTTCAGGGATCAGGTAAAAGCTGCTCCGTTACTGTTTTTTGCTACGGATTCGACTTTGTCCGGTAATATTGTTCAAGAGAGAGGAGGGTTTCCGAAAACTTCGGTTGTCAATTAGAGTTGCAGCAGACGAAGGTCACCTACAGTTTTCTATAGGAATATTGATACCATAAGATTTTTAAAAAATCAATTTTTCTCTAAAGTTAAGGGATTTCAGGCCATCTATCCAGGGTGCAGCATTAATTACAGCTATTGTGAAACCCAGATAGGCCTTGCGACCAGTGGCCAACTAGAGGAATAGCAGATTGCTTGCCACTATACGCCCTTCTCGTATTTTAAAGGTTTGAAATTCATATCGAAACCTCTTTTCCAGATTATCCAGCCACCGCAGCCCAACCCATAAAGATTTATCCTTCCGCCCTTCCTCACCTTGTAAAACCTCCCGAAAAAGAATCAAACGTGTGGTATCAATAATGCTATGTGCGCATTTCCAATACCAGTAGTGGGTCTTTACTTCATTTAAGCATGCATTAGTCAGCACACCTGAACAATACAGGCTCAACAATAATGCGTTATTGACAATAACACTGGATTGTGCTATAATAATAAACAACAAAGTGTAACAACAAACGCTGTTACTGCTATCACTTCTAAAGCAAAGGGGGGCCAACCGGCCTCCTTCACTGCTTTTAAGGACAGGCCAAATATTAAAGGAGAAAGGAACTGGTCAATGTTATTCGACGAACTCGGGATTTATGGGTGGGACGTTGTTGAGCCGTTAGTGCTCGCGGCCATTGTGGCTGACCTGCCGGTATTGCTGATTGGGGACATTGGCACCAACAAGACCGAGGGGTCGAAAACTATTGCTCAAGCAATTTTGGGCCCGACCAGCCAGTTTCGGCACTATGAAGTCCCGACTCTCAACTTCGACGACCTGGTCGGTTTCCTCAATCCGCAGAATCGTCTTTAACCCCCGGCAGCTGACGATGATGGTGCGGCTGCTGCTGGCGGGATTGGCCCTGAGCACGATCACCAATAACCCCCAGTTTTCCGACCCGGATGCGAACACCGCCTACATCGAAGCCGTCATCCCCGAGATTCAGGGGATCGTCCGGTCGAAAGTCAACAAGGAAATGGTGCACGGGGTCATTCGGACGGTTGTTGGCGGCTATACCCTGGGTGACCCGGTCATGATCGCCCGGGACCTTGAAGAACTCGCGGCAGTCGAAGTTGCCTGGGTGACGGCCATGAGCAAAAGGGTCGGCCAGGAAGAAGACCTCAAGACGTTGACCCGGGTGCTGGCTAAAATCAAAGACTTGACCCGAAAGGAGGTGATTGAGCGGGAACTCGGAGACAAACTAATCCAGCAACTTGCCATGCAACTCACGACCCAAACCCTGTTAACCGAGGATGTTCCGGTGGCCCGGCTACCCGAGCGGGTCGACCAAATCTTGACATCCATCTAAAGAAAGGAGAGCACCATGCCGAATGCAGAGAAAGTCTATCAGAGCCCGGCCTTGACTCAAGGGTGGGAAACCCTCCAGGACGGAGAACTGTACTTGTTCGACACCGTCAACACCTATGCGAAAAAGTACCACATTGACAAGAAAAATACTCCCATCGGGTGGGATGAAGACCCGTACACGGTCGAGGAGGCCAAAGAATGCTTCGGCGATGACGCCTGCACGGTCATTCTCGCCAACAAGAAGGACAAGGTCCTGGTGATTGTCAAAGCCGACCTCCCCTATGTTTTGGCCGAAGGGAAGGGACAGACCCGAATCGGGTGGGAAGCCTATGCGAAAGACGGAGTGATGGCCATCAAGCGGCTGTTCAAAGGCTATGCCCTTGAGGCGGTGGTCATTAATCCAAAAGTCAAAACCCTCGAAGGCTTGGGGGTGCTCAAAGCCATAATCCAGCGGGTCATGGCTGGAAAAGACTTAATGAAAGGAGCCGATAATGCACCTGCTCAAAAGCCGAATCGAAAAGATCAAGTCAGCCCTAAGGGAAAAGCACCTAAACCGGGCAGCAACCCTGCTGATTCACACCCTGGCAAGTGATGAAATTTTCAGCTACTGGTCGGACTGCTGCCAGGGATCGGAGCGGGTCCCGAAAATCCTCAAATACATCCATGAAATCACCTTCGATGAGGCCCTACCGACTGCGCCAGTCGATCTGTACAAGGGAGACCTGACGATTGGGGTCCGGTTCTTCCTGGACCACATCACCGGCCCGGAGGACTTGCTGTTCATTCTGATCCATGAGCGCAATCACTTGATCCTGAGGCGGCTTTACCCCGACGTTCTGCCAGGCGCTGACTACCCTCCGGAGCTCTTCAACTTCGCTGAGGATGCTTACGTCAACGCCATCGGCCGGCGGCGTCGACCTTGCCCGAACGGTTTTACCACCATCCGGGGGAACTCCTCTTAACGGCAAAGCACAGCCACATCGACTGGACCCTCTTTAGCATCGGAGGCAACGGGAGCCGCAACTACCTCAAACAGGCTCACGCCGCCCTCTACCAGTGGAACCCGGTTCTGCTTCAGACCTTGGGCGAAGTTGTGGGGGCGCCGTCTGGCTTTTCCGGCTACCGGCGGTGGATGGTCTTGGTTTGCCAATGGTTCCTGGGGAAGCAGGACGAGGAGGCCTCCAGGGCAGGAATGGCGGCAGCCCGCGCCGCGGGTGGGAGTGCTAACCAAACCGCACCAGAATCTCCACCAGCCACCCGGAAAGAAGCCGCTGACGACGTACCGGAGCGGGTTGCCAAAGACCAAGCTGGCCCGGAGGACGACCCTCAGGGCACTGGTGAAGCGCTGACCAAAGAGGAACGACATGATGACGGCTCAGAGCCTGACAAGGAAGAGCCATCCCCTGTTAGTGCAGCCTTACCTGAGCCGGAAAGCTCGTTAAGCGGCAAGGCTGTGTCTGTTGACGCGGGGGAAGGAGTTGCAGATGATGCGAGTTTCCCCGGGTTGGCCGAGGTAATCAAAACTTATGCCCCGATGGTTCAGGGCAGCTCTACCCTGGAGATAGTTGGGTCGGAGCCTTCGGAAGTCGACTCGGGCACAAGGCGAATTCCCATTCCAGACCTGAAGCCTGGAGATCCAGTCTTTAACTTGATTCTGGAAACCTCGGACCTCAGTGAATTTCGCCACCGGGTCCGGCTCTTTGAACCGGGGGCGCTTGAAGGAATAGAAGGGGTGATTCAAGGAGTACTGGCCGACCGGGCGACTGAAAAGACCCTCGAAGGCTACTCTATCCCGGTACCCCCGGCCATCACCCGGAAGGACCTCTTCAGTCTCGCCGGTGGAGTCATCCCGGCGGTCTGGCAAAGGCGGTGGGGAGTCGAACGCCCCCACATCTACCTCTATATTGACGTCAGCGGGTCGATGGGCCATTACTACGGCTATATTCCGTACATTTATGACGCCCTCCGGGCTGTCAGAGGTAGGGTCTTTCAGTTTTCGACCAGCGTCGTTGAAGCGGACCCAGAAGACCCCTTCCTGCATACCACCGGGGGGACCCGGTTCGACGCCGTCGCGCAGCACCTTCTCAAAGAGGGCACCCGGGCGGCCATCATTCTGAGTGATGGTCATGGCATCTTGGCCAGCCGCTACTTGGAACCGCTCCAGGCTCAGCTCGAAACCTTCGTCTACATCAAAGTCCAACCGAACCGCGAGCAGAACTGGGAGTTGGCCGCGACCGAAGTCGTCGTCCTCACCTGGAGTGATGACCCCGAAGGGTGAGTGCCTCCGAGCCCTTAGTTTCAGGCGCCGTTAATTTCGCATTTAACCCAAACCTGGCCGGGTCCCATGTGGGACTTCTGGGAGACGTTCGCCTACGTGGGGCCTGGCTGGCTTGGAGAGGAGGAATGTAACCATGGTAGTTGGATTCATTTGCGAGAAAACCGGGGAGCGGCTCTCTTTTGAGGCCTGTCTCAAGTGCGCCCGGACGAGGCTCAACCGGAGGCTAGATTGCCCTTTTGATGAAGCGACCATTGCCGGCATGATCCTGAATGAACGGCGAGGAACCGATATATCGGTGACCATGATTACCGGGTGCCACCGGGGGGTCTTCATCAGCCGGTTTTATGAAACATACGTTGCCCCGAGCCAGCTCTACTGGGCCTTTCGGGGGCAAATCGCCCACAAAATTCTCGAGGAGGCCAACCTCCATACGGACGCGGTCAAGGAGAAGCGATTCTCCAAGGCCTGGGACGGGATTGACATCATTGGCCATCCCGATCTGATTATCCCGAGCCAGAAAGTCCTCAAAGACTACAAAACCACCAAGACGGTCCCGTCTTACCTCAACAAAGATGGGGTCATCGCGGCTTATGAAAACCACCGGACTCAGCTCAACCTTTATCGGTGGCTGATCCCCCATGATATTGCCGAAATGGAGGTGGTGTACTTTTCAATGGAGGAAACCCTGATTTGTCCGGTCGACATTTGGCCGGAGGAATCAACCAGAAAATCAGAAATGACCGTTCGGAGAGTGCTGGAAGAGAACCTGGTACCCCTCAAAATGGCCCTGGACTCGGAAACCATGCCACCGTACCAGCGGAACTGGTCGTGTGATGGCTACTGCAGCGTTTCCGATATTTGCTTCATGGAACTCAAGAAAGAACTTCTCGCGGCCCGATGGGCTCAGCGAATCAAGGAAGGAGGGAAGAAAAATGGCCAACCCCGTTCCCCTAAAAAAGGTACCCGAGCCGTCCGTTCGACTTGAACTCGCGGCTGAAGACCTCGTCGCCCGGACCAAAAAGATCCTCGAAATCAAAGAGAAAGTCATGCGGGAAAACGTCCACTATGGGACCATTCCCGGCTGCCGGAAGCCGTCTCTTTGGAAGCCCGGTGCCGAAATCCTCTGCCAGGGGTTCCGGCTGGCGCCGGAGTTTGTCACCACCTCCAGCCAGGACTATAACCATACCATCAAGTGGGAGAAGTGGGACTACGATAAGCGAGAGAAGGTTGAAGGGCTGACCAAGGGGTACTTCGAATACGACACCCAGTGCACCCTCGTCCATATTCCGACCGGAGAAGTCTGGGCTAAGGCGGTCAACGGGTCGTGCAACAATTTTGAAGCCAAGTACCGGAGCCTCAACCCCTACGACATCAAAAATACCCTCGAGAAAATGTCGGAAAAGCGAGCCCTGGTCGCGGCCGTCCTGATCGGGGTGGGGGCCTCGGATATATTTACCCAAGACCTGGAAGATTTGCCTGAACTGGGAAGTGATGTTTCACCGGAAGAGCCTGTAGGGCAGAAGCAGCCGCCAAAACCCAAAAATAACAACCAGGCCAACCGGTTTGCCACCTCAAAGCAAGTGGGCTTCATCAAGGCCCAAATCAAGAAGAAAGGGATCCAGGAAAAGGCCTTCTTCCGGGAGTGGGAAGGTGAGTTCGACTCGTGGGACGACATTCCGTTTGGGCTGGTCAATGACATCCTGGATTGGATCAGGGAGCAATGATTAAAGATACACATTTAGGTATATGAGGGGACTAAAACGAATGGCTGGGCTACCTTACCTACCTTTAAATGGCCCCCTTTTATTTGACCAAACCCGATGACCCCAATGCCCCACACCAGGCCTTGGCGTTGGGGCGATCCTTCAAGTTTGAGCATCAGGACTTGCCGTGGACTCGCTGGGCAGGGTTTCTTGCTTAAATTCTGATGAAATGTGGTAATAATGTCTCAGTATTTCGCTTTCCAAGGGATCACACCACGAACACCCCCGGTCGGATCTTCGACGTCGCCAAGATAACGCGGGATTAGGTGAATGTGGACGTGGGGAATCGTCTGCCCGGCTGCAGTGTCTACGTTGACTCCGACGTTAAAGCCATCTGGGCGATAATCCTTTGCAAGTCTTTCTTTTGCCTCCCACAAAAGACTCATGAGATCCTCTATCTCATTTGGCTGTAAGTCAAAGAAATCAGTGACATGGCGTCTTGGAATGATGAGAAGGTGGCCGACATTGACAGGGTACGCATCACGGATGGCGTAAGATAGGTTGGACTCGAGCACGCATTCACGGTCCTCGTGGTTACAAAAAAAAAGGGCATTCTTCAGGGGTTAAGGCGCGCATAGTACGTCTCGATTCCTCTTTCACATGAATGGCGAAGTTCCTCACGATCCGAGGCAGTAAGTTGCTTCCAGAGTGCAGGTTTCATTTCGATAAATGCCAAATCCCGCGCATAACGTAAATAGTGGCGTCGCTCGAATTTCTCGAAAGGCATAGGAAGCAAGACTTGCTTTATTCAACAGTCGATTTATCCAGCGATGATTTGCCAGACCCGCTATGCATTCCAGGTGGATATAAAGTGAGTTTCTCACCCTCTTTCCCGCTGGGAAACTCTTGATCCTGCGCGCCAGATCGTCCTGTGCCATGCTCGCGATCACCCAATTGAAACGGCTTTTCTCCGGATTCGAAAACCTGCCCTATAATACCTTTTCGACATTTTGGCCAGAGTTCCGTGGGAAAGAGACCTGGTCGCCGGCGCCTTCACCCGGTTTAAATCATTCCGCGAACGTCGATCCTTCCTTCGTTAAGAGCCCCAAACAATGGGCACAATACGGCATTTTCGGGGTGAACAATGCTCACATTTCTTATTGTGTGGATTGTTTTTGGCCGGAACAGGGGCCGATTACGGTTGGAATCCAAGGGAACAGGCAAAAGGCCGGTCACGTATTTTAGCTACTTACAAAGATAAACATTGCGCACAATACTTAGCTTAGCGTAAAATTTCGCACGGCTGCGGCGCTACCCCGTTTTCCACCCCTGCCTCACAAGAATAACCCACAGCCTTGCCGCTTAAATCTTTCGATCATCTCTTTCATTTCCTCTTCCGTAGTCTCGAAATATTCAGCCATGCACGTCAGACACCTCATCCGTTCAATCTGCGGATGGATGAGTTTCTTATTAAGTCCAATGTCATTCTTGGAAAGCTTCTCTTTGCCGCAATAGGCACAATTGATTAGTTTTACTCCGCTCATTATTCTATCTCGCGTAACGTGTATGCGGCTACGTTCTTCCCTCCGTATTCAAGTGGGTCTATCTTCTGCAACTGCTGCCGGATCACGGTGCGCATCTGCACGGCGGGACGCAGACTGTATCGTTTGAACTCCCACTTGTCGATGCTGTCCGGCTTTGTGACATGCGGAAACAGCAATTTAAGGTAGGCCGTGCACAACCGTAAAACCGCTTCCGTGTCGCGGGTGTCCGCCTCGGGAGGATAGTCCACCAGCCTTTCAACGACATGCCGGTAAATCAGTGTTTCTGCCGGCTGGCGCAGCAGATGCATGATTTCTGAAAAATACTCTGTGTTCAGCGCCCAACCGTTGATTTTCAGGTTTTCATTCATGCGCGGGATGTCGCGCCCTCGGATAAAACCGTGAAACCGATCCAGTAATGCCGACTCATGAAACACTTTCGGCAGCTTCTGAAACATGTCTTTGGTTTCGTCCATCTCTGTTTGCGGGATGTTCCCCAGCAGGATCACACCAGCCCCGCCAATGATACGATTCTTGCCGACCGTTATCTCCCCGCTTTCCATGTAGGCTTTAAGCCCGCCCTGCATCTCGCTCGGGTCGTGGAAGTTGATCGACTGAATTTCGTCCAGCGCTACAAAGTCGTTCGACGCGATCAGACCGGGGCTCTTTCCATTAATGTCGCCGAACATTTTCGCCCGCGTCAGCGTCCCCCCGCTGACCAGCCACCCGTATTTCCCTACCCGCCCGAACAGATACGACTTGCCCGTGCCCTTGGGGGCCAGTTCCACCAGATTCAGTCGCGGTTCGATGAACGGCAGTAGGCGCGTCAGCACCATGTGTTTCTGTACCCAATCTTCGTATCCTGCCGGGTTGTAATCAATCGCTCCCAGCAAAACGTCGATCCACTCCTCAATATTAAACTGACTGCGAGCCTCTCTATAGGCGTCCAGATCAATCGTGTACGGACAGAAATTCTTGTACTCCAAGAGCGTGAAACATCCTCGCGGATTCTCGCCGTCCGGGCTGCGAAACCCCAGTTGTACCAGTCCCCAGCCCCCAGCCGTTTTTACAACTTCTTCTTTGATCCGCTCCCAGACATAATCCTCGATCAGCGTTTCAGTATGCCCCATCCCCAATTCCGGAATCGCAAACGTGTACTCGTCGGACCGCACGTTAAATTGGATTTCAATTTTGGCCAGAAACTTCTTCGTGTGCCCCTCACTTCGCGCCGCGTCCTTCAATTCCAGCAAATTTTCCCGGCGCGGGATGATTTCGTAAATGTATTTTCGTAAAGCCTCAGCATCGTGGATTCTACCGTCAGACTCCGCTTTGCGCTTCAGAATCCAATCCCGCAAAAACGACGGTATCGACGCCGCCTTGAAGATCGCCACGATGTTCGGATCCTTGAAGACCGTCGTGTCCGGGAATGCCGCCCGCAATTTTTTAGTATCGACCATGGTTGATTGCCCTGTTTTAAACTACAGATCAAAGTCGTCTTTCTCAACAATCTGCGCACGTTTACCAACGGTCTTGGCCTTAGGCACAAACTGTCCTGTCCTCGAAAAAATCACAACTGGAACCAGTCGCTCCTCCAGCGTCGCCCCGCCGTGAAGCTCAAAGCCCTGTCCGCCGCCCTTCTTGGGCAGCCGGTTATACCCGCGTACCACCCAATGCCTGCCGTCCAAGGTTTCCTCCAGTTCCGGCGGACATCCGCCTTGCGCCGCCCGTTCACGGTAGCGCCAATCGGAGACTTCCGCGCCAGCCTCACAGACAAGGGTCTGCGCCAGCCTCGGTTCGGATTGCCACGCCAACACCGCTAGCCGCGAACTCCCGTGGTCGGCTGTGACAAGTACTCTTTCAAACCATACCAGCCCCTCCGCTACACGCTGCAACACCTCGCCGCCGATCACATCCAGCGCCGCAGCCAGATTTTCCTCCGCGCTCCGAGCCTCATGCGCCTCCACGCCATTGTGCGCGATATTGTCAAAGCGCTTGATGTCCGGCAACCGCCGCGCGACGTCTGGCCAATGGATGTTGTTGAAGCGCGTTGTTGTTGGCAAATGTACCTCACCGACCTCAATCGAATCCACGCCTATATTCCGTTCCCGCGCCAGCGCCACCAACATCGGCAGCCACTCCGCGCCCATCGCGTCCACCACTAGCAAGGCGCACCCGTTGTCCGAAGCATACCGTTGCACCATCACGTCCCGCGATTGCACCGAACTCGGAGCAACCACCACCTGCGCCCTCTCGTAGAACTCTGGCGTCACGCGGCCAACCATTTTCAATTCTCGGTATTCTCTGAAGTACTCCTCCAGTGCCTCGTCTCCGAAAAACAAATCTGCGTTCAAATACGTTGCCGCTTCTGGATACACAACTTTTACGGCGTTTGACACAATGCCGTCCACAACGCAGCGCCGCAGTAATTCCGCCCGCTCCGCGTCCGTCCCACAATTCAACCATGGCGCAACTCGCGACGTCGATTCGTCTGCGCATCGCGCGATGAACTGCCGGATGTCCGCGTCGGACATTCTAACGTCCGCTTCCCGTATAGCATCCCTGCGTTCGCCAGCATACACCCCTGCTTCATCCAGAAAATCCGCCGCTCCCGTGACGTATGCGGAGCGGAAGTTGCCGACAAGAACTCCCTCTTGCCTTGCAACACACTCAAGGTAACTTCCCTTGGATGCGACATTTTTAAACAGCCACAGTACCGCCTCGCGTTCCTTATCCTTGCGCCGGTCAAACACACACAAGACGCGCTTTGCGACTCCACCTTCTGGGAAAAATAGCGTCTTGAGAGTTACCGTCAGTGTTTTTCCTGCACCTTCTTTACCCCGCTCACACATCCACCGCAAAGCATCTTCGGACAATCCCGCATCTACTACGTCGTAAAACACGCGAGCGAAATCCCTCAGACACACCACCTGCCGCACCTCGGCTCTGAGCCCCGCCAATTTCCGTCCTTCCGAGGCAACAACAATCCGCCGGACAGAGCTGTCGTTCGGATGCTCCTCGGTATATCTCAAATACTTCTGAAATGTGTCACACGCTTCCGGAATGAAGGATGCCAAATCGTCCCCGACCAGCATCACCTCCGTATACCCCGCCTCGAACTGAGGAACGACCTGTTCGGCATCAATTTCAATCAGTTGCTTTCCCTGGCGGTAGCGAGGATTTGCGAAAACATCCTTTAATAGCAAGTCCGTGCTGTCATCGCTCCGCAAAAAGCAGACCGCTTCCCGCCCAGACGTATTGTCCGCCCATTGGCGTAAAGCGGAAATCGCAGCCTGTTGGTTCTCGTCCTTCAACAACGCAAGATAGCCGGGCATTCCCAGCAATACCACAGCCTTACCGCTTGTCTTCTGTGCTGTCATCGCATCGCGTACCCGCCCGAAGAGTTCGTCAGGCATTGGGAGCCACGCGCTTTCCCTCACAAGATCGCTCAAACGCACCTCAAAGTCGCCGCGTTCTTGGCAGAACCGGCGTAACGCCGTCCAGCTTTCTCCTGGAGGCACGATCACCACCCGCGCCTTCGCCTCCGCGAGTGGATTCCTGATGTATTCGCAATACTCGTTCAGTGTCATGGTATTACTCCAGCACCCAAAGCCCTGCATCGGGGATTTGATCAATCAGCTTCAGTAGCAGTATCTTCGCCTCGGTATCGGAAAGAATATTCACCTTTTCCGCAGCCTGCTTCCGCGCATGAGTGTCATATCCCTGCTTGACGAACGCCTCGACCGCTTCACGAAGCCCTCCGTCCGTCAGCCATTGGCCCGGTCCATCACCCAATTTTCTGTACAACCAATCGCTCAGTTCACCGACACTGAACCCGATTTTCTGGTAACGCGCTGGCAGCACCCGTTTGAGGAATTTTTCACCCGCTGTGGCCACATCCACAAATGCACCCTTTTTTTCAAGTTCGTCATGCACAAACTGTAATCGTTCCGCCGACACCCCTCCCGGATTCACGACCGCATCGACTATGCTCTTGGCATCGTCCACGGCCAAAACGCATTCGGCGGGCAGCGCGTGTTTGCGGCTCCATTCGTCAGGCGACTCCGTCCCTGTGCGTTCGCTCCACAGCGTCGCCACCTGCTTGGAAACCAGCGTCCGGCTGTATTCTTCGATCTTACCGCGCCCTTGCGCCTTAAAACTCTGCTCATCGGCTCTCGCCGAATCCGGCGGGAAGGCGTTGTAAAGCTCGCGGGCTTCCTCGACCGCCATCGGCCAGATCTCTCCGAAAATTTCCCGCATCGCATTCAGTTGCCGCGCTTGCGTCACGTCGAAGAACACCCCGCGGATAACCCCGTCTTGCTGCTTTAGAATCTCTTCAAAGGCTTTCACGTCATCACCGGACAACGGCAGCCTGCTGAGTAATTCAAAGAACCGCTGCAACGCCGGATGTTTCTTCGCCCAGAACTCTGTCGGCACCTTATTCTCGCCCAGCACCGCATTGCTCAAGCGGTTCATGGCATCCTCGAAGCTCATGTAGCCCGATGAGCCAGCCAGCCTGCGGATATGCTCAGCGCACAGCCTCTGCCGGTAAACCTCTTCCAGTACGGACTCGGTGTCGCCACGTTTCCACAGCCAGCCGCTCGTCGCCGCAAAACGGTTTTTGACCGCTTTGCAATAGATGTGCGACGGATCACCCAATCGTTGCGCCGCCGCTTTCAACTCCGGTTTGGCGCTATCGACATACCGCTGGAATGCCTCTTCAAACACCACCGACGTCATATACTTGGCCATCGCCTCTGCCAGCCCCGGCATCGCCAGCAGCATCTCGCCAATCTCCTTCACCTTATTCCCGCGAGTCTCGGTGTTGCCTTTGGAACTGATGCTGTTCGCCGCGCACAGCGCATCGATAACTTTGCCCATCGCCTCCGCGCTCGGCTCGGCTTGCGCGCGGATATGCTCCGGCAGCACCCACAGCGGAACGCGTTGTGAAATCTGTTCCAGCCGTGTCCCGACCGCGTTCAACGCCGCCTCTACCGTTCCGTCCTCAAGGGGACTACTTTCAAAAATTATGCTACTTTGTTCGATGAACGCCTTTTCCTCTTTCGATAGGCGGCAGATCAGTTTCTCGTTCCTGATGGCATTGGCGCCGTCGTCTTTCACCACCGCCTCGATGATTTCCGCCAGCGCCGCTGCGTCCAGCGCCTTGCTTGTCACGCCATCCGTCCATTGCAGTTTGCGCTGTCCGGTCAACCATGTTTTCAGCACAAAGCCCAGCACGAAGGCCGAATGCGGCACACACAGCAGTCCGAACGGCGGACGCTGCAAGTCGATGTAGAGTTTGCGTATGGAGCAGGTATTGCCCGCACCCACCGTATTATCCTGGCGCTTCTTGCAGAAATCCCGTAATTGCGTCAATGGATGGTTCGGATTTGAATCGAACCATGTTTCCTCGCCAGTAACGCCGTTCTTCTGCCACGTCGCCACCACGGTCTTCCACGCGCCTGGCTTCGCAAACCTGTCGAACTCCATGCCCGCCAGCGCCCAACTCTGCAAGGCGGTCGGCGCGGCGAACGCGCTGATGTTGAAGCCGCAAAGATCATCCGTATATGCCCCGAACGTCTGTTTTGCATAGCCGGTGAGCCAGTCCTTTTTCAACTGTCCCCACGTCACTTCCTCAGCGAACGGCTCCCCGTTTGGATTAGGTTTGTACACGATGAGTTTGGCAGCGGTCGTTACTTTGGAATGCCACGCCGCCTTGGCACTGTTAACCTGCGTCTCGAACACCTTCTTGCTCGCGCTGTCGCTTGCCAATGCGAGGCGGGCGCGGTTCTCGACGAATTCATTCCATGCCTTAGCGTTGTCGCGGCAGAAGTTGACTTCCGGCAGCGTCACGAACAGCATCCGGTGGTCTTTGAACTGTTTCGCCAATTCCCTTGCCTTGTCGGGAATGCGCAATTGTTCCTGCTGGTCCCGCGCCAGAATGAACTGCACAAGCACTCGGTTCCCTATCGCACTAAAAGACTCGCGTCTCGCAATGCTTGATGCCGAAAGACCGCCGACACCCGCCGCGCGCACATCAAAACGACTGCCGTAGTTGACACCCTTCAGTTGTTTAACCAGCTCCGTCTCAGTGTCTTTCAGTACGAGATCGCCAAACTTGCCATCCAACGCCGCTTTCTTCTCCTCGATCTCTTTCGTGTCCGAGCGGTCACGGAACCGTTCGCAACGCCCGTTAACAATCGCGAAACAATGCTTCTGCTCCAGATTGCGTAGAATCGCATCCACGCCCTGCAAAGCGCCGTCCCCCTCGAAACTGCGTAGGATATTTTCCACCGTCGCGCTCAACAGCGGATGCCCCGTTCCCTGCATCTGTTCGATCAAGCCAAACAGCAACACCGCCTTGAACACGCGCCGTTCATCCGGCTGCAAATCCTTTTCGCGTCTAGAGTACTCCGCCCGCGCTTCCTGCACGGCTTGCCCCGTCCCCAGATCATCCCGTTCCACGAAATACCGCCACAGATGATCCACCGTCAGGAGTTGATAATCGGGAATGTCCAGCCCGCCCTTATCAATGAACGCCCTGAACTCCTCGCCATTCAGGAACTCGAACATACTTCGCTGGTTTGATCCGATTGCCACCGATAGATGCTTCAGCAGGAACGCCGCCATCGGGTGCATTGGCAGGATACCCTTGAAATCCGCCGCATCGATGCCCGTCTTGTGGTTAGCCATATAGTTTTCAGCCACGCCGTTCACGCTGTGCCAAAGTACGTCGCGCTCTTGCCTCCACTCCGCTGCCTTCTCCGGTTTAACAACGAAGGCGTCTGCCGCCAGTTTCAGCGCGGTCTCGTTCGGTAGGTCAAGCCGCTTGAACGTGAAACGGTCGTTCGCTTTCTTCGCGCTTTCAGAGCCTGCCGCCACATACGACGAAATATCCGTGTGCGTCACCGGCACAAAATAAAACCGCCCCTGCTGTGCAGCCTCCGCCAACTGTTCCAACGTCTTTAATTCCGCGCGGTTGCGTTCCATGAACGCCGAGAACTCGTCCCATATATAGACCAGCTTGGAAAATCCGTTCGCGTTCAGTGATGCGTCCACCCACGCCAGAAATTCTTCCGCGCTCGAACCCAGATAGATGTGTCGCGCCTCCAGCACCAGCATCGCATCGCTGACCAGACCCGCCTCCTGATTCGCATCCCGCAGTCTTTTCTCCAACTCATCTGCCTTTTTGATGCCCGCGTTCAGGTGCGAGAGCCGAGCCTGCATCTCGTCTCGCTTTGCGAAGAAGTGCGGCTCATCCTGCCGGATGCGCTCAATGACCTCATCCAGCTTGCCTTTCAGCGGAATTGTGTAGCCTCCCGCTTTCAGAGCCTTCGTAATACCACGCTGCAAGCGCATTAAAAATTGATTCTTCGCGTCCACGCCATCCGAGTTCACGTCATAAACGACGAGCGTCTTTTCGCCGCGCCGTTCCAGTACCCCTTTCCGCACGGGGTCCGGTATCTGCGCCTTGCGCAAATCGAGCCATTTCTGGACGCGCGCTTCGTCGTCGGTGAACAGTTTTTGCAACACTAAGGACGCATGGCTCTTGCCGGTGCCGTAGGCACCGGTGATCCAGGGCGTCTTTTTTCCGCCGTTTAGGCTCTTAAGCAACTCCCGCAAAATCTCCAAAAACGAGTCGTGGGGGTAAAACGCCAGCCAGGTTTCGGGACTTTTATCAATGTTCGCACGCGTCATGATTGGAGCGTAATCCGGTCTGATCCCGAAATAGTCTTTGTAAAAAGTCATTTTCCCGCACCTCCAAAATCTGGTTCAATGCTTTTCGAAAATCAGAGCCACTACATCGTCCCGGCACTTCGTTTCAGGGAATACCCGCACCTCGTCAAGCCCCAGCGTGAAGCTGCACGCGACATAGTCTGGATATAACGCCGCCAATCCCATGCACTGTTTCGTGAACTCTTCTGGTGCGATGCCGAACACCACCAAGGGCGACACAACCTCCCCGTCAAACTCCGCCGCCATCATCTGCCGTACCGTGAATACACCACGACCAGACTTCTCCGCCATCACATAAAGCCCATAAAGAACTACCAGCGGGTCCACCGAATGTGAACGTCGGGTAAGCTTTTCAACGGCTCTCCCTTTCATTTCTGTTTCAACCAACGCCCTATCACCTTCGCTAAGCGGAGAAGCCTTAACCAGTTGGCAAAGCGACTGCAACGCGCCCTTCCTCACCGATGCCGAACCAACAGATTGCGCTAGCATTTCATCAATCCGCTTCATCGGGTATCCCGTGTCAATATCTGTATTGCAGACATACCATTTCACCAAAGGAGAAGTGTTTGCCAGACGAAACCACAGTAACTGCCAAAGCAGAAAATCGCTGAAACCGCGTTTCTTCCCAACTTCTAAAAGCAATGTTGCGGTTATAGCCGTTGAATCTCCAATCAACCCCGCCTCTCGGAACCACGTCACGGCTGCTGGAACCATCCGATTACCCAGCGCAGTTGTCTGACGGAAATTCGCACCTTCGTTTGCCAAAACTTCAATCCATTCCGGTTTCAGTCCAAAAGTCATGTATTTGTTAATACCGCTGATGTTCATCGTCTTTGCTCCTGCATATCGTTTTGAGTAATACCGCCAGCAGCCCTCGTCAGGCGCATAACACCTCATGCAATGAACGCAGGTTCCTTCATCAATAATGACCTTCACGTTGCCGCTGTAAGTATCTTTTTCCAAACGCAACGCGCCTGTCGGACATTCCGCCTCACAAGCGTTGCATCCTATGCAGGCAATAGCCTTGTGAATGGTGTATGTCAGCCACTTGGAAACGGACTTATCGGCTTTTCCGTTTTTCCAGACACATTGAAGCAAACCTCTCTGACCGTCCTCACAAAGAGACAAGTCCGTGCCTTTAATCTCACCAATCGTTTTGAGCCATTCCTTCAAGGCAGGCTCTGCTTCAATCGGAAATTCACAAATCACTCGGTCGCTTTTGCGTTCAACTCCTGGTTCCGCAATGAGTTGTTTCAAGGATACGCCGCTTTTCCGCGCATACCAGCCGCCTTCGTAAATGAACGCATCCGCATCTTCTTCAGAAGAAAACTCGCGATCAATCGTATCGCGCACCGCCTCAGCAAACGGCGCGACTGCCTCATGATAATTCATCCGTATCAAATCATTCTGACGGTCGGTTGACATCGGACACATCAGACATCCCACACGGGGTAACCCTTTTCGGTACGCCTCGTTCAGAACCAGATAATGCTCAAAAATGTAAGGCCACAGTTCATGCGCGGACCACGCCAAAATTGGCATGGCATTCACCTGCGATTGGCTTTTCAAACCATCTCCAATATCGTCGTATCCAGAACGCCGTAGACTCTCCTCACCACGTACACCGATGAATGCCAGTGTCCTGATTGACCTTTTTCCGAGCCTTTCCTTGAACGCTAATATTGCGGGAGTAGTTTTGTGGACGGAACAGCACCAACGCAGTACTTGCGACGGCGGCCCGAAGAGTCGCCAATTTTCCAATGCCGGGGTCTTGGCAGAGACCTTCAAAAACGTGCGGCCTTCGTAGCGGCTTTGGATTTCTTCCCAAACGTAGTAGGTATCCGGCAGTTCCATATCCGTATCACTGAAAACAACCGGTACGTCCAGCGGCAGGACCTTATGGCAAAGGTCGAGCAGAACCACCGAGTCCTTGCCGCCGCTGAAGCCGATATAGATCGCGTCGCATTTTCCCGCGTAAGCGTCGTACATCTCCTTGATGCGCTTGAGCGTATCCGCCACCAGCGCGGCTATGATGTCATGGTTTTTGGCCACCAGCGCCCCGACATCAACTGGAACCAGCTTCAGTTTTCTTCGTGACTTTGCACCTTCGGGCGAACCTTGGTTCTCCCACAATACACCCTTCCATTCGATGTCCAGCGGCTTGCCGTAACGTGTCTTATGAAGCCTCGCGATTTCTTCGCCTCGATATAGATAAACGTTCTGCTTCGCCCAGAGCAGCGGACGCCGCTCTGCCGGATCAAACGCCAACCGCACCGCTAACCCCGTGAGCGATAGTTCCTCCGCGAAGACCGGGCGGATTTCGCAGGCTACAAACTTCCCGGTCTGTGTTGTCAACCGATAGCCACCCGTCTGTTTGTCCCATTCGAAGTTATACATTCGCGCCACCCTCCGGCGCGATACCGTTCAGTTGGCAGACCTTAAAATACAAGTGGTAATTTGAAATCATGCCTTTCATTGTGGAAACAGCATACCCCGACTCCCACGCAATTTGTTTCACCCTTTCTCCGTTTTCGACGCGTCTCGCCCACTCCGCTACTCGCGGATTGGTGCCGGCACTTCTAAACAACCGCCAAGTCGATGGCGATAACGGCTGTCCCTCGATGCCGATGATTCCGTTTTCCACTTCCTGTACTCTATCGGGCGGCGACATCTCCGCTGCCTGATATTCGTCCTGGTTGTCCGCCCGCTCCAACCGCAATCGTCGATCCCACAATATTTCGCCCTCGTAGCTAAAATGACAAAAACCATTTGCAGAAGACACCCCCAACAAGTGAATCGCTAAAGCCGAAATGGCCCATGCCTTTCCAGCATATTCCACTTGATTTAAGTCATCCAGCACAACACAAGAGATATGGGGGGCTTTTGTGAAAACGAGTTCCGCGCCAATCGGTACACCAAGGTTACGGAAGCGTGTATTCGGACTACGCACACGCCTGCCCATCACGGACAAGTGATTTGCTCTTCCGGAGGGTTTCTTCGTATTTGGAAAGACGTCGTGCCCGCCTTGATAGTGTTTCGCGCAGACGCGCATGAAGATGTCGTTATCCAAAAGGCCATATTCCTCGCGTAAACGGATGCGGTAGAACAAATTCAAGGCGAACTCAATTTTTGCAGCGGACACTTTCTCATCCAGCGCAACCAGCGTATCGACGACGGTTGTCACTTTCTCCGAGAAATCCTCCGGCAGGGAAACCGCGTTTGCGCTGCGCCAGCAGGATACCCCCCCGATTTCCGCCTCATGGACTCCCGGCAGGAAGTGCACGCGAATGTTCTCTAATGCCTCGACGGTTAGCTGCGGCATCGCCTGTTCGATCTCATGAAAGGCCAACGTGCCGTCTGTTGCTTCAAGCCATCCAACAATCGTTTCTGAGATTGCCGCCAGACTATCATCCAGATCAGGCGAGGGCAGGGAACAGAAATGACCCACCTTTCCCCACGCTGCCACTGGGAACCCTAAATGCCGCAGAAAGGCAGCGCAAACTTCCGGCGTGTCAATATAGCGGAGAACACCGCAAAAGTCTTCAAACAACCGTTCGACCGAAAAGCAACCATATTCATTTAGCCATTCCATCGCCTGCCCTTCGAGCGCCAACTGGGACTCATCGTCTGAAATCATCTCGCGGGAAAACCATAGCCCGCTCCCCAATTGGAACATCGTGCCTTTCAGGTCTTCGATCTGCCAATCCTCAAGCGGGACTTTCTGCCGTAACAGCCGCACCGCCATCGGATTGAACGACACGCCATTGGGGCATTCCCGCGCCAATGCCACCAAAAGCTCAGCAGTCGTCATACCGCCCTCCATTCATGGGTCAGCCAACATGGCTCCAGACCATGCAAATCAACAAGGCTATCTTTTCGACTCCGTGACACTGGAAACCACTCTAAGGCCCTGACCCTTATCCCTTTCTTGGTTTTTGTATCAATTTCAGCAAGAGGCTTTTTAATTTGAACTACGGACCCGGGCGCAGCGGCCTGACGGCAGAGCGGATGCCCGCCGGCGAGAAGGTGGCTCCTTCTTTAAGTGCCACACCGATGTAATTGTCAAAGGCCAGCGGGACACCCAGTATGGCCATAAGATCTTTCTGAGTGGTAGCCACTCCGGCCTGATATTGGACTGTATGGTCACAATGGGCAATCCCGCTGATTGTTGAACAAATTCGATGAGGGAAAGAGGCCGCACCCATGATTGATTACGAAAATCTATAGCTGGTATTGTGGTCGCTTCCAGAGGACCTCCGTAGCGGCGGGTCTTTTGTGGTTATCGGATCAAAATCAATGCGAGCTGAGATTCCAAATCGCAATGAGCCTTGTTGGGTTATTTTCATCATAGTGCCGTTTGTAGTGACCGGTCAAATGATTTTGTGAAAGGATCAGTGGTATGCTAAAGGCGAGCGAATCAATGGTCAAAAAAAGAATTAAGGGGCTGGGGAATTTCCTGTGTGAGACTTTGTGTGAGAAAATGGCTCCAAAATCAGCCAATGGGTGGAAAATCGACCAAAATGTAGAATTGATAAGCCTTGCACAATCAATAAGTTGCCAAAAAATGAGGAGGTTGTGAAGCTCAAAGGGTTTGATTCGTAATCAGCAGGCCGGGGGTTCGACCCCCCTGCCGGCTCCAGTGAAATCAAGCCCTCCTAACTCTGTCGTTTTGCCCTTCGTAGGTGGAATGGCACTTTCCGATTCCTATATCCCATGCCCTCAGTCTCTGGTCCCAGGAACCGGAGACGACTGTATGGCCATCAGACGTAATGGCTACGCCCTTGACTTCAGCGACGTGGCCCTCGAAGGGAGCGCGGCATTGTCCGTCACTAAATCCCACACCTTTTGGAAACCGTGGATACTATCAAGGGTGCCATCGAAAAAAGTGTTCTGGTAACCCTCATTATCAATAATCGGGCAGGTGGGGATGCTCCGATGATCGCCCAAATCATTGGTGGAAAACTCATCCCTAAATCTCCACCAAAAACTAAGGCCAAATTGGCCTTTGCACTATCGACATTTATCCCCTTTCAAACCTTGACAAGCAGACCATTCATGAACACAATTTTAACCATAGAATGTGAACCCGTGAAAACCTTAGAAGGAGAGTCTCGTGAAAGTCTTCAAAGCCTTGACCCTGGCCCTGACCCTGGCGGCCTTTGCCGCTGGAAGCGTCTGGGCCGCCGAAGCCAAGCCCCAAACGGTCTGTCCGGTGCTGGCTGGAAACATCGACAAAGAGGTCTATGCCGACTATAAGGGCAAACGCATCTACTTCTGTTGCAAGGGCTGCGATAAGGAGTTCATGAAAGACCCGGAAAAGTACATGAAAAAGCTGGAGGAACAAGGGGTCTCTCTCGAACCCAGCCCCGGTGGCGCCGAGAAAAAGTGACCTTTCCTTAGACATTACCTGACCAAGCCAGGGGCCGGTCCATGAACTGCGCCCCCAAAAACTTGATTGCCCTCCCACCTCTCGTTCAGCCCCGCCAGTTTCATCTCCCAAAAAAAGAGGGATAGGCCCTTGATCTATCCCGACGTGTTTTGACCGGGAGGCGTTTCGCAGCTTTGTCCTTGCAGTCGGTCCCTTCCAGAGGAACACTGCAAAGACCCTGGCGGGCTCGCCATCAGAAGCTTGGAGGCTTGGGCTGGGGCGGTTTCGGGCCGAACGCCCTGGCGGCGTCACGCTGTGGCCGAACGGTCCGGGACAGGGCGCGCGGCGTCCAGGCTGGGCTGGCCCATTTCACTGGGATTGACGATGGGGAGGGCTGCCTGATCCTCCAGCGTCTTTGCCCGGCCGTCCCAGAACTGGGCCTTATTGTAAAAGGCGTTCATCACGGTGGGGGCATTGCGTTGACCCACTCGACCCTTGAAACCCATTGATGTTGGCCTGCCGTCGGTGAAGGCGAGAGCCGGATTATGGCAGGTGGCGCAGGCCACGGTAGCGTCTGCCGATAGTCGGCCATCGAAGAAAAGCTTCTCTCCGAGGGCGATTTTCTCAGGGGTTTGGGGATTGTCCGGGGGGATCTCCGCAAGGGTTTGCTGGACCGGGGTGCCAACCTGCTTGAAGGATCGGGGCTGGGCCAACGGACCCGAGGCGGGGATCGGCGGCGGTTTTGAGGGGACTGGCTGCGGCGTCCCGGGAAACGCAGTTTCCGATCCCTGACTCGCGCCTAGACACACCCCTAAAGCGGTGCAGATCAGCGCGGCATCCGCCAGCGCCACCCAAAGTCTCCTACGCCATCGGCACTTTTGAGGGAAAAACCTTGCCATGAGTTCCAAGTAGCTCGAAAGAATATTTTGATCTTGGGGAAAAGTTTATTAGTCAATGGCATTTCGCAAGAAGCACCAGGAAAGATGTCAGGCTTGATAGGAGAGCCAGCATAAAAAGTATGCCAAATATTTTAAAAGTTATTCACCTTTCCTTAGTTGTCAAGGCAAGTCGAGCTATCCGGATTTTTTCGTTTTCGTCCATTCCTTTATAGCTCTAGCGCCGGCAGCATTCGGGTGTCATCTGTCAAAGCAGGTAATTAAATGAGAAACTTTATTTCAAAATTAAATAAATTGCGTTGAAACCCCTACCCCAATGATTATATTTTTTGCCATAGCTCACTCCTTTAATAAGTCGCCATTTCTCGGCCACTTATGAAAACCTGAGAGTCACTTCACGGGAAGCGACGCGTATTGGAAGCGATCTTGATTCTCAAGGAGCGTACGATGGCAACCATGCAGGCCGTGCGGTTCCACTCCTACGGTGGTCCTGAAGTCCTGGTCTTGGAGGAGGTGCCTCGCCCGCAGGCAGGTGCGGGGGAATTGTTGATTCGAGTCCACGCCGCAGGCGTCAACCCCATTGATTGGAAAGTGCGGGCCGGACATCTCAAAGACTGGCTCCCGCACCGGCTCCCTTTGATCCCGGGTTGGGATGTCTCCGGGGTTGTCGAGGCGGTGGGTCCTGACGTTACCGCCTTCAAGATCGGGGATGCAGTTTACGGCATGTTAGATTTTATGCGCAACGGCGCTTATGCCGAGTATGTGGCGGTACGGACCGGGGACCTGGTGCGTAAGCCCAGGTCAATTGACCATGTGCAGGCCGCCGCGGTGCCTCTGGCGGCGCTGACCGCCTGGCAAGCGTTGTTTGAAGTGGCGGACCTGGCCCCCTGGCACACTGTGCTCATCCATGCCGCGGCCGGCGGGGTGGGGCACTTTGCAGTCCAGTTCGCCAAATGGAAGGGGGCCAAGGTGATCGGTACGGCCTCCGCCGGTAACGCCAGCTTCTTACGGGAGTTGGAGGCCAATAGGGTGATCGACTACCGCACCACGCAGTTTGAAGAGGTGGTGCGCGAGGTGGACGTGGTGCTTGATCCGATTGGCGGCGATACCCAGGACCGTTCCTGGCGGGTTCTGAAGAAGGGGGGAATTCTCGTCGCCACCCTGGGCATTTCTTCCCCGGAAGCTGCTCGCCAACCTGGCGTACGCGGCGAGGGAGTCAGCGTTCACACCGACACCGCCCAGCTTACCCAAATCGCCGCCTTGATCGATGCCGGAGATCTCAAGCCCGCGGTCACCGCCGTGCTGCCGCTGGCGGAAGCGGCCCGGGCCCACGAATTGAGCCAGACCGGGCATGTGCGGGGCAAGATCGTGCTTAAGGTGGGCGATTGATTGGCCGCAATCGCACGAAAACTCAAGGGGATAACGCCGGCCCAGTTCGCCTTCCGGAGAGTGGGGCAGGCTTTCATCGCAAGTTTTTTTTTGGCCGGGCTGTTGAGTGGCTGCACCATGGTGGGCCCGGATTATAAGCGGCCGTCGGTTGAGGTGAATCAGAATTGGCTGGACACCAAAGATTCCCGAGTGCAAAGCCAATACCAGGACTACCGGACCTGGTGGAAGGCCTTCAACGACTCTACCCTGGACCGGCTCATTGAAACCGCCTACCGGGAAAACCTGAACCTGCGGGTGGCCGGTGTGCGTGTACTGGCGGCCCGAGCCCAATTAGGCATCGTCACCGGCCAGCTTTATCCCCAAACCCAGCAAGCCACCGGCTCGTACACCAAAGAGCGGATAAGTGCCGGGACCCCATTCGTCGGTTCAGCCAATGCTCCTGGGTCTTTCGGCGGACTCAGTCTGGCTCAATCACAAATCGGCTTGACGGCCAGTTGGGAAATCGACTTCTGGGGCAAATTCCGCCGCGCCATCGAGTCCGCCGACGCGGGTTTAATGGCCAGCATAGCCAATTATGACAGCACCTTGGTGAGTCTCACTGCCAATGTGGCCAATTTTTACATCACCATCAGAACCGTGGAAAGGCGGTTAAATATTGCCCGCCGCAATGTCGAGACCCAGCGGGAAAGTCTGGAGATCGCCAAGGCGCGCTTTGAGGGTGGAACCACTTCCCAACGAGATGTAGACCAGGCCAAGACTATCCTGACCGGTACTGAGGCCACAATCCCGCCGCTCAAAATCCAACTGCGCCAGGCCACGGATGCGCTGTGTGTGCTCTTAGGGATGCCGCCAAATCTTTTGACCAACCAGTTGCAGGGTAAGCCCGCTGAGATCCCGGCGCCTCCGGCGCGGGTAGTGGTGGGCATCCCGGTGGATTTGATGCGCCGGCGGCCGGATATTCGCGCCGCGGAATATAATGCCATGGCCCAATGCGCCCAAATCGGCGTGGCCAAGGCCGAACTCTACCCGGCCCTGTCTTTATTAGGGACTTTTGGGTTCCTGGCCAGCGATGTGGGGAAATCTCACCTGGCTGGCATGTTCAACTGGCGAGACCGCAGCGGCTCCATGGGTCCATCTTTAACGTGGAATATCTTTAACTATGGGCAAATTACCAACAATGTCCGGTTCCAGGACGCCCAGTTCCAGGAGTTGCTCGTCACTTACCAGAATACCGTCCTCAGCGCCCAACAGGATGTGGAGGATAATCTGGCGGGTTTCCTGCGCACCCAGGAACAGCTCGTGGCTCTGAAAGAAAGCGTCGCGGCCGCCCAGAGTTCCCTTGATCTGGCAGTAATCCAATATCGGGAAGGCATCACTGATTTCACCACTGTCCTGACCGCGGAGCAGGCGCTCTTGAGTGCGGAGGATAGTCTGGCCAGCGCCATGGGCAACATCTCCAGGTATCTGGTGGGAGTTTATCGGTCCCTGGGCGGGGGTTGGCAAATCCGGGAGGGCCAGGATTTTGTCCCGGTTGAGACCCGGAAGGACATGGAGCAGCGGACCAACTGGGGCAAGTTGCTCACGCCGGCAAGTCAGTCACCACCCACCCCGGAAGAGGAGCGTCAAAAGAGCCTCATCCGGACGCCCGATTGGTAGAGATATAGGGCGTGCCGTGCACGCCGGATGATGGCGGCCACGGGCCGCCCTATAACTGCTGGGCATCGTAATGGAGAATCGTCCCATGGCAGGTAATCGACCAAGGTCATTCATAACGGGGAAACCGGTGGGTTGGGCCATGCTCGGCGTTATGCTGGCCATGGCCATCTGCGCCTGCGGCGAAAGCAACGTCTATGCCCCGCCGCCGCCACCCCGAGTCACGGTAGCTCTACCCGTGCGCCAGCCGGTAACGGACTACCTGGAGTTCACCGGCAATACGCAGGCGATTAATACGGTGCAACTTCGGGCCCGGGTGCAAGGCTTTCTGGAAAAAGTCTTTTTTAAAGATGGCGATATGGTCAAAAAAGGCCAATTGCTCTTCCTTATTCAGCAAAATACCTATCAGGATCAGCTTGAGCAGGCTAAGGCGCAGGTTCTGCAGCAAAAAGCCAATTACGATCATGCGGTTATCGAAACCGATCGTTATACCAAGTTAGTGAAACAAAAAGCCGCGGCCCAAACCGACCTGGACAACTGGAGGTATCAACGGGATGCGTACCGGGCCGGAATGCTGAACGCCCAGGCGGCCGAGAAACTGGCCCAGCTCAATCTGGAATATACCAGGGTAGTGGCCCCCTTCGATGGCCGCATCGACAGGCGGTTGGTGGACCCCGGCAATCTCGTGGGCGCCGGCGAATTTACTCCTCTGGCTTCAGTTAACCAGATTGATCCCATTTATGTGTACTTCACCATCAATGAGGTTGACTTGCTGAGGGTCATGGGTAAGACGGGGTTATCACCTGAAGAGACTTTGAAGCTTAAGGTCCCCTTGTATCTCGGTCTCGCCAATGAAGAGGGCTATCCGCATCAAGGGATCTTCGATTTTGCCTCAATCATCGTCACCCCCACCACCGGGACCCAACAACTGCGGGGCATCTTTCCGAATCCCGATTTAAAGATCCTGCCGGGCCTGTTCGCCCGGATCAAAAGCCCGATAGTGGGTTCCGAAAAGATGGCCCTGCTGGTGCCGGAAGTGGCCCTGGGCTATGATC
Source organism: Desulfobaccales bacterium (assembly GCA_041648175.1). NCBI lineage: Bacteria > Pseudomonadati > Thermodesulfobacteriota > Desulfobaccia > Desulfobaccales > Desulfobaccales bacterium. The sequence continues at coordinate 26,398 of JBAZPO010000003.1, read as the reverse complement.
AGCAAGGGTCTTACGTCTTGGTGGTGGACGACAAGAACGTGGTCCAGCGCCAGGCGGTCAAATTAGGGGCCAGGGTCGGTGACCTCAGGGTGGTCCAGGAAGGTTTGACCGATAACAACCGGGTTATTACCAACGGGATGATGCGGGCCTTCCCCGGGAGACCGGTGACGCCGGTCAAGGAAACTCAACCGGGATCTCAGGCCGGTAGCGGCCCAGCGCCTCAAACCAAGCCAGAGAAGGGTGCTCCGTGATCTCCCGGTTCTTCATCGAGCGGCCCATCTTCGCCAACGTCATTGCCTTTGTCACCATCATTTTGGGGCTGGTATGCTTTTATTTTTTGCCCGTGTCGCAGTACCCTCCCATCGTGCCGCCCACCATCCAGGTAACCACCCGCTACCCCGGGGCCAGCGCCGAAGTGGTGGCGGCCACCGTGGGGGTTCCCATTGAACAGGCGGTGAACGGAGTCGAAGAGTCCATTTATTTGTCCTCCACCAGCGCCAGCGACGGCAGTTACACCCTAACCGTCACCTTTAACGTAGGGACCGACCTCAATGATTCGGTGGCGCTGGTGCAAAATCTGGTGAACAGCGCCCTGGCGCAATTGCCTGCGGGCGTCCAGAACCAGGGAGTCACCGTGAAGAAGATCTCCACCGATCTCTTGCTGGTGGTTAGCCTTTTTTCGGAAGAAGACAAATTCGACGAAACCTTTCTGGCCAATTACGGGGTCATTAATCTGCAAAACCCTCTGGCCCGGCTTCCCGGCGTCGGCCAGATCTCGATCCGCGGCGCCGGCCCTTACAGCATGCGGGTCTGGTTAGATCCAGACAAACTTTTTAACTACAATTTGACCACCTTGGACGTGGTAAATGCCATCCAGGGCCAGAATGTTCAGGTGGTGGCCGGACAGTTGGGCGGGCCGCCCGTGCCGCCAGCGCAAACCTTTCAATTCACGGTCAACGCCCTGGGCCGGCTTGAGGACGTGGCGCAATTTCAGGACATCATCATCAAGAGCGCCCGCGGTGAAAGCGCCCAAATTGTCCGCATCCGGGATGTGGCCCGGGTAGAACTGAGCCAGCAAAGTTACAGCAATTTCGCCGGGATGAGCGGTCATCCCGCCGCGCAGATGTTGGTCTTCCCCTTGCCGGGGGCCAATGCCTTGGCGGTTGCCGAAGAAGTGCGCCAGGCCGTGGCGGAAATGAGCAAAGACTTCCCGCCGGGCATGACCTACAAGACTCATTATGACACTACGAAATTTGTAGAACAGACCATACACGATGTCTACATGACTTTATTCGAAGCCGGCATCCTGGTGCTCATCGTGATCCTGGTATTTCTGCAAAATTGGCGGGCGACCCTGGTTCCGGCGACCACCGTACCGGTGACCATTATCGGCGCGTTTGCAGCCATGATGATGCTCGGTTTCGGCATTAATTTGATGACCCTGTTCGCCCTGATCCTGGCCATCGGCATTGTGGTGGATGACGCCATCGTTATCGTGGAAAACGCTTCTTATCACATCGAGCAAGGACTCCCGCCCAAAGAGGCGACCATTAAGGCCATGGGGGAGATAACCGGGCCGGTCATGGGCATTACCCTGGTCCTCACCGCGGTATTCCTGCCGGCTGCCTTTCTGCCCGGCATTACCGGCCAGCTCTTCCGGCAATTTGCCCTGGTGATCGCTTCGACCGCGATAATCAGCGCCATCAACGCCCTCACCCTGAAACCGGCCCAGTGCGCCCTCTGGCTCCGCCCCCACGTCAAGAAGAAAAAAAATATATTTTACCGAAGCTTCAATAAGAGTTATGGCGCCACGGAAAAAGCCTATGTGGCCCTGGTCTCCAGAATGGTGCAGCGCCCCTATCTCATGCTCCTGATATTTGCGCTTATCATTGTCATTAGTGGCTGGCGGTTCGCGCGGCATCCCACCGGTTTTTTGCCCACCGAAGACCAGGGCTATGCGATCATCGTCTCCAAGCTCCCCGATGGGGCCTCCCAGCCTCGGGTCCAGGGGGTAGCGAAAAAAGTCAGTGACATCCTTCAGAAGACCAAGGGCCTCAAAGCCTGGGTGACCATCGGCGGGTTTTCCATTCTGGATGCCGCCAACGTGTCCAGCATCGTCACCACCTTCATCGTTTATGATGATTGGGATAAGCGTGGTGCAGAATTGAGCCAGGACAAGATTCTTGCCTCTGTCCGGGGACAGGTGACTGCAATCGAGGAGGCCATGATTTTTGTGCTGGTGCCCCCGCCTATCCGGGGACTGGGCCAGTCGGGCGGCTTCCAGATGATGGTCGAAGACCGCCAGAGCCTTGGCCTGGCCGAACTGCAAAAGGCCACCTTTGAAGTCATTCGGGCGGGCAGCTCCCAGTCGGGTTTGCAAAACTTGATCACCACCTTCAGCGCCCGCAGCCCCCAGCTCTACCTGGAAATTGACCGGACCAAGGCCCAATCGCTGCAAATCCCCATGATCAATGTGTTTGATACGCTGCAGGCTTACCTGGGCTCCACCTTTGTCAATCTCTTTAACAAGTTTAACCAGGTTTTCCAGGTTTACGTCCAAGCCGACGCGCCTTACCGCCTGGAATCGAAGGATATTAAAAATCTATACGTCAGGAACCTCCGGGGGGAAATGGTGCCCTTGGGGACGCTCCTGGAAGTTCATCACATCCTGGGTTCCGAGTTGGTCACTCGCTACAACCTCTATCCTGCCGCCCCGGTTATCGGGCAGGCCGCGCCGGGGTTCAGTACCGGCCAGGCCCTCAGACTGATGGAACAGGCGGCGCAAAACACCCTGCCCCGGGGCATGGCTTATGACTGGACCGCCACCGCCTACCAGGAAAAGCAGGTGGGTCCCCAAGCCTACTTCATTTATGCCCTTTCCATAACCCTGGTGTTTATGGTGCTGGCTGCACTTTATGAAAGCTGGACGAGTCCCATGGCGGTCATCCTGGTGGTGCCCCTGGCTCTGGTGGGAGTGCTGCTGGCTCTCATGATCCGGGGCTTTGAAAACGATCTGTATACCCAGGTGGGGCTGGTGCTGATGATCGCCCTGGCTAGCAAAAACGCCATTCTCATCGTGGAATTCGCCCGGGACCTGCACGCCGAGGGGCTGTCCATCACCGAGGCCGCGGTGGAAGCGACGCGGCGGCGGTTCCGTCCCATCATCATGACCTCGTTTGCCTTTATCCTGGGGGTCACGCCTTTACTGTACGCCGGGGGCGCCGGGGCGGCCAGCCAGCGGGCCATCGGCACCGTGGTCTTCGGCGGCATGCTGTCCTCCACCCTCATTGCCATTCCCTTTGTCCCGGTTTTCTTCGTGATTATGCAGAGCTTAAGCGAGAGACGAGCCCGCCGTAATTCCGGTGGGAAACCCGACAAACCCGCTGCCACCGGCAGAATTTAGTGATGTTTTTTGTCCCTTTTGGCGCGGTTTGGTCAAATAAAAGGAGACCGGTGTGCCGGTGTGCCACTTTTTAGCGAGACTTGTGGCGGCGGGGCGCCGCTTCAAGCCGCTTAACTTCGGGAGCGTGTATGGCACAACTCGCTGTAATTACGCCTAGAATCGCCGAGGGACCAGCCAGGTTGCGAAACAGACCACAAGCTGGATACCCGGCTGCCTGGGTCAGTGCCGCCGAGGGCGGTGGCGCCACATTTCCCCAAAACCCGCACTAAAGCCGTTTCCCCAGGGTGTGGCGGACTTTCTCCTGGAGCGCCAGGACGCGAATGGATTCTTGCAGACATCCCAGGGAGACATTCAGGGAACGGGAATCTTCGGCCTTGCGGAAGAGGCGGTCCAGGCGGACCTCCAGGAGTTCCAATTTTTCCAGGAACTGAGAGATCTGACTCTGCTCGGTGCGGCGTTCCTGGACTACCATTTGATGCTGGAGATGTTTGATATGGCGGCAGAGGGCTGAGGGACTGACGCCATAGGTGGCGGCCAGGGTGCGGTAGGGCACGGCATCGATCAGGGCGCGATCGATCTCCGGGCGGGAGGGATGATGACAGACGGTACAGCGGGCCGATTGATGGGCGGTGCCGTAATGTTTCGCCATTGTTCTACTCCTCTCAGTTGATGGTGTCGCACCGGCGAGACGCCTGTGCCACTACCAGGAGGGTAGCAGGCGGGTGGCCGGGAGGCCAGAAGGGGTGGGAAGGATGGCACGGAAAAAGGGAAAGGGAGGATAATATTGCAATGCCGGGCGGGACTCTATTCGGAAAAGCGATTATTGCATGATGAGTAAAGTGATCCACTGCCGGGCAAACCAGCAGTGGATCTGGCGGCAGGTAGGCAATTTTCTAGAACGAATATTCCAAACCGGCGGTGCCTCCATGCAAAAGCACGCCAGAATCGCAATTGACGCCGCGTGCAGTCACAGAAGCCGGCCCAATTTCATAGGTTTTCTGGATCTGTCCGGGCGCCAGAGCAACGCCGTAGAGCCAGAGCGCCTCGTAACCGAGCTTTAGTGCAAGCCCCCTGGTAAATTGATATTTGCACTGCAAGCCGGCTTCACCGACGAAAGCGGCGTGGTCAGTCTTGGCGCCCGTTGAGTACACGACCTTTCCGAGGCTGACCCCGGTTGACTCTGATGCATGGTTCCAATACCCCCCGACCTTTATCAGTCCGCCAATCGAAAAGCGGCCACGCTCGAATAATTTCCCATCAGCACCGATTTGGAGACCATAAAGATTGTTGGTTGTGCTCGTATTCCAGAAAGGGGGAAATGTTCCCGTGGCTGGTATACCCCGAAGATTTTCAATCCGTGCGACATCAAAAAGATTATTATTCGGATCAAACTTCCATATAGGCAGAATGCGATCCGGGGGTGGTATTGTACCTTGAAGATTTTCATTCAATTGAAGCCAGCGAAATCCGGCAAGCACGGTTATCCGCCTCGAAAGGTTATACCGCACGTTGAGTTCCGCATTATAAAGTTCCGTGGAGTAGTCCCATGTCATTGACTGGTATGAAAAATCCTGAGTTTGAAAAAAGCCGGGGGCCCTCATCACCAGCCAGTTAGGCGGATTATCCGGCCCGATGGATCGGGTGGAGTCCCAGCCGCTGACCCGAAAGAAAGATAATTCTAACCCGTATTTGGAATCGACATGGTAAGTCACGCCCACTCTGAATCCGGGGGAAAAGCCCTGATTCAGATCGTCGCTGCTGAGAGCCGGAGTGCCGGGGGTGGTCGGGATCTTAGCGAAAGACACGGCGCCCGGTACTCGTTCAACGAGTGTCCGATTTGCCGTGCCGACACGGTCAAAGACGATCGTTTCCGCAGAGACGGTCCATCGCGGAGGGCGAGACGATCGGGAGGAATCGGCATCGTTGAGGCCGGCGTCTTTCTTGGCGATGGCTTCCGGGTGACTGAACGCCGTGACCCCCGTCGAGTCATGTCGGAAATTCCCGCTATCCGGGGTGCTATCGACAGGGGCGTTGAACTCTGCCGCCCCGGCTACGTATGGTGTGGACAGGGCGAAGATCGCGAGCAATGTTGCCGCAATAAGTTGTTTCATTTTCCCCGTTGCAAAGATTCTTTCAGAGATGACGGTGAAAGGTTTAAGTTGAGATTGTGCGCAATCTGGGCCACCAAGTCAAAAGGATTTGGGGAGCCTTGGCCCTGAGAAATTCCCCCAGTCTCTGTCCTTAAATCCGAATCCTCTCCTCGACGGCAGGATAGCAAAGATTTCGTTAAAAAGTAATTTTTCCTTGAGTGGTGACATATCAAAATTCCCCCTGGTTGTATTTAAGGGAGAATAGTAAATTATACCATTTCGCAGTCAAATGGTGGCACAGGCGTCTCGCCTGTGCAGGCGCAGGTTAAAGCCTGTGGTCCCCAAAATAGTCATTTGACCGCAACTCGGTATTACTTGCCACAATCCTCAATTATCATCGGAAGAGGAAAAGTTGCTGATATGATCTGATTAACAAAATCAGCTTTTGGTGGGGGGATGCCAAACCGGGCTGGCTATTTTTTGGGGCGAGCGCCATCTGGCCGGTACGAAGGGTCAGGAATTACTTGCGCTGGGGCTCAAAATAGGATGAAATATAAAGCCAATATTGGGGAAGAGGATAGCGATGACACAGCATGAGCATGGCCAGGGTGAGAAGGTTACCGGAACCCCCGCAAGCGGACTTGTGGTTCCCAATCAACCGATTATTCTTTATATAGAGGGGGACGGCACCGGACCGGATATCTGGCACGCCACCCGGCCGGTGCTGGATGCCGCGGTGGCCAAGGCTTACGGCGACGGCAAGCGCATTCATTGGCAGGAAGTTCTGGCCGGGGAAAAGGCTTTTAAAGCGAACCGCAGTTATCTGCCGGTGGAAACCCTGACGGCCCTGCGGGAATATCGGGTGGCCCTGAAAGGCCCCCTGACGACCCCCATCGGCGGGGGCTTTAGGTCGCTGAACGTAACCCTGCGCCAGGTGCTGGATCTGTATGCCTGCATCCGCCCGGTGCGTTACTATGAGGGCGTGCCCAGCCCTATGAAGGCGCCGGAAAAGATCGACATGGTGATCTTTAGGGAAAACACCGAGGACGTCTATGCCGGGGTGGAGTGGCCCGCCAACAGCCCCGAGTCCCAGCGCCTGATTCATTTCCTCAATCACGAGCTTGGCTGCACCCTGGACTTATCCGCGGCGATAGGCATCAAGCCCATGACCGAACGGTGCAGCAAGCGGTTGATCCGGATGGCTTTAAAGTACGCCGCCAAACACGGCCGGACCGTCGTCACCCTGATGCACAAAGGCAACATCATGAAGTACACCGAAGGGGCCTTCCAGAATTGGGGCTATGAAGTAGCGGCGGAGTTGTCGGACCTGGTGGTCTCGGAGGCGGAACTGTACACGGTGTATCAGGGGAAACTCCCGGCCGGCAAGACCATGCTCAATGACCGCATTGCCGATAATCTCTTTCAACAGGTGCTGCTGCGCCCGGAGGAATACCATATCATCGCCACCCCCAACCTGAACGGCGATTATATCTCGGATGCTTTAGCGGCCCAGGTGGGGGGGCTGGGGATGGCCCCGGGGGCCAACATCGGCGACAACTGCGCCATTTTTGAGGCCACCCACGGCAGCGCCCCCAAGTATGCCGGCTTAGATAAGGTCAACCCCAGCTCGCTGATCCTCTCCGGGGCTATGATGCTGGAATATCTCGGCTGGACTGATGCGGCGCGGTATATCCATGAGAGTCTGCCCCGCACCCTCAAGGACGGCATTGCCACCTACGACCTGGCTCGCCTTTTAGCCGGAGCCCGGGAAGTTTCCTGCTCCGAGTTCGGCCAGGCCCTCATCGACCATATGTAAAAGCCCGTTTTCGGTTTTCAGTTTTCAGTAAAAACAATTTGGGTCAGACCCCTTTTTATCTGCAGTAAAGCGGTCTTTGGGGGGGACGGCAAATTTCTAAATAACGAGCTTGACAGAGAGAAATTCTCTGGTAAACTATATCCAGTTTTAGCATGTCAGACTGAAAGCAGGGCCAAAAGTCCTGGACAGAATCGGACGGGGATGCTAAGTCCTCGCCGATTTTTTTTTGACTGACTGCTTGGCGCCCTGCTTTTTTTAGCGGGAATATTTTATTGCAGTATCTGTTGGAGGTTTTGCATGAAAGAAACAGGCAAGGTAAAGTGGTTTAATGACTCCAAGGGTTTTGGCTTCATCACCCGGGAAAGTGGTCCAGACGTGTTTGTGCATCATAGTGCTATCCAGGGTGACGGCTTCCGCTCCCTGGCGGAAGACCAGGACGTGGAGTTCGAGGTGGTCCAGGGCCCCAAGGGCGCTCAGGCCCAGAACGTGGTAAAACTCTAAGCCATTTAACCTGAGGTTAAAACTCCGGGGGTCTTAGGGACCTCCGGAGTTTTGACATTTTTAAACCGGAGCAAATGACCATTTTTTGGTGGCACCAGCGTCTTGCTTTACCACGCAGGCTAACGCCTGCGGCTACCAAAAACAACTAGCTCCAGGGAGGGGAAAAATGGCTCGCAATAGATATGGCTGGCAAAAACGCGCCAAAGAAATAGCCCGTAAGCAGAAGAACGACGACAAGATGAAACGTCGGCAAGGCAAGGTCATCACGCTGGAAGGGGAAGAGATGCCGGAATCGTCTGAAGAAATTCTTACCGAGCCGGTCGAGGGCGACCTGGTTGAGAGCGGCCTCCAGCTCAGCCCAATCCCGCAAGACTGACCAGGGTCTGCTAAGCATATAAAATTAAGGGGCATACCTGCCTCTCGAAAAAAAGAAGCGGCCTTGCGGCCGCTTTTTTGTTGGTTGATTGGCGCGGCGGGAAGACTCTGGCGGTGTCATAGCAATTTATAGCAGTTGCCAAAAATTCTTTCTGGTTGCTGGATTTCTAAATCCCCCTAAATCCCCCTTTTTCAAAGGGGGACTTTTAAAGCAATTCCGCTAAGTTCCCCCCTTTGGAAAAGGGGGTTATACCGAGTTGCGTTCATACAGGTAATTATAGTTTTTGTAGGGGCGGACCTATGTGTCCGCCCTTGTTACACTCGCACATATAGATACGACCTATAAAACCGGAGCTATTCTTACTTCTATGACAGCAACTTGGTATTAGGGGGGATTTAGCTTCTTGGACAATGTACCTTAAAGGAAAAAACTTTTGGCAAACGCTATAATGTCAAAGATAGAGTTTTAAAAAATGAATAGTCTCCTGGCATAGGCAAGGGAAGCGGGCACAGAGGCCCGCCCCACCAATCCAATAGAGCACAGGCTGGAAAGCCTGTGCCACCTCGAAGTTTTAAATACCCTTGCGGCCCGTCAGGTTAGCAATTTTCCGGTTCGAGGCCGAAAAAATCCAGGTAGAATTGAAAGCGGCGCCTTTCTTCCGCGGGGTTTAACCCGAATTCTTCCAAGGAATAGCGGTGGACCCCGTCTTTATTTTTGGGGTTGGCCCGCAAGAACTGTTCCATGGCGCTTTTTGCTGCAGGGCTTAGCTCCAGGTCGAAATGCTCGTAGAGGCGCTGGACCATGGACATGGGGTCCCGCACCAATTCCGGATAGCGGACATCAAAAAACTGCTTCTGCAACCCCGGCATCTGGCGGTACTTCACCGCCAGCCCGGCCCCTTCTTCCCAGCGTTGTTGCACTTCTTGGGCCAGGGAGACTTTATCGACGTGGTCACTGAAAGCCCGGCGCAACACCTCGGTAAAGCTGGCACAGGACGGCAGGACCTTGAGAGGATCGCGATGGGTCAGGATAATCCCCGCATCTGGATAGACCTGAAGCAAGCCCTCTAAGGCCAGTAAGTGGCTGGGCGCCTTGAGCACCCACCGTTTGCCGGGTGCCCGCCACTGCAAATGTTGCAGAAAGCGCTGATGATACTCATATTCGGGACGCTTGTCCTGACCGTCATGCCAGGCCCGGTAGGAAGGCACATGGTACATGGACTCGAAGGTGTAACTCCGGAAGTCATGGCTGGTAATGGCGATGCACTCTTGCGGCAGTCTGGCGTCAATCAAGTGCACCGTTTTGAAATCCGGCATGAGGATGTCAATCCACTTCAACTCCCGGGCGGTGGCGGTGATGCGGCGATCGCAGGCGTAAGACGCCGCCTCGGGTGGTGGCGAGGGATGCATCACTTCCCACACCTGGGGGGCGCGATGGGCCGGGTCCTGGGCCAGCAGGGCGTGCAAAAAGGTGGTGCCGCTGCGGGGCAGGCCGGTGATGAACAGCGGACGGCGGATGACCTCGGCCGCGATGGCCGGATGCCGCCTCCGGTCCGCCACCAGCCGGAGACGGTTTTCCAGCGTCCGCACCGTGTCGCTGTGGACGCAGACCCGGCCGACGAAATTGAACTCAGCCTCGGTTTTATAGGCCTGGAGCAAAACCCGGAAGGCTTCAAGAAACGAGGTGTCCCCAAAGTCGTCCAGGCCGGTACGTTTACAAGCCTTGTCGAATAGGGTCTTTTCATCCAGGTGCAACCAGGAGAAGCCGTTTTGCAAAAACCGGCGGCCGGCTGCGTTGATGAGACGCAAGAGCATGGAACGGTTGGGGTAAGTTGGTTGGGGCATCATAGTTGGCAATATCATGTTAGTGGCGGAATAGTGGCCGGTTACGAGAGTGTTTTTTCCACGCATTGTAACCACGCCAGGTCCGTTCTACAACCTGAGAAAAGAAATATTCGCTGAAATCTCGGTACTACCCCCGGCTCAGTAATTTCCCTGACCTGGGATTCAGGGCCTTGCCGAGTGAAAAATCAGCCGTCCTCCCGATTGTCAATGCCTTCTCCTGGCCTCATACTTAAGCCAAACCTGGGGGAGGCGGGGAACTTTCTAAAGACCCGGGTGAGAAAGGAGAAGGCCATGCAATTCAGCGTTTACTATCATTCCCAAGCACAGGGCGAATACCTGCGCCAAGTGGTTGTTGCTTCCGGAATCGGCCAGGTGAGGCATTTCCGGGACCTCTCGGGTCTCGGGGGCGAGAACGGGGCCGATGTGGTCCTGGTGGAATACCAGGACAATAATCCGCACCTGGACAATGTGATTGCCCAGATCACCAAGCAACCGAAAAGCCCGGACATTTTCCTTTTTGTGGAAGAGGTCTCCCCTCGCATCATTTGGAAGGCCCTCAAGTTGGGAGCCCGGGAGCTTTTCAGCCGCACCATTCCAGCGGAGGACTTCCAGGCTGCCCTCACGCGGGTGGAGTTGCGCCACGCCAGACTTGGGGCACTGGTCCCAGACACTGCCACCTGGCTTGGGCTTCCCGGCTGGGGTACGGGACGAGAGGTATGTTGCAGTCTTTAATACCGTTCAGGCTCTCGCCAAGACGCAAAGGCGCAAAGATAAGAGTTACAGACTTAAAGCCGGGTATCCAAAGAGCCGGTTGACCTCTTGAGCCAGGTCGGGGGACGGGGTCAGGCCCAGTTCCTTGGGCAGGGCCAGGGTCGTGTCTTTCTTGGGCTGTAGAAAGTGCAGAAACGCGGGAACCGGCCCCGCATGCCGGCTCAGGATCTCTTTTAAGTTCAGGAGTTGTTCCTGGGTCACGGTGACGGCCTGGAGGCGCAGGTCCAGCCTTTCCGGTAGGCGCTCCAGCCTCGACTCCAGAGGAGCGATCTCCTGGGCCACCAGTTTGGGACCCTTTTCTTCCTGCACCACGTGCCCTTTGAACCACAAGGGCAGGCTTGGTTGGGCCAAAAGCTCCGCCACCCGCTCGTAGACTTCCGAAAACACCAGGGCTTCCACGCTCCCCGCCAAATCTTCCACCGTAAGGATGGCCAGGCGCCCGCCGCGCTTACTCACTTTTTCCTTGAGAGACGTCACCACCACCCCCAGGGCCACTTCCTGGGAATCTGGCGCTTCGGCGAGGTCGGCCGTGGTAACCCTGAATTGGGCCTTCAGGAGGGTCCGGTAGGCATCCAGGGGGTGCCCGGTGACATAAACCCCCAAGGCCTCCTTTTCCCGGGCCAGTTTCACGGATTTGTCCCAAGGCTGGGCTTCCGGCAGCCAGTCGTCCTCCTGGGGTTCCATCAGCCCGCCGAACATGGACATCTGTTTGGCGGTCTGGAGGCGTTTCTGGTGATTGACTTTTTCCAGGGCACCTTCCAGGCCCGCCATGAGGCGGGACCGCCGGGGTTGAAGGCTGTCGAAGGCCCCGGCTTGAATCAGGGCCTCTAAGACCTTGCGGTTCGCCTTGCCCAGATTGATCCGTTCCAATACATCCCGAAAATTCTCGAAAGGGCCAGCCTGCCGGGCGTCTATGATATCGTGGATGGCCCCTACCCCGACATTTTTTACCCCGGCCAGGCCGAACCTGACCTTGCCGTCCTCCACGGTGAAGTCCCGGTCGCTGCGGTTGATGTCCGGCGGCAAAAGCACGATGCCCTCTTCCCGGGCCTCCATGATGTGCTTGGCCATGGCCGCGGTATTGTTGATTTCGCTGTTGAGCACCGAGGCCAGAAACTCCAGGGGATAATGGGCCTTGAGATAGGCAGTCTGATAGGCCACCAGGGCGTAAGCGGCGCTGTGGGATTTATTGAAGCCGTAGCCGGCAAACTTTTCTATAAGCGTAAACAATTCGCTGGCTTTGGCTTTAGGTACGGCGTTGGCCACGGCCCCGGAGACGAACCGGTCCCGCTGGGCCGCCATCACCGCGGGGTCTTTTTTGCCCATGGCCCGCCGCAGGAGGTCGGCCTCGGCCAGGGAAAACCCGGACACCGCCGCGGCGATCTGCATCACCTGCTCCTGATAGAGGATGACGCCGTAGGTTTCCTTGAGGATGGGCTCCATTTGGGGCAGAAAGTACTCTACTTTGCTTTCCCCATGTTTGCGGCGCACGAAATCGTCGTGCATGCCGGACTCCATGGGACCCGGGCGATAGAGGGCCACCAGGGCGATGATGTCTTCGAACACGGTGGTCTTGAGGCGCACCATCAGGGCGCGCATGCCCGCGCTCTCCAACTGGAACACCCCGGCGGTGTTGGCCGCCTGCAGGAGGGCAAAAGTGGGCTGGTCCTCCAGTGGGAGAGTATGGATGTCGAAGTCGGGATCGTGAGAGCGGCGGATCAGGCGCACCGCCTGGTCGATCACCGTTAAGGTGCGCAGGCCCAGGAAATCGAACTTCACCAGGCCGACTTTCTCGACCCCTTTCATGTCGAACTGGGTGACCTGCTCACCCTTGCTGCCTTTGTAGAGCGGCAGGTACTCGATCAGGGGCCGGTCGGCGATGACCACCGCCGAGGCGTGGGTGGAGGCGTGGCGCGGCAGGCCTTCCAGGACTTCGGCCACGGTCAGGATGTCGGCTACCACAGGATTAGTGTTTTGCAGCTCCTTGAGACGCGGCTCCATGGCCAGGGACTGTTCCAGGGTGATGTTGAGTTTTTCCGGCACCAACTTGGCGATCTTGTCCACATCGGGGTAGGGCGCTTCCAGGGCCCGGCCCACGTCGCGGATCACCTGGCGGGTCTTCATGCTTCCGAAGGTGGTGATGTGGGCCACGTTGGGCCAGCCATAGGTTTTGGAGACGTATTCGATGATCTCGCCCCGGCGCTCGTAGCAGAAATCCACGTCGATGTCAGGAGGGCTTACACGCTCGGGGTTGAGGAAGCGTTCGAAAAAGAGGCCGTAGGCCAGGGGGTCCAGGTCGGTGATCTTCAGGGCGTAGGCCACCAGGCTGCCGGCCGCGGAGCCCCGGCCGGGTCCCACGGGAATCTGGCGCCGCCGGGCATAATTGATGATGTCGGCCACCACCAGAAAGTAGCCGGCAAAGCCCATCTTTACCAGGATATCGGTCTCGTAGGCCAGGCGCTGCCAGTAGTCGGCCTCAGGCGGGCGGAAATGGGTGGCCGGGGCCGTCAGACGCTGCTTAAGGCCTTCTTTGGCCTGGCGGGTCATGAGGGATTCCATGGTCTCGCCGTCGGGGACAGGATAGACCGGGAAATTATAGGTGCCCAGGTTAAGGGTGACGTCGCAGCGGGCCGCAATCTCGCCTGAGGCCGCGATGACCTCGGGATAGGGGAAGATCCGGGCCATCTCCTCGGGACTTTTAAAATAAAGTTGGTCCGTCTGAAACTTCATGCGGCCCGAGGCGTTGACGGTCTTGCCGGTCTGGATGCACAGCAGGACGTCGTGGGCCCGGGCGTCTTCGGGCTTCAGGTAGTGCACGTCGTTGGTGGCCACCACGGGCAGCCCCCACTTGGGGCCAAGTTCCAGCAGAGCCGCATTGACCTTGAGCTGTTCCGCCAGGTTGTTGGCCTGGACTTCCAGGTAAAACCGGTCCGGGAAGATTTCGGCGTATTCCCGGGCGCTGGCCTCGGCCGCGGCAAGGTCATCGTTCAGGAGGGGCCGGGCCACCACCCCATGGAGGCAGGAGGACAGGGCAATGAGCCCGCCGTTCAACTCCCGCAGTAACTCTTTGTCCACCCGGGGGCGATAGTAAAAACCTTCCTGGTGGCCCCGGGTGACCAGCTTGATAAGATTGTGGTAGCCCTCGTCATTTTGCGCCAGGACCACCAGGTGGTTGTTGTCCCCCTTGCCGCTCTTTTCGTGGCGGGAGCCGGGGGCCACGTAGAGTTCGCAGCCCAGCAGGGGCTTGACCCCCGCCTTCTTGGCCTGCTGATAGAAATCCAGGACGCCGAACATGGAGCCGTGATCGGTGATGGCCACCGCGGGCATCCCAAAAGCCTGGGCCTGGGTTATCAGGTCCTTGACCCGGATGGCGCCGTCCAGCAGACTATAGGCGGTATGGACATGGAGATGAACGAACTCTGAATTAGCCATTAAAACCATCTTAACCGAAAGGCCGGGCGGGGGCAAGAGGAAGAAAAATAATTAAAAGTTAATTAATTACGTATAGTTACACTTAAAGCGTTTGCCAAAAGTTTTTTCCTCTAATTCTCCTCTCCCCTTGTGGGAGAGGGTAGGGTGAGGGGTGAATAAGAAAAAACTTTTGGCAATGAGTATATACTGCTGACATCGTTAAACAACCCTATCTTTTTGAAGACGCTAGCCGGCCTCAGTCCCTCTTATACCAAGTGGCGCTCAAAAAGGTAATTTAAAGGAGCAATCGCAAGCTTAACAATCATGAACCGAAAGTGTCTCACTCTCAGGGATGAAATCCCCCCTGCCCCCCTTTTCCAAAGGCGATTATATACTTGACATAGTAATAATCCTGTGTTATCTTATATGTCAAGGAGTTAGGAACCATGAGCACAGACCTTACCAACCCAATTTTTACCGATGAAGCCGAAGCCAGAAGACACCTTGAAAAACTGCGCTGGTCTCATGGCCCTGTATGCCCTCATTGTGGCGAAACTGAGAAGATCACCAAACTTAAAGGCAAGAGCCATCGCCCCGGCCTTCATCAATGCAATGGTTGCCGCCAACATTTTACGGTGACTGTCGGCACCTTGTTTGAAGATTCTCACATACCTTTGCACAAATGGATGCTGGCCTTTCACCTTATGACCGCCAGCAAGAAAGGCATTAGTTCCTGTCAGCTTTCCAGAATGCTTGATATTACCTATAAGTCGGCTTGGTTTATGTCTCACAGAATCCGTGAAGCCATGAAGCCCACTTCTATTGATATGTTTGGAACAAACGGGCCGGTTGAAGCCGATGAAACTTTTATTGGCAAAAAACCTGGGATGAAGAAACGCCGTGGGTATGCTCACAAAAACGCTGTCTTTGCCCTTGTAGAGCGTAACGGCGGGGTCCGCTCCTTTCATGTTCCCAATGTGACCGCCGATACCTTGAAGCCTATCCTCAAGGAGCACGTTAGCGATAATGCCCACCTTATAACCGATGATGCAGGGCAATACAGACACATGAGTGAAGAGTTTGCTATCCATGAAGTCATAGCTCATAGTAATAGCGAATATGTCAGGGGCAACGTGCATACCAACACCATTGAAGGATTTTTCAGTATCTTCAAACGTGGTATCTATGGCGTTTACCAGCATGTCAGTGTTGCTCATTTGCATCGCTATACCGCTGAGTTTGATTTCCGTTATAACTACCGTGAGAAACTCGGGTTTGATGATTCCATGCGTGCTACCAAAGCCCTCAAGGGCATTGCCGGTAAGCGTTTGACCTATCGGCGGACTCACTAAGAAAGATGATGAATAATTCCATGACTCCTAACTGCTATTTTGTGCTATGGTGATTTTGCGAGAATCCCATATTCAAGGAGTTAGAAGTCATGGAAACCGCTAAAATTTGTCCCTTCAGAACACATGAACTTATCCAAGGTCGTTGTGTAACCGAATGTCAACTTTTTGTATCCGGTAAACAAACGTGTGCACTTGCCGAAGTTAATCAAAACCTAATTCAACTACTCATTCATATGGGTAACATAGGCAATTTAATTAGCGCGACCAACAAATAGGTAGCGCAGCAAGGGCGGAAGACACTTCTGATAGATTGTAATTTCCAAATAGCTTTTCCAAATCAAACTGACTAATTCCGCCCTCAATTTTGATAAACTCTTTTACAAGGTCCACCACCTTGTCCTTGAGAAGTTCGCGCTTGTTCATGCCTTCACTCATGGCTTATCCTTTTCTTTCTTAGTTTTAGGTTTCGGCGGTGTCTCCAAAAACCGCTTAGCGATATCATCGGGAGAAACTTTAGTAAAATCAACTTCTGGTTCTTTTTCTTTTGATTTTTTGTTATCGGAGTTTTTCATGGTTGTTCCTGATCCTCGTACTTCAATGTATGTTTCTATTGGCCTAATTGTTGCTTCATGGTCACATGTCGAACAAACACTTGATTTCTGGGTAACTATAGTTTTCCGTAATTGTGGTGGAAAAAGTATTGCTTATAGAAACCAACTTCCCCGTGCACTGAATAATAAGATAACATTTTTGGAAGACTCATTTAATAAATTAGAAATATTGCATCCATATAAATATGAAGGATTAGCATTTTTAAATCGTATTAAATTGCTTTCCGATATGCGTCATACATTAGTCCATGGTGCTATTGAGGAATTAACACCTGAAACATTGAAAATAGCACAACTAAAATATGGCAAAGAGAAACATGAAGTTCGTCATCATAAATATACAGTTACTGAATTATTCAATTGTGGAAATAAGATTCAGGATTTGGTAATTGAGTTGACTCCTTATATTCATCGTTTGATGGATCAGTTTTTACATTAATTATTGTGTCAACAATTATCTTGGCTGCATCGCCATATAACATTCCTTGACGGTTTGGTTCTGAAATAGCACCTTCCCATTCCCAAAGGAAGTCCCCAACCCATTTAATGAGGACTTCCCTGGAATTAGAATTAACCGGCCTGTCAATATGAAGTTTATCGCACATAGTTTGCTATGTCAAGTATACAATCGCCTTTCCAAAGGGGGGGTTTAAAGTCCCCCTTTGGAAAAGGGGGATTTAGGGGGATTTGGTTTTCACGGTAAAGCCTGCGCCTACAAAATTACCTGTTTGAACGCATTCTCTTATAAGAGCCGCTGAAACCCTGCGGGGGTGCGGACGATGAAGCCCTGCCGCAGCAGGCGGTCCAGGTGCTTGGCCAGCATCTGGCCCTCCATGTGGTCATAGACGAACTGGGGCTCTTTGGCTTTGCCATAGACCAGGCGTCGGGCCACAAGTCGATCCAAGGATTGCGGCGTGCCCAAGGCATCCAGTAGCCTGGCCTCCCGCTGCTCTATCTTGTCGCGAAACGCAGCCAGTCCGGAGGAAAACTCCGCTTCAGTAAACAAGCCCTGTTCATGAGCCGTAATATAGGTTTGGGCCCGGATTTGTTTGAGGGCATCAAGGGTGGATTCAAAGGTTTCCAGGTTGGAGGTGGCGTCGCCGTACCACGGACCGAAGGGCGTCAGGTCTACGTCCGCCAGAAACAACAACTGCTGCCGGGGAAAGTGGAAACAGCTATGCCCCGGCGTATGTCCCGGCGCCGGGATGATTTCCAGGATGACCTCTCCCAGTTGGAACAGTTGGCCGGGCAGATAAGGAGTAAAATTGGTCAGAGGCTGGAAATGAAAATCCTGGGTGAGGGTGCGCCGCCAGTAATCTTGGAATTGCGGGTCGGTTATGCCCATGAACTGGAAGATGGCGGCCATGGAAGTGAAGGCCTCCGCCTCCAGGACCGGACCATAGAAGCGGGCCTCGGGGAAGAGATAGTTGTACTTCTGATGATCTTCGTGAAAGTGGCTGAGAAAGACCCCGGTCACCCGCCGGGTTCGGACCAGTTCCTGGAAAAAGGCCTTATCGGCCGCAGGGTCCACCACCCAGGTGTCCGTCCCCTGCTCTATCACCAGGGAGTGGCAGTAAGGGTAGCGGCCGCCCTTGCGGCCGGGGATAAAGGTAATGGGGCCGAAATTTACCGGCCCGGCCGGCTCGGGCCGCAAAAGGGGTGGAAAACTGCCGGAGGGTTCCATAAGCACCTATACTCAAAGCCAAAAGAGCTTCTTGCAAAATTGCCGGACATTATGGAATCGCAGAATTCAGCCTATTTGAGCACAGGCTGGAAAGCCTGTGCTACCGGGGAATTTTTAAATACCCATATAAAGTCTCTTTGCTTGTCATTCTGAGGGAGCGAAGCGACCGAAGAATCTCAAAAAGGAGAGGAAAATGCGAGATCCTTCGCTCCACTCAGGATGACAAAAGGCTTTTTGCAAGAGGCTCTTTTGGCATTCGCTATATAGAATCTACCCGGAACCGGCGACAGGCAATTAAAAGAGAAAGGAGGGCTCAACCCTCCTTTGCAGCCAGCAGGCCATCGCCTTGCGCCCCGTGCTTTAGGGCATGGATGCTGCGGCGTCCGCCAGCCAGTCGTCTAAGGGCCGGCTGACCCCTCCGGGATGACGTAGAGCAACTCATAGCGGGAGGCCAGTTCCTCTTGGGCCGCCGCCACCGCCTCCGGGGGCAGGTTCTTGACCCGGATGTAGACATCCCGAAAGCCTTCCTTAGACGTGGCATAGGATGACATCAGGCTGACGAACCGGGCTCCCCGGTTCCTCAGGAGGTCCACCACTTCTTTGATCAGGCCGGGGCGGTCTTCCAGCCTCAGGGCGAATTGGACCCCTCCCTGGAGGACGCCGGTAATATGCATAAAGGCCCGGAACACGTCGGATTGCGTGATGATCCCCACCACCTTGCCATGCGCGTCCACCACCGGCAAGCCCGAGATCGTGTGGTCCAGCATGATCTGGGCCGCGTGTTCCAACGTGTCATCCTGGGAAACGCTGAGGGGATTATGGCTCATGATCTCCTTGACCTGGAGTTCGGCCAGGAGGTAGTAAAGTTCATGGACATCCAGGGAGGTTGCCTTGGAGGGTGCGGCCTCCTTTAAGTCCCGGTCGGTAACCATGCCCACCAACCGCCCCAACGTCACTACCGGCAGCCTCCGGAAACGGCGCTCCTTCATGAGATGAATAGCTTTGATCATCGAAGTGTCTTCGGTAATGGTGATAGGGTCTTTGGTCATCCAGTCCTTGATCAGCATGTTCCTTCTCCATCAAGTGGAATGTGGGTCGAGGCCTGGTCTGAGAACCCCTGGCTTTCTGTGGGCCTAAAGGCGCGGTTCTTCACCCTTAAAGAAACGTTCCAGATTATCCCGATGACAGACCAAAATGAGACCCGAAAGCGCCCCGGCCAGCAGCAGATAGGCCTTGGAAGCGGTGAACAGCCCCACCGCCACCGGCAGCAGCCAGGCGCAGATCAGGGCGCTCACCGAAAAGATCCGGGTTTGGGACAGGGCCAGGATGTAAACCAGGACCAGGTTGAGTGCGGCCCAGGGGGCCACTACCGCCACGACGCCGAAGGTGGTGGCCACGGCTTTGCCACCCTTGAAACCCAGATATAAGGGGAAGACGTGGCCCAAGACCGCGGCCGCGGCCACCAGGGCCACGCCCGTATCCTGCCAGGCCGCAAGCGAATAGAGGGTCAGCCGCGCCAAGGCCACCGGCAAGGCCCCCTTGGCCACATCTCCCAGCAGAGTGAGGGCTCCGGCCTTCCGCCCTAAGACGCGGTAGACATTGGCGGTCCCCAAGTTGCCGCTGCCCTGGCTCCTAGGGTCCGGCCCCCCCAAGCATCGTGCGACCAACAGCCCGGAGGGGATGGACCCCAACAGATAGGCCAAGACCACCAAGACTAACACCTGGTACATCAGGTTACCTTTCTCTACCGGTAATTTTCCGCCAGTTCTTCGTAGTAGGACTGGGGGTGCTTGCAGGACGGGCAAAGATCCGGAGCATTTTTCCCCTTGACGAGATAGCCGCAATTCCGGCAGTGCCAGGTAACAGGCTCGTCACGCTTGAACATGGTGCCGTTCTTGACATGCTCGCCTAGGGCCCGGTACCGGGACTCGTGAAAATTCTCCACCTTGGCGATCTCCCTAAAAGAGGCGGCGATCTCCTTGAAGCCTTCTTTTTCCGCGTCGTCCGCAAAATTCTGGTACATGGTGGTCCACTCGTAATTCTCGCCTTCCGCGGCGGCTACCAAATTGCTCAGCGTGTCCCCCAGATGAAAGGGGTAGCCCGCCACGATTTCCGCGGTGCCTTCTCCCAGGTGCTTGAAAAAGACCTTGGCGTGCTCCTTCTCGTTTTCTGCGGTCTCCAGGAAAATGGCCGCGATATATTCGTAGCCCGCCTTCTTGGCTTCGCCAGCATAGAAGGTATAGCGGTTCCGGGCTTGGGACTCCCCGGCAAAGGCGATAAGTAGATTTTTCTCGGTTTGGGAACCCTTCAACTCCATGAATAGTCCTCCTTTAGATACAGTAATATTCTTAGGTTATCTTAAGACCTGCATCACTGCTTGGCCAGTCCACGGTTTGAAATTTTTAGGGCGACCGGCTCAACCAAACATCAACCAGCCGGGTTTAAAGATCAGCAACACGCCGATCAGCAGCATCAAAATCCCGCCGATCAAGTTGGAGAACCGTTTGTACCGGGTGGTTACGCCCATCATTTGCAAGGTGAGCATGGCCACCACAAAGACAATGATATCGTCGAGCATGAAAATCGTGATGTAAAGGAGTAGATAGAGATAATACTGCCAGAACGGTAAAGGCGTCAAACTCAGAATTTGCAAATAGACCACCGGGAATCCGGCGGAGCAGATCAATTCAACCAGGTTCACCATCAAGGCCAGGAGCACGATTCCGCCCAGGGCCAGCCCAAATTTGCGGGTGGCGATGATCTCCTTGAGCCGGTCCATGGTGCGCTGGCGGCGGTTCCCATGGCTCAGTTTGCAAACCCCGGCGGTGTTGGTCAGGTATTCCCTTAAGTTATAGCCCCCGGCGAAGAGGGCGACAAGGCCGATAGCGATTCTGATCCAAAAGATAAACCCCAGAAAAACCAGAATATTAAGCCAGGCGGTCATGAACAGGAAATAAACCGCACTCGACGCCATGATAAAGGCGCCGCCCAAAACCCACATCTTTTTCCGGTCTTCCATGCCCAGCAACAGATTGATAAGGAAGATCAGCACCCACAGGGCGCAAGGGTTAAAACCGTCCAACGCGCCGATGATGACGGTAACCAAGCCCAAAGACAGGTACTTGAGGTTGATCTGGCCCAACAGCGGCACAGTCAGGGTGTCTGGGATCACCTGGTTTTCCAGCCCGGGGTGGAGGGGAGGGGCCATCCCGGCCCGGAGAGTCGCCACAATATCAGGCGCTTCCTGCCGGCGCGCCTCGTTTATCGCCATGGTAATGGCCTGGCCGGTGGTAGACTCATCCTGCCAGCCGAGCACGGATTGCGTGCCGATGACGGTGAAGGGCACGCCGGAGACATCGGCATTGAGAAACTTTCCGACTTTCTGGAATAATTCCCGGTTATCCGGGTTGCCGGATAACTCCAGGGCCACGATCTTGATATCGGGATCGGCGTGGTGCAGGCGGGCTAAAAACTCCTTCTCATGGACACAATGGGGACAACCCTCGGTCCAAAAAAGATAAATGGTGACCGGCTGACTGGGGGCGGCAAGACTCGCAGCCGGCAAGCCCCCGCCCCAGAAGGAACAGAGAGAGACAATAATCCAGGCAAGGAGTTTTCTTGGCATGAGGAGAGTTGTAGGGGCGGGTTTAAACCCCGCCCCTCCTGTTCATTTCCAATGTTTCGTAAAATTTATTAATACCGAAGGCTGCCTTTAAGAGATCACCATCTGGAAATCATTGTTCCCAGAGAATTGTGCCACAATCCTTCAAATCATAACCTCCCAAGGCGGCCGCGGCTGTTTGGAATTCAGGGGAGCGGACCACCTCCAGCAAGACTTGGAAGCGGGGGTCGGCAAAAGTGGTCTCGGGCACCACCAGGTCGTAGCGCTCGGGGAGCAGCGGAATAAAATCCAGCCCCAGGGCCCGCGCCGCGGCCAAAATCCCCAGGCCCACGTCGGCGGTGCCGGAGAAGACATTCACCGCCACAGCCATGTGGGTATACTCTTCCCGTTCATAACCCTGAACCTGATCGGCATTAAGTCCGTTTTCCTTAAGGAGATAATCCAGCAACAGGCGGGTCCCGGCCCCCCGCTGCCGGTTGATGAACCTCACGGTAGGACGCACCAGGTCATTGATGGTCTTGATTTTTTGCGGATTGCCGGGGGCCACCATCAGCCCCTGCTGCCGCCAGGCCAGGTTAATAAGTTTCAAGGGCACGCCCGCCAGATAGCGCTGGATAAAGGGCACGTTATAGGTGTTGGTTTCGGGGTCCAACATGTGGCTGCCCCCCAGGTGAGCCCGGCCCTGGCGCAGGGCCATCAAGCCCCCCAGGCTCCCCACGTGGCCGGAGGACAGGCGCAAGCGGTGGTCCCGGCGGTGTAGCAGGGTCGCCAACAGGTCGATGGTGTTGTCATGGCTGCCCAACACCACCAGGGTGCCTTCGATGTCTTCAGGCTGAACCAGCAGTTCGGCGCTCACCTGCCGGTCCTCCTCCAGACCCTCACTCAAGGCCGGCACAATGAGCAGGCCGTCGGCCCTGACCAAAGAAGTGATGGTTCCAGCGCCCCGGGGCAGCGGGGTGGCGATAACTTTGTCTCCCACCCTCCCTAAGGTCACCCGGATAAATTCCGTCAGGCCCGGCTTGGACGGCAGGTTCTGGGCCGGGTAGACTTCCAGGGTGGGCCGGGGAGTCAGGCGCTGACCCGCCAGCCCGGCAATTAAAGGCGCGGCGAACTGCTCGAAGGACAGCACCGCGGACACGGGATAGCCGGGGTTGCCGATGACCGGCTTGCCCGCCACCACCCCCAGCACCGTGGGCTTGCCCGGCATCATGGAGACGCCGTGGACCAAGACATCGCCTAAGGCATCAATGGCCCGGTAAGTGTAATCCTCGGTGCCCGCGGAAGACCCGGCATTGATGAGCACCATATCGGCATCTTTCAGGGCGTCTTCAAGCGCTGCGGTCAAAGCCCCGGGATCATCTGAGACGATGGGCAAAACCATCGGCACCCCGCCCGCCTCGACCACCAACCCGGACAGAATGACGGAATTGAACTCCGGCAGCTTGCCCCTGGGCAAATCCTGGTCCAGCTCCGTTACGGGAATCAGCTCGGTGCCCGTGGGGATGATTGCGACCCGGGGCCGGCGGCGCACCGCGATCTTTGTCACCCCCGCGGCCAGCAAAGCCCCCTGGGCCCAAGGCACGATTTCCACCCCTTCCGGCAGCACCATCTCGCCCACCACCAGATCTTCCCCTATCCGGCGCACATGCTGCCAGGGAAAGGTGGGCTCCTCCACCGTAATCGGGTCGGCCTCGGGGTCCGGGACCTGCTCCACCATAATCACCGCATCGGTTGAACGCGGCATGAGATGGCCGGTGTTGATGGGAAAGGCCTCCTGGCCCACGGCCAAAAGTTTTGGGCTATCAGGGGTCGCTCCGAACGTGCTGGCTGCGGCCACAGCAAAGCCATCCATGGCCGCCTGATGGGCCGCGGGCGAGGACCGCCTGGCCATCACCGGCCCCGCAGTCACCCGGCCCCGGGCGTCTGCCACGGGAATTTCTTCAGCCTGGGCCATGTCGTCCAGATCAAACCGGGCAAACCAGACCTCCCGGGCCTCCTCCAACGACTTCATGCTGAGATAGATGCGGCGTTTCATGAGCGTTCCTTATTAAAGTTGGTCCTGGGGTCGGTCAATGTTTGGGTCAGCATGAGCTTTCGATTGTTCCTGCAACTTAATGTCTTCCCAACCCGTAATCTATGGGTTTGGCTGTTCTGAGTCCAGTATAGCGCGATTACTGGGAAGGCATTGTATCCCCAAACAGGAGATTAATAAAGGCCAACTTGTACGGGGTGAGGACCTTATCCCGGCGCAGGACCAGGGCCAGGTGATCCGGCTTGAAGTAATGACCCAGGGGAATGAAGGCGAGATGGCGTTGCGACGGCTTAAGGCCCCGGGCCAGGGTAGCGAACGCGAGCCCCAGGCCGGTTTCCACGTAACGGGCGCTCAACTCGACGTTGGATGATTCTAAAATGATGCGAATGGCCAGGCCCAGCTTCTCGAAGTGGGCCTCGATCAGGTGCCGGCCCCCGGCCTCATGGCCTCGAGGGGGCACAATCAAGGGGTAGCGGGCGATCTGCCGCCAGGTGACCCGGCGGGCTCGGGTCAGGGGATGATCCACCGGAGCCAGGAGGACCGTATCCACCGGTTGCCAGCGCCGGGCTGTAAGGTCTTTGGGGACCCGGGACTCTAAAGCCAGGCCGAAATCAATGTCGCCGCTTTTCACCAGGCTGAAAACGGCTGCCTGGGGGCGATCCAGCAGGGTCAATTCCACCTGGGGGAACTTTTGCAGGTAAGACGAGAGGGCTTCGGGCAACAGGTGATAGAGGGTGGTGAACGGCGCGGCCAGGGAGAGCGGCCCCTGAGGCTCACCTTTCATGGCGCGCAACTCATCCAAAAGCCCGTCCCATTGATTCAAAAGCCTTTGGGCAAAGGCAAAGAGCTTGACTCCCGAGGGGGTAAGTTTCAAGCGGCGTTTGGCCAGCCGCTCGATAAGCTGGCTGCCCAACTCTTCTTCCAGGGCCTTGACCTGCTGGCTTAGGGCCGACTGGGTCCGAAAGGTGGCTTCCGCGGCTTTGGTAAAACTTCCCAACTTGGCCACCTGGTAAAAGCCCAGGAGTTGCTGCCATTCCATAATTTTGCCTAATTGTTTATATAATAATTATTAATTTTACTTATTGATTTTTTTAGCAGAAATTCAAAAGTAATCCAAAGAAATTCTGGTGACGGCAGGTTACAAAAATTACCAATGTTTGGTGGCACAGGTTTTCAACCTGTGCAGCGCAGGTTTTCATACAAACCTTGCATCATTTATGGAGCGTCCATCATGAAAGATTCCTTGCAGCCTGGCCTGAAGATCGAATTTCAGTTTGAAATCCCGGACACCAAGACGGTGCCGCACCTCTACCCCGAGTCCCCGGAATTTCAGCAGATGCCCCGGGTGTTGGCCACCGGGTACATGGTGGGGCTCTTTGAATGGGCCTGCATCCAGGCCCTTAATCCACACCTGGATTGGCCCGCCGAGCAGACTGTGGGCATCAGCGTAAACTTAAGCCACGTGGCGGCCACCCCGCCGGGCCTGGTGGTCACGGTCCGGGTCCTTTTAGAGAAGGTGGAAGGGCGCAAGCTCACTTTTTTCATCGAAGCCGACGACGGGGTGGACCTGATTTCCCAGGGTTACCACGAGCGCTTCGTCATCGACGCCGCGAAATTCAACGCCAAAGTGGCGGGCAAGGCGCAAAAAGCCGCGGCGACTTAAGGCCCACCCGGCCTGAATTGTTGCGATACTCCAAAACCGGCAGGGTCAGTTGGCCCTGCCTTTTCTTTTTGGGGAAAATGAGGAAAAAATTGCGTATAATAAAGTATGTCTGAAGACTTCAAATGCGGCTATGTGGCCCTGATCGGCGTGCCCAATGTAGGCAAGTCCACCCTCTTGAATCGGCTGGTGGGGGACAAACTGGCCATCACTTCCCCCAAGCCCCAGACCACCCGGAACCGCCTCCTGGGCATCGTCAACGGGCCTTCGGCCCAGATCCTGTTCCTGGACACTCCCGGGGTGCTGGACCCTAAAGGGGCGCTGAACGCCTCCCTGGTGCAGGCGGCCCTCACGGCGCTCGCCGAAGCCGACGTGGTGGTGTGGCTGGTGGAGCCCCGGCTTCCGGCCCCGGACGACCAGGTTTTGCTGCCCCATTTGAAGCAGGTGCACCGTCCCGTCATCGTGGCCATCAATAAAGTCGACACCGTGTCCAAGCCCAAACTCCTGCCCTTGATCGCCGCTTACCACGAGTTGTTTCCCGCCTCGCCCATTATCCCCCTGAGCGCCCTGCTGGGGGACGGCATCGCGGAGTTTGCCGCCGAGATCCTTAAACTCCTGCCCGTATCGCCGCCGCTGTACCCCCCGGACCAGGAGACCGACTCCAGCGAGCGTTTCCTGGTGGCGGAACTCATCCGGGAACGGGTGCTGCACCATACCAAGGAGGAGATTCCCCACGCGGTGGCAGTGCAGGTGGAGGAATTCGACGAAGGCCGCCGCCCCCATCTGATCACGATCAGGGCGGTGATCTACGTTGAGCGAACTTCCCAGAAAGGCATTCTCATCGGCAAGCAGGGGCGGATGCTCAAAGCCATCGGCGCCGAAGCCCGGGCCGAAATGGAGTCGCTCTTGGGCGCCAAAGTGTTTCTGGATCTCTGGGTCAAGGTGTGGAAAAACTGGCGCAAAGACCCCAAGGCCCTCCGCATGTTGGGGTATCAAGGGTGAGATGGTGCAGGCTTTCAGCCGTCAGCTTTCAGCTTTATCTGCTTTTGCTGATAACTGATAGCTGACAGCGGATAGCTATAGCGTTTGCCAAAAGAGTCTCTTGCAAAAGTTTCTTTGCGGCCGAAACTTTATATGGGTATTTAAAAATTCCCCGGTAGCACA
The DNA here is from genome assembly GCA_041648175.1 of Desulfobaccales bacterium. Taxonomy (NCBI): domain Bacteria; kingdom Pseudomonadati; phylum Thermodesulfobacteriota; class Desulfobaccia; order Desulfobaccales; species Desulfobaccales bacterium. The sequence continues at coordinate 61 of JBAZPO010000003.1, read as the reverse complement.
GGCTTTCCAGCCTGTGCTCATATAGGCTGAATTCTGCGATTCCATAATGTCCGGCAATTTT